>JBDTTL010000063.1:0-18137 GCA_039930665.1 Acidobacteriota bacterium
ACCGCAAGAAGATGGGCTTCCCCACGCCCCTCAAGCAGTGGCTGCTGGACCCGCGCGCGAACCGCTTCTACGCCTTGTTGCGCGACCCTAACCGCCTGCTGGCGGCGCACCTGGACTGCCGCGAAATCGACCGGCTCATCCAGCGCCATCAGTCCGGCCAGGAGGACGGCACAGACCGCTTGTGGAATCTTCTGAACCTGCAGATTTGGGGTGACCTGTTCCTGCTCGGCAAGCAGGATGAATGGCAGCCGAGCGAAGCCGTGCTCGCGCCCGCCTGATGAAGATTCTCTGGGTTAAAGTAGATTTCCTGCACCCCACAGAGCGCGGAGGCCAGATCCGTACTTTGGAAATGCTGCGGCGGCTACATCGCCGCCACGAAGTCCACTATGTGGGCTTCACGCAGCCCGGCATGGAGGAAGGTCCACGGCGCGCCTCCGAATATTCCTCCTATGCGTATCCGATCCAACACAAAGTCCCGCCGCGCCGTTCGCTCAGATTTTTAGGACAGCTCGCCGGCTCGATGTTTTCTCCGCTGCCGCTGTCGGTATCGCGATACCGCTCAGGCGACATGGAGAACAAGGTGCGCGAACTTGTCGCACGGCACAACTTCGACAGCGTGGTGTGTGATTTCGTTTTCCCCGCGCAGAACATCCCGGGCATGGACCGTAGCGTTCTTTTCCAGCACAACGTTGAAACGGTGATCTGGCGGCGTCACTCGCAAAACGCTCGGCTCTGGGCCGAGCGAGTATTTTTCCGGGCGCAGGCTCAGCGGATGTTCCGCTACGAAAACGCGATCTGTCAGCGCGCCCTTCAAATAGTCACCGTTTCTGAGACCGATTCCGAAACCACGCGCGAGTTGTTTGGCTTATCCAAAAACGTCTCGGCGGTTCCCACCGGAGTCGATTGCGACTACTTCGCGCCTCCCAAGGACCCGGCGCCCTACCGCGACTTAATTTTCATAGGCGCCATGAATTGGATTCCCAATATCGACGGCATGCGGTTTTTTGTGGAGAACATTTGGCCCCGCCTGCGCTCCCGCCATCCAGGCTGCACTTTGGGGATTGTCGGGCGCGCTCCCACGCCTGAGATTCGGCACCTGGCCGATGCCGACTCCAGCATCCACGTTACCGGCACGGTGCCTGACGTCCGGCCGTATCTCTGGGGTTCGCGAGTTTCTATCGTTCCCTTGCGAATCGGCGGAGGCACCCGCCTGAAGATTTACGAAGCGATGGCCGCCGGCGTTCCCGTGGTTTCGACAGCCGTCGGAGCCGAGGGTTTGCCAGTTCGCCATCCCGATCAGATCCGGCTGGCCGACCGGCCGGAAGATTTCGCAGACGAGTGCAGCCGGCTTTTGGCCGACGACGCTGAACGCCGGCAACTCGGGGCTGCTGCTCGTGACTGGGTCATAGCCAATGCCTCCTGGGAAGCAGCGGTCGAGCGTTTCGAGCAGATTCTGGAGCGCGCGCGGCTAGGCCAGATTGGCTAGCCGTCGAGCAGCGACGCGATCCCCAGCCGTTGCGCCACTTCATCCAGCGAGTAATTCTGATCTAGTTCCAAAGCCAGGTTGCGCCGCGGGCTGCCATGATCCGGCCCCGCGATATAACTTTTGGAAGTGATTTCGCTGCAATGCCCCTCGTTGACGAGCCGGAGGCCGACATCGGTCACCGAGCCGCGATACTCATTCTTCCAGTACAAAATGCCGACGCCGCTATCGTAGGAATAGCTACTCCTGCGAGCGCGTTCCGCCGGGTCGGTACAACTGCGATGCTGTTCCCAGCAGCGCCACCACCCAGCGCCCTTCTGGAACTGGTCCGCGCTGGCTTCGGCCGTGGTGCACCCGCATAGTTCCCAGTAGCGGTGCGATTTGAAGTTCAAGGTATTGCGCAAACCGCCTTTGTCGAGAACCGCAGCCATGCTCCCGGCGGGAATGGACGCGAACATAGCCGCTAATTTTTCCAACACCGAGAATCGGCAGAGCAGATCCGCATGCCAAAAAGCCAGCCGCGGAGCCCACAGGAACATAAACTCCAGCGGGAAGTGCGGCCACATCACCGGGAACTGAAAGGTCGCGTTAAAATCGATGAGGATCGCTTCAGGAATCACTGGCGGCGCGCCGGCGCGCGGGTCGAAGCCCACCACGGGAGTCCAGCCGACATGCCGTACCAGTTTCTGTTGCAGAACCGACCAGCGCGGGCTGACGTTCCAGCAGAGCCAGGGTTTCTCGACGCCTTCCAAGCGGTGCTTCCACTGCTCCGCAGCGCTGTAAATGGGCTCCATCGGAAGCGTGTAGGCCTTCCAATTCCCGGTCCCAATTGCAGGATCAAGCGCTTGGGACAAGTCAGCGGAGGATTCAGCCATGAGCTATTTTACCAAGAGCCTTCTCATGCACTCGCCAGACGACGCTGGAAGATCTCTGCAAGGCGCACAACATTCCGCTCCAAGTCGTACTTTTCCATAACCCGTGCGCGGCCGGACTTCCCCAACCGCTGGCGCAACTCAGGCTGGTCCATCAGATCGGCCAGCGCCTGGGCCGCCTGCTCGGCGTCGCCGGGAGCAACCAGCCAGCCGTCAACACCGTGCCGGATGAGTTCGGGCACGCCGGTGATCCAGGTCGCGAGACAAGGAATCTCCATCGCCATGGCTTCCATCAACACCACCGGCACGCCCTCGGCGAAGCTGGTGAGCGCGAACACATCGGTCTCGCGGTACATTTCCCGCACCCGATCCTGATTGCAGGAACCTTCCAGACGCACATGATTTCCCAAATCGAATTCGCGAATCGCATGTTCGAGACTGGGCCGCGCCGGTCCATCGCCGACCAACCGCAGCCGCAGGGAGGTGCGTCCCTGGCGGACTAACTGTTTGATTGCGGCTAACAGAATGTGGTGGCCTTTGGCCGGCGCCAAACGGCCCACGCAAAGAATCTCGAAGCGTTCCGGATTTTCGCGATGGGGCCGCGGCAGAAACACGCTCGGGTCCACGCCCAGCGGCGACCCTTCGAGCTTGTGCCAATGCTGGGGATCGGACGCCTTCATTAGTTGACTACCAGCATAGTGGCTGATCCCGCATAGGAATTTCGCCCGCGCTACTTTTTCGGCGATGTAAAATCCCGTGACATCGTTGAACTCATCGGGTCCGTGTATTGTGGCGGAAAAGGTAATCGGGAAAACGCACGCCACGAACAACTCCAGCGTGGAAGCGAAATGAGAGTGCACGTGAGTCAAGCCGCGGGACCAGATCCAGGAGCCGGCAACCACCGCTTCGCCGAAATACATAAGGTTCAGGAAGGTCTGACGAAGGTTCCACTTTGCCAGCCGCACCGCGTACAGCAACCCGGTCAAATATCTCACTGGGCGGGAGATTAAGGTTCTGATGTGAGCCCCTGCGAGACCGGCGACACCCGCTTCGAAAATCACCAGCGTCCGCTGGTATTCTTCGCGTTCCTCGGCGCTCAGTTTCGCCGGCGGCCGGTCCGATCCGCGGACTGACACCACTTGCACGTCGCAGCCCAGCGCTCGCAGTTTTCTGATTTCCCTTAAAATAAATGTGTGTGTTATGGCTGGGTACTGGCTCACCAAGTAGGCGAGACGAAGAGGCGCGGTGGAATTCAACAAGCAATTGTAGCGTGCGGACGCACGACGACGCTCGGGACGATTCGTCTCTGATGCCCGCAACCCCGCCGAAGCCGGTGCTCCTGATGGTTCGCGAATTAGGCCTGGGAGGCAGCGAGCGGCAGATGGCGGAACTGGCCCAGGCGTTGGATAAATCTGAATTTGAAGCGCACGTCGGATGCTTTCTGGAAGACGGATTCCGAGCCCAGGAACTGCGCCGTGCCGGCATTCCGATTCTGGCGCTTCCGGTGCGCTCCTTCATGGCGTTCAATGCGCTCGAAGGCGCCTGGCAGATGGGCCGGTACCTCCGCCGCCACCGCATCCAACTGGTACACACCTTCGACCTGCCGTTGACCTGCTTCGGGGTGCCCGTAGCCCGGGCTTGGGGGGTGCCCGCCGTGCTATCGAGCCAGCGGGCATACCGGAACCTGCAGCCTCGCTACCACCGCCTGGCGCGCTTTACGGATCGCCTGGCACACGGCATCGTGGTGAATTGCGAGGCCATGCGGGTTCACATGATCGAGGACGAAGGCGCACGGCCGGAACTGCTGCATGTCTGCCCCAATTGGATCGACGTCGAGCATTACCGCCCAATGCCCGCGCTTCGTCCGCAACCCATCGCCGACGCATCGCTGGTCGTCGGCGTGGTATGCGCCTTGCGGCCTGAAAAGGGCCTGACCACGTTGATCGACGCGTTCGCCCAGGTGCGCGACAGCGCCCCCGGCCTGAAGCTACTCATTGTTGGCGATGGAACCATGCTCGCGCCTCTGCAACAGAGGGTGCGGGAACGCGGCCTCGAACAGCAGTGCGTGTTCCAACCGGCCGTCGGGGACGTGCGCGAGTGGCTGCGCGAGATCGACATCTTTGTCCTGCCGTCACTTTCCGAAGCGTTATCGAATTCGCTGCTCGAAGCGATGGCGAGCGGCTGCGCGGTGGTTGCTTCGCGCGTTGGCGGAAATCCGGAACTAGTGCGGGACGGAGATACCGGGTTACTGTTCACTGTCGAGAACGTAGAAGACTTGGCGAGCCAACTGCGTGCACTGATCGGCTCGGAATCCCTGCGCAAGCAACTGAGCGAGAGCGGGCTCACTCTTGTACGCGAAAATTATAACCGGGACGCGTCGGTGCAGCGTATCCAGAAGCTTTATCGGTCATTTCTGGATTAGTCGGTGAGTGACGACGCCTTCGACTGCTTTTCATGAGTCACCTCTCCGCGCATGGAGATCGTACCAAAGCTCCTCTTCTTTCCCTGCCCTTCGGTATTGCTTGCCGAGTGCCCCGAGCCATCGCTGGGCAGCGGACGCCGAGAGCCATTCTCCGGCTGCCTGTTCGCCAAAGGGCCCAGAGCTATATAGCGAGAAAGCATAGCCATCGGGGCTATATTTTTCAACTGGCTCCCATTCCTCTTTCTTTGGCCTGAAGCGTTCCTGGGATCTAATCGTGTTTCGCACGGACGGAAAAAACACACCCATCTTGCGGAGCAGTCGCCAGCCGATGTTGTGGTCGAATATCGGCGTGGTGTGACGGTAGCGCCATTCACGAACTTGAAACCCGCGTATCCGAGATCAACGAGCCGTTCCAGAATAGGGTCCGTGAAGTTGCTCAGTTCGCTGCTTAGGTAGAAGGGCGCGGTTTCCGCTTTCAGCGAGCCGAGGACCTGCAAGTCCGCCCCCTCCGTGTCGATTTTCATGAAAAGCGGCTTGCCATGCTCCCTAATCAGTTGGTCGACCGTTACGCACAAAACACTCATTTCCTCGAATTTTCCGCCGCGGGTGCCCATTTCGACCTTGAACGAAGAATGCCCGTCATCGGTAAGGTTCCGGTAAAAGACAAATTCGTCGGGCGTGGCTAGAACACCGGCATTGAGAATCTTCATGCGCCCCTCGGCGATCTCCCGCTCGAATCGAACGGCACAATCGGCGGCCAGGAGCGGGTTGGCTTCTACGCCAACTACGGAGTAGCCCAAATGCAGGTAGTACGCAGAATCTTCCCCCGTGTGGAGACCTATGTCGAAAATCAGCCCACGCGAATCGTGCATT
Organism: Acidobacteriota bacterium; assembly: GCA_039930665.1. GTDB lineage: Bacteria > Acidobacteriota > Terriglobia > Bryobacterales > Bryobacteraceae > Palsa-187. The sequence goes on from JBDTTL010000063.1 coordinate 5,651, forward strand.
ATCTCCATTCCAGTTCTCACAAATAATTCTTACCCGCTCTTTTTTTGGGGCGGCGATCGCCGGAACCGCGCCCTGAGAAGGGCCTGACCATCTTGATCGGCGCGTTCGCCCAGGTGCCCGACAGCCGTCTTGTCCTCTACGCTACGCGGCGACCGGCGGCGCGACCGGTGAAAATCGGGCCTTGAGCCTCAAGAAGGGCTTTTCGATAACGAAATAAGAAAAGCTGGCTGCGATCGTGACCAGGATCATTGTGGCCGCCAGTTGCACTAGCATGGGTCGGCCGCCGAGAAACTTTTTGGGGATGTCGATGAGTACCTGCTGGTACAGGTATATCGAATAGGAGATGCGCCCCAGGTACCGCACCCACGGCCAGTTCATCCAGTTCCACACCGAAGTTCCACTGAAAGCGATCATCTGCCCGATCAGGAGCGCTGCCAGCAAGGGGTTGGCGATAAAGCTGATGGTGTCCCGGTAATCGGCGCCATAGCGCACTTCAGCGACGCTCGATGCCGCCAACATGCCCGCCGAGCCAAACGCGGTCCAGGGACGCGCAGAGATCCACTCCCAGAAGCGTGAAAACAATCCTGTCCGTAGGATCACGGCGAGCAAGCAGCCAATGAGTAGATGGTCTGCCCGGGTATCGAAGGCTTCGTAGATGTAGCCCTGATGGACCTTGACCACCAGCACCAGCACGGCTCGGTATAGCCACAGCACTCCTATCGCCACCGCCAGGAACCGCGCGAGCCGCTGGTAGTCGGAGCGTAGCATGAGGAACAGGGCGGGCCACAGTAAGTAGAATTGCTCCTCGATGGCCAGCGACCAAGTGTGGCTGAAAGCCGTGTTCGGATCGCCGTTCAGCGCCTGATAGTAATCGTTGACGTACAGCAGCGAGGCCACCGCTTGCGGCCATAGGACAGCGCGATGGCGGACCAGGGCGAGAGCCAGCACGAGGCCGCTATAGCAATAAAACGCCGGGAAAATGCGCAGAGCTCGGCGGGTATAAAAATCACGCAGCGAGACTCCTCCGGTTTGGTCGTTCTCCTTGAGCAGCAGCCAGGTGATGAGAAAGCCGCTCAACACGAAAAACACGAGAACGCCGACCCCGCCGGAAATGAACGGCACGCCGGCATGATAGAAGACTACGGAAAATGCGGCTACCGCCCGAAGGCCATCCAGTCCTGGTAGGTGGGTCCTCTTGAGCGATCCCCGCAAGCTCGCCGGGAGCGGCGTCATTTTTACGCGGCCTCCCTCCGGCTGCCGCAAGTTGTGCTTCATGTTGTTTCTATAGTCTACCGGCTTGGTGGCGTGCTCGTTATGCGGTGATGCGGTCAGCCACTGCCCGCAATCCGTCCGTAAGAGCCACCGGCGAGGGCCGGAACGCAAGTAGGGGCACGTCTGGTTGGTTGGGAGCGTTCACCCTATAGGTGGCGGCCGGATACTGTCGTATGGCGGCTCTGTGCCGGTGGTTCTTGTGTCGCACGGAAGCCCTAGTGCCAGCGAGCGGATGCTATCGACGGATTACGGACTGCTCAAAGTTGAGACTTCGTAAGGCATAGTCGTTATGCGCTATCGGATAATTGAACTTCGTGCGTAGCGCAGCCGAGATTCGCTTCCGCTTGGGTCAGGAAGCGGTGAACCTTCGTTCCTGGGTTTCGCCGCCGGATTTGCCGCGCGATTTTGCGGAGCCGCCATCTCCACTGCCCGGCCTGCCGGAGCCCGCCGCGGTCGTGGATCTCTTGCGCGGCAGTGGTTTCGCCAAGGAGGTAGAGAAGATCGCGGAGCAGGCCATCGAGGGGCGCTATCTCTTGCTCGGAACCCTTCAGAATTACGGAATCTCGCCTGAGTGGCGGCGCGATATTGTTTCCGGCAAGGCGTCGGGCACGGCCTACTTTCGCCGTGTGCCGTATCTGGATGGCGCCGTTGTCGGCGATCACAAAGTGATCTGGGAGCTGAACCGCCATCAATACCTGGTGGCGATGGCGCAGGCCTGGAGGCTCACGGGGCGGCGCGAGTTTCTGGATTGCATCGAAGCGCTCCTCTCCAGTTGGTACGCCGCCAATCCGCCGTGGCGCGGTATCAACTGGTGCAGCGCGCTCGAAATCGCGTTTCGTGCGTGGTCGTGGATCTGGGTATGGCACCTCGTGGGAGGAGCCCTCACGGTTACCGCCCGCCGCGATCTCCTGAGGGCTCTCTATCAGCATGGGTGTTATCTCGAACACAATTTCTCGTATTATTTTTCGCCCAACACGCATCTGCTCGGCGAGGCGGTGGTGCTGGATGCGCTGGGCCGCCTGTTTCCCCAATTTCCGCGATCCCCGCATTGGCGCGATTTGGGAACGGCCGTGACCCGGCAGCAGCTAGACTCTCAGGTTCGCAACGACGGCAGCCACTTTGAGCAATCCACTTACTATCACGTATACGCGCTGGATATGTTTCTGGCCCACTATGCGATCGCCCGCGAGGCGGTGCCCGAAAAGGTGGCTCGCATGGGCGCTTTCCTGCATGCCCTGCTCGGCCCGCAGCGGGAGATCCCACTGCTCGGCGACGACGACGGCGGCCGCTTCTTTCACCCTTACGGCATCGGCCCGCAATTTGGCCGCGCGACGCTCGCAACGTGCGCGGTAATGCTCTCGCAGATCGACTGGCCCCGCGCCACAGCCGATCTTCATCCACAAGCCGCTTGGTGGTTAGGCGAATCGGCGCTTCAAGAAACCGGGTGCGGTGCGCCTCCCGCTTCTGCATTTTTTCCCGACAGCGGGCTGTGGATCGTCACGCGCGGCAATCTGCATCTGATCGCGGATGCCGGCCCCTTCGGACCGGGCTCTGGCGGGCACAGTCACTCCGACACTCTCGGCGTGGTGCTGCGGATCGGACAGGAAGAGCTTCTGATCGATTCCGGAACTTTCACTTACCTGGGCGATCCCGCGGCGCGCGACCGCTTCCGTTCGAGCGCAGCGCACAACACCGTTCGCGCCGGTGGGCTCGACCAGGCCACGCCCGCAGGTCCCTTTCGCTGGGCCGACAAACCCCAGGCGCGGGTCATTGAACGCGGTGAACACTTTCTGGAAGCGGAATGTGTCGCGCGCGGATTCACTCACCGACGCCGCTTCGAGCTGGAAGCGGACGCTCTCGTTATTGTCGACAACATCCAAGCGCCCGCCCCCCTCGAACAGTTCTGGCATTTCGGCGCCAGCGTTGAACTGGTTACACCAGGCACCTACCGCATCGGTTCCTCGACCGAGTTCGTCATTCCAACGGACGCCGAAGCGAGGCTCGAAACTGAGGGCGAATGGAGCTGGCGTTCAAGAATGTATGGACAGCGGGAAGCGGCTCCCGTGCTGCGAGTAGCACTTACCGGCGCCGGTCCTCACGTGACGCGAATCAAAATGGTCTCGGCAGCCTCAGAGAAAGTGATCGCCCGATAACGAGCGTGATTCGGACCGACATACAGCCCGCTGCATCCTGCCGCGAGTGCCGCCTCCATATCCGCTGCGGAATCTCCAATGATAAAGGTGCTTTCCGCTTTCGCGTTTAGATCGCGCAGCGCTTTCAGAATTAATCCGGGCGCCGGCTTGCGGCAATCGCAGAACTCGCCCAACGAATGCGGGCAAAAATAGATCTTGCGGATTGCGATCCCCTCGCCGCCGAGCACCCGCAGTAATTTGCGGTTCCCGTCGATGAAATCGCGATAGCCAAAATAACCCAGGCCGATGCCTTGCTGGTTGCTCACAATGCATAGCAGGTAACCGGCGTCCTGCAGGCGCTTCAGCGAGTTGGCAACGCCGGGCAGCAATTCCACTTGGCTGGGATCGAAGGTGGCATCTTTCACCAGGGTCCCGTCGCGATCCACAAGCACCAGCCCCTTTGCTCGGCTTGGATGAGCGGGAAGCGGCGGCTCGTGCAATGCCAGCGCCTGAATCCGCTCGAACATGGCCGAGGTGCTGGTGGAGGGGAATTCCGAAGAAATGACGATGGACTCGCCGCCATACGCCGCGACAGCGGAACTCGATCGCAGTGCGGACGCGGAATAATCGCCGCCCTTGATATACAGATCCGGCTTCCAGCGCTCGATCAGCGTTAACGGACGGTCCTCTTTCAGAATCGTGACGCAATCGGTGGACGCCAGCGCCGCCACCACAAAGGCGCGCTCATTCCAGGGATTGACTGGGCGCAATGGGTTCTTATAACGCCCGATGGATTCATCGCTGTTGACTGCGACCAGCAGCCGGTCGCAGCGCGCCCTTGCCTGGGCCAGGTAGTCGGCGTGGCCCGCGTGCATGACGTCGAAGGCGCCGCAGGTGAAGCCGATGCGCCGTCCAGCGCCGCGCTCAGCCTCAATCCAGGAATCGACCTGCCCCGCGGAGAGTATTTTATCCCTGGCGGTCATCGGCGCGGCGCGGCTTCAAACAGGGTCGCTTCTTCCGCCCCGGCCGCAGCACTGGGAAGTTGCATTTGAAGGTCGGGCCCCAGCGCCTCCACTACCTGTACGACAGAGCGAGAATCGCAAATCACCACTCCATCCACAAAAGCGAGCGATGCTAGCAAGAGTGCCCGCCCGTGTTTCTCACTGTCCGGCTGTGTCAGAGCGACCACCAGACGGTCGCACTGGGACCGCGCCTGTTCCAGCGATTCCAGATGCCGAGTGGTGAACGGGTTGAAGCTTTCATGCACGAAACCAACCCGGCGGCCCATGCGTTGCCACCAGCGGACGCGTTCGACCGCTTCGGCAAGCCGAAGAATTTTCCCGCCCACAGCCGCAGTCGATCCCCGTTCGATTTCGTCGACGATTTCCGAGCGTTCCGCAACCGCTGTACCCACCTTCCCAACCACGATGCCGGCCGCGATGTTGGCCAGTTCCACGGCCTCCGTGATACCGGCACCGGAGCCTAATGACGCCGCCAGCACCGCAGCCACAGTATCGCCGGCTCCCGAAACATCGTAGACTTCGTGAGCGAGTGCAGGAAACTCCGCGCGGGCGCCGATTTTCGGAACCAGTAGCATGCCCGCCTGACCCCGCGTCACCAGCAGAAATTCTGCGCCGGCCCGCTCTAACAACACGCGGGCGGCGCTCTCCTGCGCGTCCACGTTTGCGGTGGCCATCCCGGTGGCCTCCGCCAATTCCTTGAGATTGGGTTTGATCAACGTGGCATTCTGATAACGCTCAAAATCATGCCCCTTCGGATCAACCACCACTGGCTTTCGGGCGGCGCGCGCCACCCGAATAAATTCGCTCGAGTGCGAGCCTTTGAGCACGCCCTTGGCGTAGTCCGACAAAAACACCACGGAGCACTCAGCCACGTGTTCCTGAAAATGCTCCAAGAGCCGTGCAAACACTTCCGGCCCTGCGCCATCCGTGGTTTCGTGATCGGCCCGCAACAACTGCTGGCTGTGAGCGATGTAGCGGATCTTCACGGGAGTCTTCCGTGACCCTTCTCTCAATATCCAGTCTTGGCAGTCGGGAATTGCCTTGAGCAGTTCTGTGATTTCCGCCGCGGCCGCATCCTCGCCGGTGATCGAAAACAGCCGGATGGTGGAGCCCAAGGCGCCCAGATTCCGCACCACGTTTCCAAGTCCGCCCAACATGGACTGCTGTGATTGAATGTTCAACACCGGGATCGGAGCTTCCGGCGAAATGCGCTGTGCCTCACCGTAGACGAAACGGTCCAGCATCAGGTCGCCGACGCAGGCCACCACCGCTGTGTTCAGACGTTCTAGAGCCGGAATCAGGTGCTGCCGATTGCTCACGCTAGCCCATCATATCGTACGGGCCCTTCCACGCCGCAGACCCAGGCCACCCGGGAAGAGCTCCCGCGGGATAGAGTTCGCTGTAGAATGTGTTCATGCCACGTCGCTTTGCTCTGCTGCTCATCTCCGCGCTGGCTTATGCTGGCGTTACGCGCGTCGAGATTACCCAGCGCCATGATCTGGCCCTGGTGAACTATGAAGAAATCATCGGGAAAGTGTATTTTGCCGTCGATCCCAAGCTTCCCCACAATGGGATCATTATCGACCTGGACAAAGCTCCGCGCAACGCGCAAGGGCTGGTCGAATTCTCCTCCGATCTCTATGTGCTGAAGCCGAAAGATCCCGCCAAGAGCAACGGCACCGCGCTGCTCGAAATCTCCAATCGCGGAGGCAAGGGAATGATGGGAATGTTCGACCTCGCGCCGAGTGTCGCGCCGCATACCGCTGCCGATCTCGGCGATCCTCTGCTGTTCCAATCCGGTTATACGCTAGTTTGGGTCGGTTGGGAGTTCGATGTTCCCGACGACGTAATGAAGCTATACGCCCCCGTGATCCGCGGCATCACGGGACCAGTGCGCGCTGAAATCATTGTCGACAAGCGCGCCACCACCGCGTCCCTCGCGGATCGGAAGCAGATTCCTTACGCCGTTGCCGACCAAGCCTCCGCGATATTGACAGTTCGCGACCACCCCACTGCTGCGGGCGTCGTCATTCCGCGAACCCAGTGGAAGTTCAACACCAGCGCCACCGGTATCGAATACGCCGCCGGCTTCGAACCCGGCCGCATTTACGACGTGGTCTATGCCGCGAAAGACCCCGCCGTGGTCGGACTCGGGCCCGCCGCCATCCGCGATTACATTTCGTATATGAAGGATCACGGCGAGGTGAAGCGAGCCATTGGTTTCGGCACGTCGCAAAGCGGGCGCTTTCTGCGTAAGTTTCTCTACGACGGCTTCAATGCCGACGAACAAGGCCACCGGGTCTTTGATGGATTATGGGCGCACGTCGCCGGCGCCGGCCGGGGGAGCTTCAATCATCGCTTCGCGCAGCCTTCGCGCGACGGCCACACTTGGATGAATTTTCTTTATCCCACCGATCTGTTCCCCTTCACCGACGAGCCGGAAACCGACGGTGGCATCACAGACAGCATGCTGGCGCGAGCAAAGAAAGATGGCGTCGTGCCGAACATTTTTTATACCAACGGATCCTATGAATACTGGGGACGCGACGCCGGCCTGATCCACACCAGCCCCGACGGGAAACAGAACGTTGCGCCGCCGCCCACCACTCGCATCTATTACATCGCCGGCACGCAGCACGGCGCTAATGCGAAGCCCGAAAAGAATGGCACACAGAATCGCGCCAATCCGCAGGACTATCGCTTCGCGATGCGTGCGCTGCTGGTGGCGATGAACTCGTGGGTCACGGATGGAACCACTCCGCCTGCCTCGCAGATCCCGCGCGTCGATAAGGACAATATGGTCGCGCCCGGCGCCCTGGCGTTTCCGAAAATTCCCGGTGTAGGTCTTCCTTCCGAACCGAACTTCGCTCTACGTCTGGATTTCGGTCCCGATTTCGCGACCAAAGGGATCGTCGCCTATGAGCCTCCCAAGGTCGGCAAGGCTTTCCCGACACTGGTTCCGCAGGTGGATCGCGACGGCAATGAAACCAGCGGCATTCGCTTGCCTGAGCTCGCAGCGCCGCTCGCTACCTATACCGGATGGAATCTGCGGGACGCCTCTATCGGCGCGCCTGAGGAAATCCAGAGTATGGTTGGTTCCTTCATACCCTTCGCCCGCACCAAAGCGGAGCGCGAGAAAACCGGTGATCCCCGGCCCTCGATTGAAGAACGCTACGCGAGCAAAGAAGCTTATCTAGAGAGGGTGGAGACCGCTGGCCGCGAGTTGGCTCGAGAACATTTGCTGCTGGAGGGCGACGTCGACAAGATCAGGGAGAAAGCCAGCGCACGCTGGGATTCGCTGATGCAGTGAGGCGCACTCTCAGGCTGCCCGCCTTACCTGTGCATTGGGCCCGGCGGGCGCGCATGTGGCGCCTGGGCAGGATATATTGTATGAAGGTATATGTTCCTGTTGAAGAAGGAGATTCATATGCGCGCCTGGAAATACGCTCTCTTGATTCCGCTCGCGGTTGGCTTGTTGACGGCCGCGTACGAGCGTATCCATACTGACCAGCTCATGGTCGACGCAGCCAAGAACTATCTGGCGTCGCTCAGCCCGGAACAGCGCAAGCTAACCTCGTTCGCGCTCGACAACATGGACGAACGTACGCACTGGCTTTACACGCCCTTCCTGCGCCACGGTCTGACGCTCCGTGAAATGACGCCGACGCAGCAGAGTCTGGCTGAGGCGCTGGTAGCCGCCGGGCTCTCCGCACAAGGACTCGTCAAAGCTCACACCATCAGGAGTCTGGAACAGATTCTTTTCATTCTTGAGAAGGACGGCGACTTGGAGCGCGATCCCAATAAGTATTTCGTCTCGATTTTCGGTGAGCCCTCCGAACACGGCGTTTGGGGATACCGTTTCGAGGGCCATCACGTGAGCCTAAACTACACCATCGTCGACGGCAAGATCGCCTCGTCACCCAGCTTCTTCGGCTCGAACCCGGCTCAGGTTCTGGACGGGCGGCGCAAGGGCTTGCGTGCACTCGCTCGCGAGGACGACCTGGGGTACAAACTGGTGGAGTCGCTGACCGGGGAACAACGCGCCGTCGCCGTGGTCGACAAGGTAGCGCCCGGAGATTTACTGACGACCAACACGCGCAAGGCCGCGCTGAGCGGCCAGCCCAACGGTCTCGCGTATTCGAAAATGACCGCGCCGCAGAAGGCAGCTATGGAGGCGCTGATCGCGGAGTACGCCAACGATTTTCCGCCGGAGATCGCATCCCAACGCATCGACCAGTTCCATAGGTTGGAAGGTAGCGCATTCTTCGCATGGGCTGGTCCTGTAGAACAAGGCCCCGGCCAGAAGCATTACTACCGCTTGCAGACTCCTGAGTTCTTAATCGAATTTGACGATACGCAGGACAACGGCAACCATATCCACAGCGTGTGGCGCGATTTCAGGAATGACTGGGGCGAAGATCTTCTGGCTGCCCACTACAAAGCCAGCCACTAATCTTAACGCCGAACATAGATTTCGATGCGCGGCGTCGCCGGGTTGAAGTCGGCGCGCTCTGTGTAGCCGGATTCCGTCAGTTGACGCTGACGCTTGGCTGCGGAATCCGTGGCCTCATACGGGCTTACCGCGAGTGCTACCCGCGGCTGCTGTCCGGGCGCGCATTGGCGATTCGCGAGATCCGGAACAAAAAAGGCGTACAGCAGACGCGAATCCGGCGGTGAATAGATCACACACGGTTCGTTCGCCAAGATGGCTGCGGCGCTGCGCCAGTCCTCACGCGGGCGGCGGAAGAAGCTGACATTTCCCACTGTGAGCGTAATCAGAAGCGCGGCCGTTAGAATCGTCGCCGGCCGCCGGGGGAGTGCTTCCACTCCTGCGGTGAACAGCAGAGCCAGGGGCGTCAGCACAAAGATCGTCTGCCGGATCGCGAGAAAGTAGCCGAACCACGCGTCGGCCGCCACCGCGCAAACGATCGGCACCATCAAATAGAGCAACCACAGAGGCCAGTCGCTCCGCTTTCTCAAACCGTAGGCGAAGCCGCCCAACACCAGCAGGGAACCGATGTAGCCCGCGGCGACCAGTTCCCGCAGGATCATTGGAACGGCGTGAAGAGTGATGGTCCCCTTGAGCTGGCCGATCGCAACCGCAGTGCGCCAGGATGCGGCGGAATGCCAATACCAGGGAGTGAATAGCAATCCTGCAATTCCTACCGCGAGTACCGCAGCCATCCAGGGCTGCCATCGCCGTGCTCTGTACGACACCAAACCGGCCCACGCGAGATGCGCCAGAGGAACGAACAGCGAGTAGGGGAACGTAAACAGGCCGGCGGCTATGCACAACCCGTACAGCGCCCCACGCAATACGGATTTCGGCCGCTCTACCACACGCAGGAATACAACCGTCGCCCAGATGCTGAGGCACAGCGCCAATTCGTAAGGCCGTGCTTCCAGCGCGTAGCGGAGCTGCAGCGGGAACAACGCGAAAATCCCGGTCGCAAGCAACGGCCAGCGCAGGCCCAGCTTTCGCGCCAGGACGAAGACACCGGCACACGCGGCCACGCTGGCGATTGCCGAGGGTAGGCGGCCCGTGAAGGCCGAGAATCCCAACAGGTGTACGCTCCCGAACTGGATTACGTAATTAAGAGGAACGTTGCCGGAGACGTGGGGCACGTACGCCACGACATCCGTCAGACTGTTCATGCGGGCGACGATCAGATCGTATATCTCATCGAGCCACAGGGAGAGAACCGGAAGCAGCGCCGCGAGCACGCACGCATAGGACGCTAGAAATAGAAAAAGCCCGGCTCGCGAGTTGCCTGTGAGCCGGGCCTTCATACTTGGGGATCGCTATTCGGCGCGACCTTCGCCCTCATCCTTGCCCTGGCGAAGCGCGTTCATGCGTTCCTCGCGCCGCTTGGCACGTTCGGTCGCGCGTTTGACGAGCTCCGAACCAACCAGCTCGAGCATCGCTTGTTCGGCGCCGTCGCCCTTGCGAAAGCCCAGGCGAACGACGCGCGTATACCCTCCGCTGCGTTGGCCGAAGCGGGTCCCCAGCTTGTCGAACAACTTCTGGACCGCCGCGGGAGTTTCGAGAAATGATGCTGCCTGCCGTCGCGTGTGCAGAGTGTCGCGTTTAGCCAGCGTAATCATCTTGTCCACCAGCGGCTGCACGGCCTTGGCCTTGGGGATAGTGGTAATGACACGCTCATGTTCGATGACGCTGGTGACCAGGCCCTTGAGCAGCGCCTTGCGCGAACCAGCATCGCGCTTGAGTTTGTAACCGGATACTCCGTGTTTCATATAATTTCCACCCTGTAATCCGGCTTATTCAACCGCGGGGCTGGCCTCTTCTTCTTCCTCTTCGTCGTCCTCGACGTCGGTGTCGATGCTATATTCGCTGGGCGAAAGCGGCGTGCCAATCATCGCGGGCGTGCCGCTGGGAGAAATCAGGCGGCCCTGCGCGTCGAACTTCATGCCAAAGGTCAGTCCCAGGCCGGAGAGAATTTCCTTGATCTCGTTCAGCGATTTGCGGCCAAAGTTCTTGGTGCGCAACATCTCGGCTTCCGACTTCTGCACCAGGTCGCCGATGGTTTGAATATTGGCGTTCTTCAGGCAGTTATAGGAACGAACGCTCAACTCCAGTTCTTCCACCGAACGATTCAGCACCTCGTTCATCTGGCTCATGGCGCGCTCGGCCGGCTCTTCGGTGGCGTCGGCAACTTCCTCGAAGTTGATAAAGATGGCCATGTGATCCTTCAGCAGCTTGGCCGCCTGGCCGATAGCGTCGGCCGGCGAAATCGCACCGTTGGTCCACACTTCGATGGTCAGTTTGTCGTAATCGGTGGTCTGACCCAAGCGAGCCGCCTCGACCGCGAAGTTCACCTTCCGAACGGGCGAATGAACTGAATCGATCGGAATGTAGCCGACCGCGAGATCTTCGTCATTATTGCGATCCGCCGCCACGTAGCCGCGCCCCGACTTCAGGCGCATTTCTATATTGAGTTTGCCGCCCGGCCCGATGGTGGCGATATGCATGTTGCGGTCAAGCACTTCGATATCCTGATCGGTTTCGATCTGGCCGCTGAGCACCGGTCCCGGCGTTGACGCCTTCAGCCGCACGGTGCGGGTACCCTCGCCCATCATCTTGAACGGCACCTGCTTCAAGTTCAGGATGATGTCCGTTGCGTCCTCGACCACGCTAGGGATGGGACTGAACTCGTGGGCCACGCCGTCGATGCGTACTGCCGTGATGGCCGCACCTTCAATCGAGCTCAGCAGCACGCGCCGCAGCCCGGTTCCGACGGTCGAGCCAAATCCGCGCTCGAACGGCTGCGCGATGAACATGCCGTAACGCTCGGTGAGCGTTTCGGTATTCGCAACTAGCCGTTTTGGTTTCTGAAATCCTTTGAACATTCCTTGGCTCCTCTATTTTCCGAACGCCTACTTCGAATACAGCTCGCCTATTTCGAATACAGTTCAACGATGAGCTGCTCGTTCAACTGAATCTGCACCAGGTCTTCGCGCTTGGGCTGTCCCAGCACGCGGGCCCGCAGATTCTCGCGATCCACTTCCAGCCAGTTCGGGCTGGGCGAGTGAGCGGTGGCTTCAGTGGCGTGCAATACCGCCGGATTCTTCTTGCTCGATTCCTGGATTTCAATCACGTCGTTAGGTTTCACCAGGAACGACGGAATATCCACGCGGCGTCCGTTCACCTGCACGTGGCCATGACGCACCAACTGCCGGCTCTGCGCGCGCGAAGTGCCGAAGCCCATGCGGTAGATCACGTTGTCCAAGCGGCGCTCCAGCATGTTCAGCATGTTGTCGCCGGTAATGCCCTTCATGCCGCTGGCCTTCTCGAACAGGTTGCGGAACTGGCCTTCGAGCAACTGATAGTAGCGGCGCGCCTTCTGCTTTTCGCGAAGCTGCAAACCGTAGCCCACGATCTTGGGCTTGCGATCCTTGCCGTGCTGGCCTGGAATAAAGTTGCGCTTTTCGATCGCGCACTTTTCGGTATGGCAGCGCTCGCCTTTAAGGAATAACTTCATGCCCTCGCGCCGGCACTGCCGGCAGACGGGACCAATATATCGTGCCAAATCAAACCTCCCT
>JBDTTL010000064.1:0-18124 GCA_039930665.1 Acidobacteriota bacterium
CTTTCGGCTCACCCCTCAGAACTTAACGTGCGAACCATTGGGACGGGAGACTAGGCGGGTGGGGTGTAATTCACGCGTACATCACTCTTCTCACCAACAAGAACATTGAGCGTCTTTCACCATCGCCCGAGTTGATGATCAGCTACCAGGGCCTCGCTGCGAACCTCGGAATCGCGTCTCCCACCTTCAACGTCCTACTGATCGCCACGGTGATCCTGCTGTTGCTCTGGACGGTGCGCGGCGCGCCCTTGTGGCGAATGTTCGCGGTGACGGCGGTAGCTTCCGAAACCGTCGTGCCGCACGTCTATGGTTACGATGCGACATTGCTGTTGCTGCCGATTTGGCTCACGATTTTCATGTCGCGGCAGCCGGTTTCGAAAGTTGCCGCTACCCTGCTTGCCACCCCACTCCCGTTCCTATTTGGTCTCGCCGGGAACCCGTGGGCCATCGTCTCTTCAGCCTCTTTGCTGGTGTTTTTCGCGGTTCTAACGTATGAGAAGGTTAGTTCGGCCGTCGAAACAGCAAATCCAATTCTGGCGCCAATAGCGCCCGCAAGGTGAAAAGATTCCGCGCCCGCGTCGAAACAATCCTCAGCTAAATCGCACCCGATCCCCTGAGCAATCGTGGATCGAATTCGAACGGAAGCGGCACGTCCCAGACCACGTCTTGAAAAGCGTCGTGCACGGGGTTCACAAGCACATTGGATTCGGCCGGGATGATTACGGATGGAACATAGATCGCCAGCGACGTCAGCGAGGCCGCCCACGATTGCCCGTAGCGGCGTGTCGATTCGGCGTCGCCAAGAGTACCGTGAAAATCATGAGCCGCCGGCACTAGCGGAATTGTGGCGGCGGTATACACAAAATCAAGCGGAATCTGGTCCGCGCTTACATGGACCAGCAACTCCAGGCAAGCCAGTGATAGCGCTGTCGAGCCGTACAGCATCGGCGTTCCTGCCGGATTCCAACGGCTGGCGAAGCGCAGTGACCCGCTGTAGTCGGCGGCCGCTCGTTGCCGGCGATGGAGCCGGAAAATGCGCATTCGCTAACTGAACATCCCGTAGTCGATCCGTCCCAGGATCGTCAGGATTTCACGCTGCATCGCAGCATCGCCAGAGGCGGAATGGTGCTCTGGAGTCGCCGGGCCGAGAATCGGCAGCGGAGTATCCATCCACTTCCGCGCCAGCTCGTCGCTGCCGAAGACTTCGACCGCGCGCTTCCAGATCGCTTCGGAGCTGGGATGCTCAAGCTGGTAGGACTGCTCGGGAAGCCCTGACACCGCGGGACTGCGCGTCGCGCCCATGACTCAAGCGTAGCGTAAAGCCGATACATTAAGAGCATGGCCCGCCAACTTTCTTTTCCCGAAGACATTCCTGGTGCGTCTGACATCTTCGCATGGTTCAGCTACTGACCGACCTTCCACAATGGAGAAGTACTGTCGGTTCAGCTCAACCGCACGGGTCCGGCTCAGCTTCGCGTGCGCACATGGGGAGGCCCTAGGGAGATAGATAGCAGCGGCTACTACGTGCAAGAGAAACACGTAGTGGTCACATTTACTCTGGAGGACATTCGGGATCTGGAACTGAACGGGTTCAGCCACCAAAATGTTCTTAGCGAGCTAATTCTGAGAAAAGATACTGACGGATACCAGTTGGAGTTGGGGCCGTGCTTTGGGATATGCGGCACGATTAATGCGGGCTCAGTGTGCATTGAGCTTGAACCAGGCAAGCCGCTCGGCTAAATATCGAGCAAATACCCCCTCTTCCCCACGTTCATCGCCCGCGTCGCGCCCATTTGGAGCACCACTCGCTCCGCCTCATGAATGTGTCCGCAGAAAAAGTACTCCGGCTGCTCCTTCTCAATGAACTCACGCACGGCGCGGCTCCCAGCGTGCAACCCTTCCTTGATCCTGTCGAGCGGAGTCCCCAGCGGCGGCGAGTGGCAGATCAGCACCTGTGGCTTCCACCACTCGAACTTCGCCAGGCGTTCCGCGATTTCGTGCTCACTATATTCGCCGGGCGTGTCGAAGGGCGTCACTGTCGAGTACCCCAGCCCCGCGAAACGCACGCCCCCGATCTCTGCCGTCGCGCCATGGAAATCAACGAATCCGAAGCGCTCGCAAAACGCTCCAATGTCGCTCGCCGACTCGTGATTCCCCGGCAGCACATACACGCGCCCCGCTCTGCTCTTCATCAGCTCTCCCATTTTGTCGAGTCCACGAGCCCAGCTCACCAGGTCGCCGGCAGCGAAATACACGTCGGCATCCATCGCCATCAGCTTCGTCAGCGCACGCGCATCGTTATGGATGTCGGAAAAGATGAGAGCTTTGACCATCAGTTAATATGGTAAATAGAAACCCCGATGTCTGATCCCGCCGCTCCAAGTGTAAACAGTTGGCTCGAAGACGAGTTGTATCATCAGTATCTTTACGATCGCCAAACTGTAGACTCCGGTTGGAAGCAAGTTTTCGACGCCGACAGCGAGCGCCTCAATCCCAACGGCTTTCCCGCGAATGGGAACGCCTTGACGATTGAGCCTGAGCTCGACGCGTCGCCCCAGATGAGAGCGCTCCCCGCTCCCATATCCTCCGGTCCCGCTGTGACAATGGGCCAAGGCGATCAGGCCGTGCCGCTGCGTGGCCCCGCGCTGAAGATAGCCGAGAATATGGCGGCGAGCCTCACGGTTCCCACTGCCACTAGCCTGCGCGTCCTGCCAGTCAAGGTGATGGATGAGAACCGCCGCGCGATCAACACTCATCGAACCGGTCACGGCCAGAGCAAGCTTTCCTACACGCACTTCGTGGCATGGGCCATCGTGCGGGCCATTGAGAAAGTTCCGGCGCTGAACGATGCTTTTTCGGGCAACGGCCATGATTCTCTCCGCATTCGCCGCGGCCATGTAAACGTCGGCCTCGCGGTCGACGTGGCGGGCAAGGACGGAGCGCGCTCGCTAAAGGTCCCCTCGATCAAGAGTGCGGAAGCGATGAGTTTCGCCGAATTCCTGGCCTCCTACGACGATATCGTTGCGCGTGCCCGCGGCAACAAGTTGACCGTAGCCGATTTCGAAGGCACTACGATTTCGCTCACCAACCCGGGCACCGTCGGAACAGTAGGTTCCGTTCCGCGCCTGATGCCGGGACAAGGCGCCATCATCGCCACCGGCGCCATCGATTACCCGCCGGAATATCGCGGCATGACCGAAGACGCCCGCGTTGCGTTGGGCCTGAGCAAAGTGATGACTGTGACTTGCACCTACGATCACCGTGTGATCCAGGGAGCCGAGTCGGGCATGTTCCTGGCGCAGATGCAGTCGCTGCTTGAAGGCGAAGAGGGGTTCTACGATAATATCTACGCCGATCTTGGCATCCCCTTCCAGCCCGTTCGCTGGGAAGTGGAGCGGCCCACCGCCCCGGCGATCAATGCCGACCCCGTCAAGCAAGCGGCAGTAGCGCGTTTCATTCAGGCCTGGCGCGAGCGCGGCCATCTGGCTGCCGATATCGATCCGCTGGGCGTTCCGCGGCCTCTGGCTCCGGATCTTGATCCCTCGGCGCAAGGCCTCACTATTTGGGATCTTGACCGCGCCTTCGACGCCGGTCCATTCGGTGTCGCCACCCTGCGCAATTTGACCGATCGCCTGCGTTTGACTTATGCCGGCAAATTGGGCGTTGAGTTCATGCACTGCGAGGACCCAGCAGAGCGTCTCTGGTTCCTCGAGCAACTGGAGCCGACCGCCAGTCCCTGGACGCTGGATGCCGAAGGCAAACGCCGCGCCCTGCTGAGCGTGATCAATGCCGATGGCTTAGAGTCTTTTCTGGAGAATCGCTTCAAGGGCCACAAGCGTTTTTCGCTGGAAGGCGGCGAATCCGTCATCGCTGTAGTCGATGAAATATTGGACCGCGCCACGGCGGGGAATGTCGACGAATGCATCATAGGCATGGCCCACCGCGGCCGCCTCACCGTGCTTGCCAATGTTATCGGCAAAGGCATCGCGGAGGTGTTTTCGGAATTCGAGGAAGACATTTCCGAAGAAAGTTTTGGCGGCGCCGGTGACGTGAAGTACCATTTGGGCGCAAGCAACCGGCGTCAGCTACCTGGAGGCAGGGCGATTCGCGTCTCAGTAGCTCCCAACCCAAGTCATCTCGAAGCCGTGAATCCCGTGGTCGAAGGCATCGTGCGGCCCAAGCAGGATCGCCTCGAAGATCATCTGCGTGAGCGCGTGATCCCGTTACTAATCCACGGCGACGCCGCTATGTCGGGCCAGGGCATCGTAGCCGAGACCCTGAATCTTTCGCAGATTAACGGCTATAACACCGGCGGCACGATTCATCTGATTATCAATAATCAGATCGGCTTCACCGCGAATCCGAATGAAGGGCGCTCCACTACCTACTGTTCCGATGTCGCGCTGATGGTCCACGCGCCGGTGTTCCACGTCAACGGAGACGATCCAGAAGCTTGCACTCGGGCCGCGCAGATGGCGTACGATTTCCGGCAGCGCTTCCATCGCGATGTGGTGATCGATGTCCTTTGCTGGCGCAAGCACGGTCACAACGAGGGCGATGACGCCAGCTACACGCAGCCGGTTCTCTATCGCCAGTTGAAAGATCACAAATCCGTTGGGGCGCTCTACGGCGCGAGGCTTCAGAAAGAGGGCGTGGTCACGGCGGAACAAGTTACCGCTTGGCAGGAAGCGCAGAAGAAGTATCTCTATGAGATCTACGACCTTGCGCAGAAGAATAAGGAACAGTGGGAGTTGCTGGAACTCAGTCCAGTGGCTCCGGGGACCATGCAGCAGGATCTGCCGCCCACCGGTGTCAATCGAACTACGTTGGAGCGCGTAATACAAGGCATCAGTGTTTTTCCTCCAAGTTTCACGATTCATCCCAAACTCGCGCGATTGGTAGAAAAGCGCGGGGCCGCATTAACTGAAGACGCGATCGATTGGGCGCTGGCGGAAACTCTCGCCTTCGGCAGCTTGCTTCTCGAAGGAACCTCGGTCCGCCTGAGCGGCCAGGACTCGGCCCGTGGCACCTTCAGCCATCGCCACGCGACCTTTCACGACTACAATTCCGGCGAGGTCTATACTCCTCTGGCGCACGTGATCCCGGGTCCAGCCAGGTTCGAGGTTTATAATAGCCCGCTCAGCGAATATGGCGTCGTCGGCTTCGAGTTCGGCTATAGCGTCGCGGACCCGTTAAGCCTGGTCGTGTGGGAAGCCCAGTACGGCGATTTCGTCAACGGCGCCCAAATCATGATCGACCAGTTCATAGCCTCGGCCGAATCGAAATGGGGCCAGCCCAGCGGTCTGGTGATGCTGCTCCCTCACGGGCAGGAAGGCGGTGGTTCGGAGCATTCGAGCGCCCGCCTGGAGCGCTTCCTGCAACTCTCCGCCGAAGCGAACCTGCAAGTGGTGAATTGCACCACGCCCGCGCAGTACTTCCACCTGTTGCGCCGCCAGATGCGCGGCGGAGCGGATCGTCGTGGCCTGCGAAAACCCTTGATTGTCATGTCGCCGAAGAGCCTGCTGCGCCATCCGCAAGTCATCTCCACGGTAGACGATCTCACCAACGGTGTTTTTCATCCGGTGCTGGACGATAAAACGGTGACCAACCCGGCGGCCATCCGCAAAATTCTTCTGTGCAGCGGAAAGGTCTATTACGAAGTGCTGGCGGCACGCGAAGCGCGCAAAGCCACCGACGAAACGGCGGCGCACACTGCCATTGTGCGGATCGAACAACTTTATCCATTCCCGGAGGCCGAGATTCGCGAGGTGATTGCGCGTTACTCTTCAGCGAGTGCCGTGGTGTGGGTGCAGGAGGAACCGCGCAACATGGGCGCCTGGATCTTCATGCGCACGCGCCTGCAGCGGATCATGGCCAACGAGGCGCGCGCCCTGGGATACGCAGGTCGAGCGGAAAGCGCATCCACTGCTCCCGGTTCCGCGAAGGCCCACGCGCGCGAGCAAGCCGAGTTGCTGGACCAAGCCTTCGCGCCTCCCACCATGGCGCGACGTTGGCGCAAGCGTCTGGTCAAACGCCGTAAGGCGAAGTAGTAACCGGGCGTTCGCATCCTGGTCGCGATTATTGCGCCGTAACTTCCACCGCCGCTGAGTGTGCGCTCTCATTGGCGGTACGATCCACAGCCGTAATCGTGTAGCTATACTGCTTGCCGATTTCAACTGTGCGGTCACTAAAATTCGGTGCTTCCACTGGCCCGGCGATTCGCTCCGCTGCGCCGCCGCTGGTCGAGCGATAGACCTGATAGCCCGCCAAATCGTCTTCCGCTTGGGGCTGCCACGCCAATTCGATCGAGTTGACACCCGCCACGGCCGTCAGGCCCGTGGGCACCGCTGGAGGAAACACATCCATCGGCGTGACCCCGACGATTGAAGATATCGCGCTCAGGCGGGATTCCCCGACCAGCGCTTGCGCGAAATACCTGTAGGGCGATCCAAACTCAGCGGTGGTATCCACGTAGTCAGGCTTGTCGGTTTCCGCTAGTTGCTGAGGCATGGCGTCGCCCGCTCCGCGAAAGATGCGATAGCGCCCTCCCGTTTCAGTGCCAAACGAATCCATCCAGGTTAAGCGCACACCGTGCGGATCTGAAACGGCTTCGATACTGGCGGGTGTCGCCAGTGGCACGCCCACCGTGAGCGTCACTGCGTTCGACCAGTCCGAAGCCTTCCCTTTAGGACCCGTGGCCCGAACCATCAAGGTCACCTGCTTCCCCACCCAATCTTTCACAGGGAATTCGTAATCTACCGGTCCCAGTCCTTTCACTGGCACGCGCAGCCCTTGAGGCGAGGCCCCCGCGGTTACCTGCAGTTCCACGGCTTTTACGCTTATCAGCGGCAAACCGTCAGTCGTGAGCGCCCCGATCGTGAACTGGACCAGAATTTGGTCGCCGTACTCGGCGGCGCGAAGATCCGTCACACGCGTGGGAATATCGAGTGCAGGAGGCTTGGGTGGGCCCACGGACGCGCAGCCGGCGAGCCACAACATGCAAAAAAGAGCAGCGGCGCGGGTCACAAAATGTAGCGGCTCAAGTCCTGATCCTTGACGATTTCCGCCAGTTGCTTGCGCACGTAAACCGCGTCCACTTTCACCACTTTCTTCTTCAGATCCGGTCCGTCGAACGACACTTCCTCGAGCAGTTTCTCCAGAATCGTATGCAGGCGCCGCGCTCCGATGTTTTCCATCGATTCGTTCACGCGCGTCGCGAAGGATGCGATCTCCTGGATCGCGTCCTCGCTGAAAGTGAGCTTTATACCTTCGGTGTCCAGCAGCGCCTGATACTGCTTGATGAGTGCGTTCTTCGGCTCTTTCAGAATGCGGATGAAATCTGCCTCGGTGAGCGATTTGAGTTCCACCCGAATGGGAAAGCGGCCCTGCAATTCAGGGATCAGATCGCTGGGCTTCGACACATGGAACGCGCCCGCCGCGATAAAGAGAATGTGGTCCGTGCGCACGAAGCCGTAGCGGGTATTTACTGTGGTGCCTTCGACGATGGGCAGGATGTCGCGTTGTACGCCCTCGCGGCTGATATCGGGGCCGTGGCCACCCTCGCGGCCCGCGATTTTGTCCACTTCATCCAGGAAGATAATGCCGCTGCGCTCGACGCGCTCGATCGCGATGCGCGTGACCTGGTCCATGTCCACCAGTTTCTGCTCTTCTTCCTGGACCAGATAATCCATCGCCTCGCCTACGCGCATCTTGCGCTTGCGGGTGCGTCCGCCGAACAGACCGGGCAGCACGTCCTTCAGGTTGATGTCCATCTCCTCCATGCCGCCCAGAGTGGACACTTCAAACGTCGGAGCGCGATCCTTCACGTCTACTTCCACCATGCGATCGTCGAGTTTTCCGGCGCGCAGCCGTTCCCGCAGCTTTTCGCGCGTGCGGTCGACGCTCTCCGGCGTCTCGGCTGTCTCGGCCGGAGGCGGCATTAGCAGGTCCAGCAGCCGCTCCTCGGCATTGCGTTCGGCGCGCTCGCCGATTTCATTCAGGCGCTCTTCGCGCACCATGTCGATCGAAATCTCCGCCAGATCTCGGATCATCGATTCGACGTCGCGCCCCACGTAGCCGACTTCGGTGAATTTGCTGGCTTCTACTTTTAAAAATGGCGAATTGGCGAGCTTCGCCAGACGCCGCGCCAGTTCCGTTTTGCCAACGCCGGTCGGCCCTATCATCAGGATGTTTTTGGGCATCACTTCTTCCGCCATCTCCGGATCAAGCTTTTGGCGGCGGATGCGGTTGCGAAGCGCGATCGCGACGGCTTTCTTCGCGTCGCCCTGGCCTATGACGTATTTATCCAGCTCGCGGACGATTTCCCGCGGAGTGAGCTCGTCGAGCAGCGGCGTATCTTCGGACGTTTGGGCGGGGAGATAGATCACCACTAGCTACGCCCCCCGCGGCTGAAATGCTTCATAATGTCTTTCAAACTTCCAGTGTGGCATACCCAGCGAAGACGGCGTTTGCAGCGATATCGGGGAAACCCCGATGGCGGATTTCACCCGCCGACGGCGGAGGAGTGTTTAGCCCAGCTCCTCGAACACCACGCTGTCATTGGTGTAGATGCAAATCTTGCCGGCGATGGCCATGGCCTTTTGCACGATTTCATGCGCGGAGAGCGTTGTGTTCTCCATTAAGGCCGTCGCGGCCGCTTTGGCGTAAGCGCCACCCGAGCCGATGGCCGCGATGTTGTCGTCGGGATCGATGACGTCGCCGTTGCCGCTGAGGATGAAGGTATTGGTCGGGTCTGCGACCAGCAGCAGCGCCTCCAGATGGCGCAACATACGGTCGGTGCGCCAGTCCTTCGCCATCTCGACTACTGAACGCGGCAGGTTGCCGTTGAATTGCTCTAGTTTGGTTTCAAAGCGCGTGAAGAGCGCGAAAGCGTCGGCCGTTGCGCCCGCGAACCCGGCCAGAATCTTCCCGTTATACAGGCGCCGCAGCTTCTTCGCCGAGCCCTTCAGCACTTCCGAGCCCAGCGTCACCTGCCCGTCCCCCGCCATTACCACTTTGCCGTCGCGCCGCACGCAGAGGATCGTCGTGGACCTTATTCGTTCTCTCATGAGTATGAATTTCAGTGTGACACAGGGACTGGCGTGGCGCGAAGAACAAGCGCGGCCGTGCTGGACTACCAGAACTGCCACTGGCCTAGCGCCAGGACGTAGATCGCGAGCAGAGCATTGGTCACTGCGTGCCCGGCAACCGCTTCTCCGATGCGGCCCTTACGGATGGCACTGAAGCCGTATATTGTCCCCGCGGCCACTCCCGGGATCCAGCGCGCGCCGTGGAGCAATCCGAAGGCGATCGCGGAGATTGCCAACGCCGCGAGCGTTACCTTGCCGAAAGGCAACTCCTCGAAATCCGCCGAAGCCAGCCGGCGCATTAGAAATCCGCGAAACGCCAGTTCTTCAGCGATGGGCACGGTGACCGACGCCGCCAGTGCACGAACGGCAATCCATACAAACCGCGTGAAGGGCTCCGCCCCAGCCAGCGCCGCCGGCATTGCCATCTGCGCCGTGCCATTGAAGCGGTCGAAAGCGATCCACAGCGCGAACACAACTACGCCTGCCGCTATGCCGGTCTTCCCAAATTTCCAATCCAGTTGCGCAAGCCGCCCCCGGTATATCCAGAGCACCGCGGCCGCAGCCAGGAACCGCAGCGGATAGAGCCACTCGAAACCGGCGGACGCGGCAGTGACCAGCATCCCCACGGCAACAATCGCGAGGAACGGCGCCAGATACGGAGCCACCGGATTTTCCTCGGCTTCGGCCCCCGCTTCGCTTGCACCCGACGCGACTCTCAGCGGTTCAGGCTTGAGCCAATCAATGCGCCGCGCTACTAGAGTGAACCCGAACGCTACCGCAGTGAAGGCTATCCATCCGGCCTGGGAATGGAATCCGCCCAAAGCGACTGTAGTCGCGCCCACGTCGCCCAGCAGGATCAACGTAGCAATGCGCACTATATTCAGCCCAAAAAGAACCACGATACCAGCGGGAATCAACAGCAAGGCATGAGGGAATCGGCATTCGCGGCGGAAACAGAGCAGGTATAGAATGCCGAACGCCAGCATCAGACCGGCCCCCTCGAAACCGGAACATTCAGGTGCAATGTTGACCCGGAAACGTTGTGTTCCAAGCAGCATATGGCCGGGATCGGAAACGATGTTGTCGCGAAAAACCGATAGTAGGGAACTCGTCAGATAATAGGTCAACTTGATCGCTGGCTGCCAAAGAGATCGCAGGTCGTTGCCGACCACACAAGCTCCTATTGTCGCGAGGGCAGCGTATAATCCCAGCCATCCCGTTCCTCGGATCGCTTCCACCCAAATCCGCATCGGCACGAAGGCGAGTGCACCGACGGCGGCTGTGACCAGGCCCGTCAGCAGCCAGGCGACCACCAATCCATTGCCCGTAATCCCCGGATCTTGCTTGCTGTAGAGTTCGAACGTCAAGAAGCAGAAAACAAGCAGGGCGCTGCCGTGAACGGCTAGGAATTTCCATCCGAACGGCTGGGAGCTAAGGCTGCCAAAAGTCGCGCGCAACGTGGATGCATCTTGCAACGCGGCGAAAGTTCCGTACAGGGCAAAAAACGCGATACACCCGTGCACCGCCCACGCGCCCCAATGAGCAATAATCTCGTTCAATCCTCCCATTCCCTGGAGGGCGGCGTTGTCGGCGAAGACAGAAATCGCTATGACCTCCGCGAGGCCCAGGCCTCCGAGCAAGAGCAGACGCTGAAGCCAGGCGGGAGGGCGCAGTTTTCCCATGCTGCCCCAGATCGAAGCGGCTAGTGGAAACGAATCTGTGTCGCTAGAGTTGGGGATCATCGCCAAAAAGAACGCACCCGCAACTTTCGCTGGGGGTGCGTCTAGGTTATCAGGATGAACGAGTGTCTACTTCTTGCGACGGGCGCCTATCACCAATAACCCACCGGTAATGAGAGCCAGCGCGCTGCTCGCCGAGGCCGGATCGATCTCCGGTACCGCAGTCGCTGACGCAACGGCCGAAGCCCCGATCACCAGCAGCATCATTCCAAAGGTCTTACGCATTCTTTGTCCTCCGATTAGAATCCAACGCCAAGGCTGAGAATCTTTCCTGAGCGCTGTCTTGGAAAGACTATACCGTAATAAGGTGGCCTAGGCAATCATCTCAGTGCCACTCGATAGCCAACAAAGTACTACAAGTGCCAACTTTCACCGCGGTCTAGCTACTCTCCCTTCGAGCGGTTCCCACCCCATAGGATTTCAGAAGCCCGACACCAGCGCTTTGCGCGCCAGGAATTTCAGATGACGCTAGGCTGGGGATCTCGGGCCATCCCGGAGCCGCGCTGCTGCGCAGTGGTAAAATCAGTCTACTTCCATGAAGATCGCTATCGGCGCCGACCACGCTGGATTCGGCCTCAAACAGGAAATCGCGAACATGCTGCGCCAGGCCGGCCATGACGTGATCGACGAGGGCACCAATAGCACAGAGTCGACCGACTACCCGGACTACGCTGCCATCGTGGGTCGTGCGGTGGCCGACGGATCGGCGGAGCGCGGTGTCCTGGTGTGCGGTACCGGCGTCGGGATGACTATCGCGGCCAATAAAATTGACGGTGTTCGCGCGGCCTTGGCGGTAAATACCGACGAGGTACAGCTCACGCGCCGGCACAACGATGCAAACGTGCTCGCCCTGGGCGCCAACTATACTGACGCGAAGACCGCCAATCAATTCGTAAAGCTGTTTCTCGAAACCGAGTTTGAGCGCGGCGGCCGTCATGAGCGCCGGGTACACAAGATCCTGGAACTGGAGCGGAAATAACATGACGAAACCCGGCAACGAATCGCAATTGGCTCGACCTTTGGCCGAAGCCGATCCCGAAATTTACGATTTGATTCGCAAGGAAACGGAGCGGCAGAACTCGCGGCTGGAACTGATCGCCAGCGAAAACTTCACTTCTGAAGCGATTCTGGAGGCGGCCGGCACCATCCTCACCAACAAGTACGCCGAGGGTTATCCCGGCAAGCGCTATTACGGCGGATGCGAATACGTCGATGGGGTCGAAAATCTGGCCCGCGACCGCGCCAAAAAGCTGTTTCGTGCAGAATATGCCAACGTGCAGCCGCACTCCGGCTCGCAGGCGAATCAGGGCGCGTACTTCAGTGTGCTCAATCCCGGCGACACAATTCTGGGGATGAACCTGGCTCATGGTGGCCACTTGACGCATGGGCATCCGCTCAATTTCTCGGGCAAGCTCTACAAAATCGTGCCCTACGGTGTGCGCAAAGAGGATGAACTCATCGATTACAATGAAGTCGCGCATCTGGCCGCCGAGCATAAGCCCAAGCTGATCGTGGCCGGGGGCAGCGCCTATCCGCGCATCATTGACTTCGCTCGCTTTCGTGAAATCGCTGATGCCAACGGCGCGCTCTTCATGGTCGACATGGCGCATTTTTCGGGATTGGTTGCCGCTGGAGTGCACCCGAATCCGTGCGACTGGGCCGACATCGTCACCTCCACTACGCACAAGACTTTGCGTGGCCCGCGCGGCGGCATGATTCTCGCAAAAGAGAAACTTGGCGCAGCCATCGACAAAGCAGTTTTCCCCGGAATTCAGGGCGGCCCGCTAATGCATATCATCGCCGCCAAGGCTATTTGCTATCGGGAGGCTATGACACCAGAGTTCATTGCGTACAGCCGGCAAGTGGTGGCCAACGCACAGACACTGGCCAAAGAACTGAGCGCGGCCGGATTCCGCATGATTTCAGGAGGCACTGACACCCACTTGATGCTGGTGGACGTTTTCGCCAAGGGGGTTCGCGGCAAGGAAGCCGAAGTGGCGCTGGATCGCGCTTATATTACTGCCAATAAGAATGCGATTCCATTCGACCCGAATCCGCCGGTCAACCCCAGCGGCATGCGCTTCGGCAGCCCAGCCGTCACCACGCGCGGGTTTGGCGAGAGCGAGATGCGTGAAGTAGCGGCGCTAATCACTCGCGTTCTCGAAAACGTCGCCGATGAGAACGTCCACGCAGAAGTGCGGCGGCGCGTGACGGCACTCACCGACCGTTTCCCGCTTTATTCCTGGAAACTGACGCCGACCGTAGCTCGCTGACAAGCGGCTACTGCGCGAATTGAGCTTACCGCGATCCGCCTGGAGAAAGGATGCCGTGCATATCGTCATCGACGCCCGGCGGGTCCGCGACTTCGGCATTGGCACCTACATCCGAAACCTCACACGGGCCTTGTCGGCGCTGGACGCGGAGAATCAATACACACTGGTTGCGTATCCCGGCGATGCCGGCGAACTTGCGGGACTGGGTGACAACTTCAAGATTGCAACCTGCAGAACTAGTGACGAAGGCCTAAAACATAACCTCTCATTTCCTGGATTTTTAAAGTCTTTAAACGCTTCTTTGTATCATATTCCTCTCAATTCAGTTGCCTGGGCGATGCCACGTCCCTACGTGGTCACCATCCACGATATGAGCTCGCTGCTGTTCCCGCCGCGCCGGGATTTCCGCTATAGCCTGCACCAGCAGCGTTATCGAAGAGGCGTGGTTCGGGCGGCTCGCGTCATCGCGGTTTCTAACGCCACGCGCCGCGATCTGGAAGCGGTCCTGCGCATCCCGGACGAGCGCCTGTCTACTATCTATAGCGCTCCCGATCCAGCCTTCACCAGCGTTCGCGACGACCCGGAACAGCAGCGCCAGATTTTGGATCGTTACTCGATTTCCTATCCCTACATCCTGTACGCGGGGACCGTTCGCGTGCACAAGAACGTGCCCCGCCTGGTAGAAGCGTTTGCGGTGCTGCGCCATAAGCTGGAAAACCATCCCCTGTATAAAAATTTGCGCCTGGTGATCATTGGGGATGAACTCTCGAAGAATCCCGCCGTACGCCGCGCCGTAGCCCATTCACGCATCGAGAACGCGGTACGCTTCCTGGGGTTTGTTCCGATTGAGACCTTGCGGGTTTTCTATTGCGCCGCGGAGGCCTTCGCTTTCCCGACCCTCTATGAAGGATTCGGGCTGGCCCCACTTGAGGCGATGTCCTGTGGGACCCCGGTGGTTGCGTCTGACCTTCCGTCTTTGGTCGAAGCCGTGGGGCAAGCGGCGGAACTCGTGAGCCCCGACAACGTCTTCGATATCGAGCGCGGGATGCGAGAGGTTCTCCTGAATCTCGATCGCCGTGAAGCCCTGAAGACGGCTGGGCGCCTGCAAGCGCAGCGCTTCCATTGGGAGCGAACAGCTCAACAAGTGCTTGCCATTTATCGGGAAGTGGCAGTTAAATAGCACGTAATAACTTCACTTTAAACAAATATAATTTGACATGCCAAGGGGACTAGACGTACTATACCTATGCGGTTGCCGGTGGGAGTTATAGGACACCGCATCCGATAAAGTCGAGAGGAAGTAAACAGCAATGGAATGGACACGCTCAGAAACACTGGCGCTCGCCATGCACAATTGCACGCAATGCCACGGGTGTGGACTGCGGCTTAGGAACATGGGGAACTGGATGCCATGCAACTGCGTCCTGCGCGCGATGTTTCGCATCTGCTATGACCGATTTCGGCGCTGTACCGAACAGGAAAGACACGTGAGCCGCGTTTCGATGGAGCCGGCGGCGGGATCTCACCGGCCGATGTCATTCGGGCGTAAGGACGAAGAATATATGGCGGATTTTTGCTTAGTGTCGCGGCGACATCTTAACGAATCCGAGCACCGCTTGTTTCGCTATCATTTTTTATTGGGTGCCGATTGGACTCTGTGCACGCGTAAACTTCGGATGAGCCGGGGCAATTTCTTTCACGCAGTGTATCGAATCGAGCAGAAACTGGGACGCGTGTTCCGGGAACTGCAGCCGTATCCTTTGTTCCCACTGGACGATTATTTCCATGGTCCGTCCCGGTTTGATCCCGCTCACGCCACTCCGCCCGAGTGCCGAGTGATTCCGCTGCGTCCGTCTCACCTGCGTTTCCCTCAGCCGATCGGCAAGACGGCCTAACCCGGTCTGCGCTCCCCGAAAAATTGCAGCATCAGCTCGGCGCACGCCGCGCCGAGCATACCTTCCTCGATCGCCAGGCGATGGTTCAGGACGTCGGAGTCGGCCAAGCGAAACTTGCTGCGCACGCCGCCGAAACGGAGATCGCGCGCTCCGAAAACTAGTTTAGCGATGCGCGCTGCCACCAGTGCGCCGGCGCACATAACGCACGGCTCCAGCGTCGTATATAAAATTGCGCCTTCTAATCTGTAATTCCCGATTGCAGCACAAGCCTCACGGAGCGCAAGAATTTCGGCATGCGCAGTGGGGTCGCAGCGCCCAATAGGAGAGTTTCGTC
Organism: Acidobacteriota bacterium; assembly: GCA_039930665.1. Lineage (GTDB taxonomy): Bacteria > Acidobacteriota > Terriglobia > Bryobacterales > Bryobacteraceae > Palsa-187. The sequence continues at coordinate 15,331 of JBDTTL010000064.1, forward strand.
CTCGGCCAACGACCTCACTCGCCAGCACGATCACGGCGCCCACCGGGACTTCGCCCGCTGCTTCCGCCTCGCGGGCGAGTTCCAGCGCCATATGCATGAAGATCAAGTCACTCACCTTCCGAGAATAGCGTCATTTGCTGTTTCTGCGGCCACAGTTCGGGTTCGGGTTGGTCGTGTTCGCGAGGCCGGAGGCTATAGCGCTTGCGAATACGATCGATGCGCTCGCGAATCGTATCCGGATATTCGCCCCGCAGAAAGGCGCTCCGCTCGAAACGCTCCCGATAGCGCCGCAAATAGGCAGGAAAATGCTCATCGAGAAACGGGAAGAAAACTTTCTGCGCACATGCCTTCAGATAAACCACATTGCCGCTGAGTTGCACTGCACCGGCACGTGCCGAGGCCTTGGCAACCGCGTCCAAGCTCGGCTCAGCATCGTTTATCAGCGGCATGATGGGCGCCAGATTTACACCTACACGAAGACCCGCCGCGCTCAGCTTCCGGACTGCATTGAGGCGCAGATCGGGCCGCGGCGCCAATGGCTCCAGCAAGCGCGCTAATTCCCGGTCGAGTGTCGTAATTGTCAGTGTCAGAGTCAGATAATTGCGCCGATGAATCTCTTGGAACACATCGATATCGCGCGCGACAAGATCCGATTTGGTGATCAGTCCGATGCGGTATCCGCTATTCTGCGCCAGAACCTCCAGAATGGAGCGGGTGAGGCGGAATCTACGCTCTGCGGGTTGATAGGGATCGGTGGCTGTGCCGATGGCGATCGCTTCGTTCGCGGGGAGCCGCCGCAGCTCCGAACGGAATTCCGCTTCATCGAAGTGTTTGACGAAGATCTTGCGCTCAAAAGCCTCCGGCTCGTGCAGCTCCATGAATTCGTGGGTGTAGCGGGCATAACAATACTTGCAGCCGAATTCGCATCCACGATAGGGATTGATCATCCAGCGGAAGGGCATCCGCGGACTGTCGCACCTCGAAAGATATCGCCGGGTGGGGAGTTCGAAGTATTCTGTGGCGCGCTTAGCTTCGAGCGATGGGCTTTGGGCAGCCAAACGAGCGATGCCGACCAACTGAGTCACGTCTCATATTCGCCTTATATTCGCCTTGTGTCAACTAGGCTTTATTAAGGCTGGACTGCGACCCGCTTGCGGCTGTAGGCGAAGTAGATTGCCAGACCTACCACCAGCCAAACGAAGAACCGGATCCAGGTTTCGAGCGGCAAACTCAGCATCAGCAAGAGGCAGCAGAGGATCGACAGCAGCGGGAGGAAAGGAACCCAAGGCACGCGGAAGGTCCGCGGGTGATCCGGCTGTGAGCGGCGCAAAACAATCACGCCCACGGAGACCACCACGAAGGCGAACAACGTGCCGATGTTGGTCAGGTCGGCGAAGGTGCCGATATCCCACACTCCGGCTGGAATCGCGACGGCAATGCCTGCTACCCAGGTACTGATATCCGGGGTTCTGAATGTCGGGTGAACGCGGCAGAATATGTCCGGAAGCAGACGGTCGCGCGCCATCGCAAAAAGAATCCGCGACTGGCTATATTGCGAGACCAGAACCCCGCTCAACATGCCCAGCAGCGCGCCCACGGTCACCACGAATCGGAGACGATTGAGGCCGATGGCCTTGAGGGCGTTGGCCACTGGCGCGTCGTTGTTGAGCGTCTCCCAATTCACGATGCCAGTGAGCACCAGGGCGACCGAGGCGTAGAGCACCGCGCAAATGACCAAGGTGAACATAATTCCGCGCGGAAGATCGCGCTGCGGCGTATGGCATTCTTCGGCCGCGGTCGAAAGCGCATCGAAACCGATGTAGCTGAAAAAAACGATGGCGGCGCCGGTGAGCACTCCGGAATATCCATTGGGCATGAATGGATGCCAGTTGTGAGTATCGACGCTGCGCGCCGCTCCGAAGATAAACAGCAGGATGGCGCCTACCTTGATGATGACGATGATGGTATTCGCACGGGCCGATTCCCGCACGCCGCGCACCAGCAGCCAAGTGAGCAGTATCACCAGGAGAAACGACGGCAGATTGAACCAGGCGCCGGTGTGTTTGCCTTCTATGAATATCGGTTGCGTGAGCTGAGACGGCAAGTGGAAGCCAAAAGCGTTATCGAGCAGATCATTGAAATAAGCGCCAAAGCCAACCGCTACAGCCATGTTACCGACCGCGTATTCGAGGATCAGATCCCAACCGATGATCCAGGCAAAGATTTCGCCCAGCGTAGCGTAGGCGTAAGTGTAGGCGCTGCCCGACACCGGAATCATGGAGGCCAGCTCCGCATAACACAGCGCCGCGAAACTGCAGGCGAGTGCGACTAGGAGGAAGGAGACGGAAATAGCTGGCCCGGCACCGGGACGCCCGAGCGTTCCCACGGCGTCGTTTCCGTTGATCAGCAGGTTCAGCAGTGGCGCCTTGAAGATTGACGGATATTCGAACCTGAGCCCGGCGGCAGCGGTGCCGGTGAGCGTGAAAATTCCCGACCCGACCACGACGCCGATGCCGAGCGCGACCAAGCTTCCCAGGCCGAGAGTTCTCTTGAGCCGATGGGTAGGCTGATCGCTTGCCGCAATCAACGCCGCAATACTTTTGGTTCGGAAGAGGGTTGACATGCGGGGATGGCGGGCCCGCGTGCCCGCCCCCGTGAAATTTCGTCAGCCTAGCGTTTGCGCTGACCCTTGACCAATTTCTTGACTTTGCGCTTTTGCGAACCGCGAGCGACGTCGGCGGCGCGTTTGGCTTTAGGAGCCGCCTTCTTGCGTGCTGCGCGCTTCAGCTTCTTG
>JBDTTL010000065.1:0-17924 GCA_039930665.1 Acidobacteriota bacterium
ATTTTGGGCATTCGGCCTGAGATTCGCCTCATCATCGCCATTTTTAGATTTCTCTGGGTCCTCCCAACTAATTGATTGGATGTGGGATCACTGTTTTGGAGAGCCGTGCGCCAAAGAATCTTTCGGCAGCTCATTTGTCCGGCGCGGCTGAACAGGATGTCGATTACATCGCCGTCTTGGTCGACGGCCCGCCACCGATACTGCTGCTGGCCGAAGCTTTTCGTGCCACAATGCTTCTTGACCGCTCAAATTGACAGTGCCGCCCAAAATACTAGTACCCACGTGGGGTGCCGATCTTGCAATGCAACCGTTTTAACTGTATATTTCCAATCAGTCTAGTATCGGAGATTGACCAATGGCCGAGTGCGTTAACAATGTCCTTCCCGAGGTGCCCGCGCGCGAAGGAAACACACGGTCGACCGTGCTCCGGCCCATTCCCTTCAGCAAACCGTACATTGCGGGCAATGAATTGAAATACTTGGCCCAAGCCGTGGCTACGGGCGAAATTGGCTCTGATGGACGTTACACGCAAGCCTGTGCACAGTTGCTGAAGCAGCGACTCAATATCCCGCAAGTTTTGATGGTTTCATCCGGCACGGCGGCGCTGGAGATGGCGGCTATGCTTTGCGGCTTGGCCGAAGGGGACGAAGTAATCCTGCCGTCCTTCACGTTCACTTCAACTGCCAACGCTATCATGCGTACCGGGGCAAAACCGGTGTTTGTGGATATCCGGGAAGACACCTTGAACCTGGACGAAAGTCTGGTAGAAGCCCGGATCACTCGGAATACGAAAGCGATTTTTCCCATCCACTATGCCGGTGTAAGTTGTGAAATGGACTCGCTAATGGACCTGGCGCGACGGCACGACCTGCTGGTTGTGGAGGATGCCGCGCAGGCGGTCAATTCATCGTTTAAGGGTCGTGCCTGCGGCTCGATCGGCGCTCTGGGAGCTTTCAGTTTTCACAGTACAAAAAACTACTCCTGCGGCGAGGGCGGCGCCCTGTGTATTTCTGCGCCGGAGTTCGCCGCGCGGGCTGAAGTGATTCGCGACAAAGGTACAAACCGTGCTAAGTTCCTGCGCAGCGAAGTGGACAAGTATACGTGGGTAGACGTAGGGTCGTCCTATCTGCCCAGCGAGCTATCGTCTGCCTACCTTTTAGCTCAATTGGAAATGATGGACTGCATCAAGTTCAAGCGGCAGACGATATACCAGCGGTACCATGAGTTGTTGATCCGTTTCGAAAATCAGGAATTTCTCCGATTGCCGCGGGTTCCCGTCGGTTGCGACACCAACTGCCATGCGTTTTACATCCTGCTGCCGGATCAGGCCATGCGGGACCGGCTGCTCGTGCATTTCAGCCAGCATGAAATCCGGGCATCCTTACACTACGTCCCGCTGCACCTTTCTCCCATGGGCAGCAAACTTGGTTACTCGCGGGGCGACTTCGCGGTGACCGAAGACCTGAGCGGACGGTTGCTCCGTCTGCCGTTCTATACTGACCTCACGGAAGAGGACCAAATAAGAATCGCCGACTCTATGCACCACTTCTTCGGCAATCTCCCACCGACATCCTGACGTCCGCCTCAACTGTTGAAAGTGCCATGTTAAATGGAACCAATCCCTCCCTGCCGCCGCAATCGCTGCAACTCTCAGTGGTAGTACCCGTATATGGAAGCGAAGATTGTCTTTCGGAATTGGTTTACGAATTGACGCAGGAACTGCGCTCAGCCGGCTGGACATATGAAATTATTCTGGTGAATGATTTCTCGCCCGACGGGTCCTGGCACGTGATCGAATCTCTCTGCAAACAGTATCCATGCGTGGTAGGCATTGATTTGCGCCGCAACTTCGGCCAGGATAACGCCATTCTGACCGGGATCCGGCACACGCGTGGCTCCTACGTTGCAGTGATGGATGACGATCTGCAACACGATCCCAAATACCTCCGGGAACTGGTCCATAAGGCCGGAGAAGGCTTCGACGTGGTGTTAGCGGATTTTCGGACCAAGAAGCAGAAAGCTTGGAAAAACCTCGGGAGCTGGATCAACGGCAAGATTGCCGAACGGGTGCTTTACAAGCCCAAAGACGTATACCTGTCTCCGTACAAGGTAATTCGTCGTGACGTTGCCGAGATGATCTGCCAGTATCTTGGCCCGACTGCCTACATCGACGGATTGCTGTTCCAAGCCACCTGGAGAGTAACCAGCATCTCGGTCGAACACCGAACGCGATATGCCGGCCAAGGTAACTATGGTTTCTGGAGATCGGCAGCAGTGACGGCACGGCTTCTATTTTCGTTTTCTGTGCGGCCGGTTCGTCTGGTAGCCTGGATCGGCATCGTGACGTCTTGCCTGGCCATTATAGGCGGAGCATTCGCAGTGGCGTTCCGATTGCTCGCTCCGGAATCCTTTCCGCCGCAAACCGTGGGATGGGCATCGCTAATCGTTACCATCTTATTGCTGGGCGGTCTCCAGCTACTATTCCTCGGCATCCTGGGTGAGTATGTGGGCCGAACCTATCTGTGCGTGAACGATAAACCGCAAACTTCGGTGCGCCAAGTGATAGACAGCGCTATCTACCAGGAGGCGATGATTCGCGGTGACCGTGATTTATAAACACCCTCTGCTTTACGAGGCGGTCATGCTCTCTCTCTATGGGCGCTCCTACGCTGCCCGATATCGGACCATCGCCGATTTAATTCCCCCGCATGCGTCGGTTCTGGATCTATGTTGTGGGCCTGCGACTTTGTTCCATCGCTATCTCCGGTACAAGAACGTTGATTATACTGGTTTGGACTTGAGTCAGGCTTTTATTCGGCGGCTTCAGAGCCGGGGCGGCCATGGCCAAGTTCGGAACATCCAGGATTTAGCTCCGCTTCCGCAGGCGGACTTTGTGATCATGCATGCCAGCCTGTATCACTTCCTGCCCGATGCGAAACCAGTTGTGGACCGCATGTTGACTGCGGCACGGAGGCAAGTGATCATTGCCGAACCCATCCGCAACATCGTTGACTGCAAAAATCGTCTCGCGGCAAAAATCGCACGCCGCTTGACGGACCCAGGTGATGGGCAATCCGCGCATCGCTTCACCAGCGAGAGTCTGGATCGATTCTTTTTCCCCTACATGCAGCGGGTTCAAAACAGCTTCCTCATCCCCGGTGGCAGAGAAAAAGTTTTCGTGATCAACGCCACGCCCGACCGCGATGAGCGCGACTCTCCTCTCGTGATTACAAATCTCCCTGTAACAAGTGGGGCGGGTGTGCCCAGAAGTTAATGTGACGCCTCCCACGGCACCTCCTGCGCTTCCTTGCTGGCGAGCGGTCCCCGGTCGTGGGGGTGGTGATGTTCACTCATCCGTCTTCAGATCTGATCGCTTCTCCAAATTCGCAGGTGTAGGTGCCAACGTTGCCCTTCTCTGCATCGCACTATTTATCGGCTGCTCCAATCTGTCGAGTTCTGGTCCGCTGTGGCCTGACGGTGCGCAATATGCGAATGCGGGCGCCATGATTCATGACTGGCTCCGTTCGGGTGAGATCCTTCACCCTTACGAATTCGCGAAGCGCAGCTATGTGCAGTATCCGGCTTTTCATCTGCCGTACCATCCTCCCGTATATCCAGGATTGTTGGGCCTGTTTTTTACGGCCACCGGAGTCTCCTATTCCGCGGCACGGTGCTTCACAGCTCTTTGTTTATGGATTGCCGGGTGCTTCTTTTACCGGGTCCTTCTGAAAACGGGAACTCAGGCATGGACGGCCTTCTTGTGTTCTGCTTTGCTGATAACTTTTCCTGAAATCGCTTATTGGTCGCGGGACACCATGTCTGAAATTCCTGCACTGGCCTTGATTATGATCGGCACCTACTGCTTCCTGGTGTGGTTGGAATCCCAGAGTACGTGGGCCTATGTAGCGGCATTCGCCTTTGCAGAGGCGGCATTCCTCTCACGCTACCTTACGGCCGGAATCATTCCGGCATGGTTTCTATGGGCGTTTCTGGCTAGGAAAGCCGGGCGTTTCTATTCGTGGATCGGTGCTGGAATCCCAGCCGCGTACCTGATCGTGGGTGGTGCATGGGTCATGTTCAGCCTGCCTTATTCTCTGTACGAGACCAGAGTCTCCGGGGGTGTCGGACCGAATCGGAACTATGCGGACGTTTTTACCCTGAAAGGAGCTGCGTACTATGCGGAGAGCCTGCCCGCCATGCTTGGGTGGATCGGTTTGTTGGCGGCAGTAACCGGTCTGGTCTGCACGTTTTACGAAGATCGCGACCGGCTGGCGAAATGGTTCTGGGCCTGTTGGCTCCTCAGTTATTGCGGGCTCATCCAGTTAGTTGGTATCTACGATGAAACTCGCTATTTCATCTTCGCTCTGCCCGCTTTTGCGGGGTGGATCGTCGCCATCTTTAGGCATTCAGGAATTGCACCTCTACGGAACTACCTCGCGACAGCCATGGTGTCCGCGTGCCTGCTAGCGAATGTGATCCGGTTTCACGATTTTCCGCAAGGGGTCACCGGGTACGAACGGGTCGCAGCGACAATGGCTGGCTTAGCCGAGCCCGGCAACGTGCTAATTTCATTGCCGGAGCAGGCGCATTTGATGTTCCTCTATCGGTCCCACCCTGTCCCCGTTCAACGCAGCTTCATCCGCGCGGATCGCACGCTTGTCATTCGTTCGCCTAGCTACACTGACGTCCCCGTCACAATGCTGGCCCACAATCAGAACGACGTTCTACAAATCCTGAAGCGAGGTCGAATCCGGTATATCGTCAATTCAGCCAGTTCGGTTGAACCCGATCGGGAGAGGGAGGAGACACGCCTGTTGAACAAAGTGTTAGCCTCGAACCGCGAGTGGTTCAAACTCCTGGCGGAGTTTCCGCTGGAGTTGAAAGATCACAACCCTATCCGCCACGAGCGTGTGGCTTTGTGGCAATTCCTTGGCCCGCTCCCGCTAGGTCCTGGCGAGCTTCCTGTGGTGATCCCAACGGCGGGTTTCTCGCTCGCGCCCGGCCGATGAGTTTCTGGTTGGAGATCTCTTTCCCGAGGGCGCCGGCAGCCGAGCTGTTAAAGAGCGGGGTTGCCACCATTTGGCAAACGAAGAATTCGCCCCAACTGGCGCTCTTCTGTCCCTGCCGCTCGTATTCCCACAATCGGGCGGCGCGCGGGAGTCTAGCGCCCCTACCCAAAGTGCAGAAGAAATAAATCGGGAGCTGCAACGCTGCAAGCCGCAGAAGCGGCGGAACCCGGCGATGTTATTCTTGCTGCCGGGATGCTCTTGCGACAATTTTTCCTTGCCACGCTGGCGACCGGCATCTGCTGTTACGGCCAGGACTCCCAAGCTGCGCGCGGGGAGCAGATTTTTGAGCGCTCCGGCTGCGCCCAATGCCACTCGGTCGAAAACAGCGGCGGGGCTCTCGGACCTGACCTCAGCGAAGCCGGCATCGTGCTTTCGCCCGATTCCCTGCGGCTGGCGATTACCAATCCCAGCGCAGAGATTACACGCCGATACGAGACTGTGGTCGCGATTCCCGCCGCCGGGAAAAAAGTCGAAGGCATCGCTCTGAATGAGGACGATATTTCCATTCAGATGCGGACCACCGACGGCAACCTGCGGTCGTTCAAAAAGGATGACCTGCGGGATCTGCAGCGCGAAGAGCGGTCGCTCATGCCCTCGTATGCAAACAAACTGTCACCGGCGGAAATCGACAGCCTGGTTGGGTACCTGGAAACGTTGAAGGGCACTCATCCCGCGCCCGGCACGCCCGTCCGCCGGACGCGGGAGACTGCGGGAATTTCTGAGAACCTTGAGTTTCTCGGGCGTCCGGAGCGAGATGAAGAAGAACCCCCGGACGAATTGCTGGATGCGTTGCAAATTCCCGCGGGATCGGCAGTGGCCGACCTGGGAGCGGGAACGGGATACTTTACCTGGCGCCTGGCCGAGCGCGCCGGCCCGCAGGGGAAGGTGATTGCCGTCGACATTCAGCAAAAAATGCTCGATCTGGTTGCCAAGGAGGTAAAGCAGCACGGCCTGCATAATGTCGATTTAGTGCTCGGCGGCGAACACGATCCTCACCTGCCGGAGAACTTTCTAGACCTGGTTTTGATCGCTTACGCTTATCACGAGTTTTCCCAGCCGGAGGAAATCATGGCCGCCGTCCGTCGGAGCCTGAAACGGGGCGGACGCGTGGTGCTTCTAGAGTACGCTCTCGAGAGCGCCTACACGCCTGTACCCGGTCTGCACAAAATGCGCTTGGAGGACATTCGCTCTGAGATTGAGCCGATGGGTTTCGCGCTCGACCGCGTGCTGCATTTGATCCCTAAACAGCACTGCGTCATTTTCGTAAAGTGGCCGCGCGAGCAGTAGGCGCGTCAACCCACTAGATTTCGCCTTCACGCCCTGCTCACCGGAAGAGATCAAGTTTGATTTCGCTACCGACATGTTCCTTAACGGGCTTCCAACCGCCTACCGATCGAAGCCTAAAGGCGCGAAAAAGGGAGTCTCAATTTAATGCGGGGTTCTAAGCGAAGATCTTTCTCGCAAGAATAATCTACTGCGAGAGGGAGAATGAAATCTATTCCGTATCGTCATTGATTTAGTCAAGTAAATCATTACCCTGCCTACTGGTGCGGCAGATGTAGTTTCGCTTACCGAACCGGCTCGGGCTGCCGCTGCGGCAGCAGGACGCCGCCTCCGAAGCTCATACGCTCCGGTGGGGGGCCCCCTTTAGTTATCTTGACGGCGCAATACTTAAACTCGGGTATCTTCCCGAACGGATCGAGTACCGGATTGGTCAGCATGTTCGCCGCCGCTTCGTAGTAGCAGAAAGGGACGAATACCGTCCCTCTCGGCATTCCGTCGTCCGCGCGAGCATAGAGTGAGATCCTGCCGCGCCGCGATTCGATCGTGATCGTTCCAGCGGGCGCGACGTCCAGTTTCTCGAGCTCGAGTGGATGTAGCGACGCTACCGGTTCCGGCTCGATAGAGTCTAGGGCCGACGCGCGGCGCGTCATCGCCCCCGTATGCCAGTGTTCGAGTTGGCGCCCCGTTATGAGAACCATCGGGTACTCCTCATCCGGCCGTTCCGCCGCGGAGATGATGTCCGCTGGAACAAACTTGCCGCGCCCCGATTCCGTCGGAAAATCATCGAGGAACACCACTGGATCCCCGGGATCGCCTTCCTTCACGCATGGGTAGGTAACAGACGACTCGCGCTCCAGGCGCTCCCAGGTGATGCCTGCGATTGAGTCCATGCAAATCCGCATCTCATTGAATACTTCGCGCGGGTGTGAGTAATACCAGTCGACGCCGATGCGCCGTGCCAGCTCGTTAAGAATCCAGAAGTCTTCCTTCGCCTCGCCTGGCGGTTCAATTGCCTTACGTCCGAGCTGCACCATGCGATCGGTGTTGGTGACGGTACCGACCTTCTCGGGCCACGCGGTGGCGGCTAATACTACGTCGGCGAGGTACGCTGTTTCGGTAAGGAAAATATCCTGCACGACCAAGTGATCTAGTGTGGCGAGAGCTTCGCGGGCGTGGTCGACATCCGGATCGGACATCGCGGGGTTTTCTCCCATGACGTACATCCCGCGAATCTCGCGCTTCTTAGCGGCATGCATGATTTCGACGACGGTGAGGCCGGGATCCGGATCGAGGTCGGTGTGCCACAGCTTTTCAAAGCGCTGCCGCACGGCAGGCGTACCGACCCGCTGATAGTCGGGGTAGAACATCGGGATCAGCCCCGAGTCCGACGCCCCCTGCACGTTATTCTGTCCGCGAAGCGGGTGCAGCCCTGAGCCGGGCTTCCCAATCTGGCCGGTGGAGAGTGCCAGGGCGATCAGGCAACGCGCGTTGTCCGTACCGTGGACGTGCTGAGAGATCCCCATACCCCAGAGGATCATCGACCCCTTAGATGTCGCGTATAACCGAGCGACCTCGCGGATAGTCTGCGCGTCGATGCCGCAGATCGGCGCCATAGCCTCCGGCGAAAACTTCTTCACGTTCTCCGCTAGCGCTTCGTAACCGGAGGTGCGATCGCGGATGAATGCCTTGTCAACCAGACCTTCTTCGACGATGACGTGCAACATGGCGTTGAGAAGCGCCACATCCGTATCTGGATTGAACTGGAGGTAATAGCTGGCGTGCCGGGCCAAGTCGCTACGGCGCGGATCGGCGATGATCAGCTTGACTCCCGACTTCACCGCATTCTTGATCCAGGTCGCGGCTACGGGATGGTTCACTGTGGGGTTGGCGCCAATCAGGAATATCACTTCAGCATTGGCGACGTCGCGCACCTGGTTCGAGACTGCGCCAGAGTTAATGCCCTCCATGAGTGCTGCCACGCTCGACGCGTGACACAGGCGCGTGCAGTGATCGACGTTGTTGGAGCCGAAGCCGGTGCGCACCAGCTTCTGGAAGAGGTACGCTTCCTCATTAGTTCCTTTGGCCGAACCGAAACCGGCCAATGACCGCTTGCCATAGGTGTCGCGGGTCTCCCGAAATCCCTTGGCTGCAACCTCTAGCGCTTCTTCCCAGGTGGCCTCGCGGAAAATTTCCCGCCAGTTGTCGGGATCCACAACGAAGTTCTTGTGTTTGGGTACGCCAGGCTTCCGTATTAGCGGCTTAGTAAGGCGATGCTTGTGCTGCACGTAATCGAAGCCATAGCGCCCTTTCACGCACAGGCGATTCGAATTCGCGGGACCGTCCTTCCCCTGCACATACAGGATGACGTTGTTCTTGATCTGGTACGTAAGTTGGCATCCAACGCCGCAGTAGGGACATACGGAATCCACTTGCTTGTCGGGAACAATCTTGGCAACGTCGCGTGCAGGCATCAACGCGCCGGTCGGGCACGCCTGTACGCATTCGCCGCAAGCGACGCACGTGGAATCGCCCATCGCATCGTCAAGGTCGAAGACGATCTTCGACTGGCCGCCTCGAAAAGCGTAACCGATGACGTCGTTGACTTGTTCCTCTCGGCAGGCGCGCACGCAACGGTTGCATTGGATGCAGGCGTCCAGGTTCACCGCCATGGCCGGATGCGAGAGGTCTGCGGCCGGCTGCTGACGTGCAGCGAAGCGCGGCTTGCCGATAGACAATTTTTTAGCCCAAAGGTCTAGCTCGGAGTTGAGAGTGTAGGAGGTCTCAGGAACGTCTGACAGCAGCAGCTCGATCGACATCTTCTGGCTGATCAGAGCCCGCGCGCTATTGGTGGTGACCTTCATCCCTTCTTTGGGATAACGGCAGCAGGATGGCGCGAGCACGCGCTCGCCCTCGATCTCCACCATGCAGGTGCGGCAGTTGCCATCCGGCCTCATGCCCTCCATGTAGCAAAGCCGCGGAATTTCGACACCCTTGCGCTGCGCGGCCTCCAGGATCGTCTCGTCCGGAGGACAAACGACGGTCGCCCCGTTCAAACTGAATGAGACTGACAAAGCCCCAGGGGCAGAATCATTCTCCAGGAGCGAAGTATTTTTCTGTTGCATTACCCGACTTCCTTGGGAAAATACTTCAAGACTGTAAGCACCGGATTTGGCGCCGCCTGACCCAGGCCGCAGATAGAAGCGTCCATCATCGCCTGTGACAATTCTTGCAGCAATGGGGCATCCCACCGCTTCTGTTCCATCAACTGGAGCGCTTTCACAGTGCCAACGCGGCAAGGCGTACATTGACCGCAGGATTCCTCAGAGAAGAACTTCATCAAGTTCCGCGCGGCACCGGAGGCGGTATCGCGGTTTGAAAGAACCACGATAGCTGCCGACCCGATGAAGCAGCCGTAATCGCTTAAGGTGTCGAAGTCGAGGGGAATTCCGGCAAGGGACGCGGGCAGGATGCCGCCCGAGGCCCCCCCTGGAAGATATCCGTATAGCTCGTGCCCATCGAGCATTCCCCCGCAATATTCGTCAACCAGCTCGCGCAAAGTGATGCCCGCAGGAGCAAGATGTACGCCGGGCTTTTTGACGCGGCCACTCACCGAAAACGATCGCAAGCCTTTGCGCCCGTTGCGGCCCTGACCGGCAAACCAGCCAGGTCCCTTCTCAAGGATTTCGCGCACCCAGTGCAGCGTCTCCATATTGTGCTCCAGGGTGGGGCGGCCGAACACGCCAACCTGCGCCACATACGGGGGACGTAGCCGCGGCTCTCCGCGTTTGCCCTCGATGGATTCGATCATAGAGGACTCTTCGCCGCAGATGTAGGCGCCGGCGCCGCGCCGAAGGTGGATTGCCGGGATCGCGTACGGTGGATTCGCCTGCAACGCTGCGATCTCATCTTCGAGGATCGCGCGGCAGCCGTGATACTCGTCGCGGAGGTAAATATAGATCGCTTCGATGCCGACGGCCCATGCCGCGACAAGCGCGCCTTCCAGAAAGCGGTGCGGGTCGCGCTCTAAGTAGTAGCGGTCTTTGAATGTGCCCGGCTCGCCTTCGTCGATGTTGATCGCCATGAGGCGGGGCGCGGGTTCGGCCGACACCAGCTTCCACTTGCGTCCGGCCGGGAAGCCAGCCCCACCGAGGCCGCGCAGACCGGAGTCTTCCATCAACGCAATCACGTCGGCTGGCTTCCGGTTCCCAGCGATGCACGACGCCGGAAGCGCATATCCGCCTTCTGCGCGGTATTTCGCGTAATCAATGTGACCGGGGGTGACAACTTCGAGGTCCGGGCGTTTATCGCCTTCGTCGAATCGAGGATGGGTAACCTGTCGAGCTTGAACGGATTCCGCCACTCGCTCGGCGGTTGCGTGCGGGATTGGATTCTGCCCGACAATAGCGACTGGCGCGGTTTCACATCGTCCCACACAAGGCGCGTGCAACAGGCGCACATCCTTGTCGAGCAGCACAGACAGCTTAGCGAGCAGTTCGGGCGAGCCGGCGAGTTCGCAGGCAATCGAATCGCAGACGCGGACCGTAATCGCCGGCGGCGGAGTCTCGCCTTCCTTGACCACGTCGAAGTGGTGATAGAAGGTAGCCACTTCGTAAACCTCCGCCATGGCCATTTTCATCTCGGCCGCGAGCGCAACCAGATGCTTGGCGGACAGGCAACTATATCGGTCCTGAATCTTGTGCAGGTGCTCGATCAGGAGATCGCTGCGACGCGGCGCGTCTCCGAGCAAGGTAAGGATCTCCTCGCGCGCCTTGGGGTCGACTTGCCGTCCTTTCGGTGTCGAGCGCACGCGGCCGCGGTCATCGCCCTTCTTACGTTTGGGGTTGGTTTCGGTCGAAGTTGAGGCCAGCGAATTGCTCATTGGTTCTATTCGTACCGTGCTGGAATTCCGTGGCTTTTCATCGTTTTCTCGCGGTTTCGAGTGAGCCGGCAGGAAGTCTTGGTGGTTCACGCCTATGTTATCATTCCTACGAGTCTGGTGGACCTATGCATGTTGAGTTTTTCGGCGTTCCACGCCAGCGCGCCGGCGTTTCAGAACTGGAGATGCAAGCGGAAACGTTGGGGCATTTGCTGGGTAGGCTGGCGACCCAGATTCCACCATTGGGCGACCTCATCGCTGGGGACCGGCTTCGTTCCGCGTTTGTTGCCAACCTGAACGGCGATCAGTTTATTAGCGATCCAAAAACGCCGCTCGTTGACAAGGATTGCGTGCTGATCCTTTCCGCCGACGCCGGAGGTTAACGGGAACCGATGCCTTTCGGTTACCACGGTCGCTATCTCCGGATTAACCTTTCCCTGGAAAGCGCCGAGTACGTGCCACTGTCCGACACGGTTCTGCGACAGTTTCTTGGCGGAGCCGGTCTCGGCGTGAAGCTCCTGCTTGACGAAGGCGCAGCACAGATCCCGCCTCTTGCGCCCGATGCTGCGCTCGTTTTTGCCTTCAGCCCACTCGTCGGCAGCCCGCTCACAACCTCGGCGAAGTTCGCGGTTGTGAGCAAGAGTCCGCTGACCGAGCGTATCAATGACTCGCTTGCCAGCAGCGGTTTTGCGGTGGCCGGCAAAGGCAGCGGTTGCGACGCCATCGTCATCGTGGGACGAGCGCCTCAGTTCTCCGTGCTCGTAATCGATGGTTCCGATTTAGGCGACGGGCCTGATCTAGCGGACGAGTTAGAAGCAGCGCCCAACAAACCCAACGTTCGCCTGGAATCCGCGGCGGAATATAGCGGCGCCACCTGCCGCCAGACGGAAGCTGCGCTGAAAGCTCAACTCGGCAAGGGCTATCGGGTCGCGTCGATTGGGCCCGCAGGCGAGCATTTGGTTCGCTACGCCACCATCTCCCACGAAGGACGCCATGCCGGCCGCGGCGGCAGCGGGGCGGTACTCGGGTCTAAGAACATCAAAGCGATCGCAGTGCGCGGAAAGCGGCGTGCCCAGTGGGCGCATCCAAGCGAGCTAACGGCAATCAGCAAGTCGCTTTCGAAACGGTCGTTCGGCCCCGCAACGGCTAAGTACCGCGAACTCGGCACCGCCACAAATCTGCTCACCTTCAATCGCTTCGGCGCACTACCGACCAGAAATTTTCAAAGCGGCACGTTCGCTGAAGCTGCGAGCCTGTCACCTGAAGAGCTGAGTACGACACGTTCAAAAACACGCGAAAGCTGCGTGAATTGCACGATCGGCTGCGAACACATCTACTCGCTGGGCAAAAGCGGCGTGCGGGTCGAGTACGAAAGCCTGTTCGCGCTGGGTTCGTTGTGCGGAGTGAGCGACGCGGACGCGGTGCTGCGCGCATCGCAGCGGTGCGACGAACTTGGCTTGGACACGATCAGTACTGGAGGAACCATTGCGTTCGCGATGGAATGTGTTGAGCGAGGATGGATCGACGAGCCATGGCTGGCCTTCGGGAGCGGCGAGGCGCTTCTGCGCGCAATCGATTTGATTGGCTCACGCCACGATCTTGGCAACCTGTTGGCCGAGGGCAGTCGCCGTGCAGCTCACGCGATTGGGCACAATAGCATCGCGTTTGCGCCGCAGGTGAAGGGCCTGGAGATTCCCGGCTACGAACCCCGGGCGCTACAGACGATGGCGCTCGGTTTCGCGGTCGGTGCGCGCGGCGCGGATCACAATCGAAGTGGGGCGTATGAGGTCGATTTCTCAGACAAGGTCGATCGTCGTCACATTACGCTCGACGCCGTACGCCATGCGATCGACACTGAGGACAAAGCCGCGCTAATGGATTCGTTGATCATCTGCAAATTCCTGCGCGGCGTGTTCGACGATTTCTACGCCGAGGCCGCTGAGATGCTGGAGAGCGTCACCGGCTGGGATGTGAGCGCGCACGAACTGCGCGAGACCGCGAAGCGCATTGTCGCAGCCAAGCGAGAGTTCAATCTGCTAGCCGGATGGACGCTGGCGGAAGACACGCTCCCGGAACGGTTTCTCAACACACCGCTGCCCAACGATCTTGAGGCTTCTCTCAGCCGCGAACGGCTCGATGACTTAGTTGCGGAATATCACCGTCAGCGCGCATGGTAGCCGCTTCACTCTGGCGAAAAACCAGCCTCCGAGAGCGCTTCCAAGTAGTCCTCCCGTGTATTGAGATTCCGCAGGGTGTGAAGCTGCTCATCTACCGAGACCATCTCGTCTGGCCGCACGCGTCTGGTGCGCACGGTATCGAACAAAAATACCGGCCGCAACCGATCCTTCGCCAGAAGCGATTCGATTTCCGGCAGCGTCTCGCGCCGGTAGACCGCCGAAAGCGGATGGGGAAAGCCGTCGATTTCCATCACGGCGATATCGTGGTCGCCCAATAGTTCAATCATGCGTTCGACGAAACCGGGCACGAGCAAGGGCACGTCGCAGCTGGTTACGTACGCAAGGTCGACGGAATCCGGCAACGCTCTCAGTCCAGCCCGCAATCCTTCGAGGGGCCCCCGTTGCTCGCGCTCGTCGCGAGTGATCTTGACATCATACGGCAGGTCCGGCAGCGACTGCTCTCGGGCCGCCACAACGACGACGGGGCAGACAACGGTTCCGAGTAACCGCACCACGCGTTGCAACATCGTCTCCGGACCGAAGGGTAAAGTCGCTTTGGAAACGCCCATTCTGGTGGACTTTCCGCCACACAAAACTATGCCGCCGGCGGTCACGGCCTCATTCCAAGGCGTGCGAGCGCTTCTCGAGTTGCGGCTTGCTGAAGCAGAGTCATAAAAGCAACCACGCCTGGCCGATGAACGCGCGACAGCGGCACGATGAAATCGTACCGCTCCCCTTGCACTGGCAGAAATCCTAGTCCGGCGCTGCGAGCAACGGTATCGAGCGTCATTCCCCAGTCGGCACGGCCTTGTACCACTGCGGCTGCTACGGCGTTGTGATTGCGCGGCTGCACGGCGTAGCCGGGCGGCCTAACGCCGCCGAGCAGAAGATCGATCAGCACCCGCGTGCCGCTGCCTTGGTTGCGATTAACCATCACACACGTGCGATCGTCACTAGCCGACACGATGGCGTCTTGTGCCGTTCGGCCTTCGAAACGCGCATCGCCTGGACGGAAGACGATGCCCTGCAATCGTCCGTAACCGGGGACGAGCTGAAGCGTTGGAGTGAGAAAAGGCCGATTGTAATCGTTACTCTTTGGATCAAGCAGGTGGACGCCTGCGACATCGCATTCGCCGCGCGTGGCAGCATCCAATCCTGCGCTGCTGCCCACCGCGAGAAACTTCGATTGCACGCCGTGCCGCTGTAATTCTCCGAGGAGGTAGTCGAGGCCAATGCAATGGCTCCCAATCACGACGAGGTCGGCCAGTTGTAGGTCGCGGCCCACCAGTTGGACGTTGACATTCGTCCCCGCCTGAACGATCTCTTCGTGCCGGCCAATGGTAACGAAGCCGTCGGCCCGGCTGAACGTGGTGACGCTGCCGGATCCCTGTCCCATCGGATACGCCGTGAGCGACCTTTCCATTCCTTCGTTTGCAGTCTCGACCAACCCGACCAGCAAGTACTCCGTTCGGCCAATCTCGCTGTTCACCTTGACGGCGAGTTTGGCGGGAACGACCGTCTGTTCCTCCGCGCCGCGACCGGCCAGCAGGCGAATCACCGGCGCTACGAACTCATGGAACGTGAAAATTGCAGAGGTCGGGAAACCTGGCAGCACGATTACAGCGCGGCCGCCGGTCGCTGCCAGACAAATTGGCTTTCCAGGCTTCAGCGCCACGCCATGCGCGACGATGCCGGGGTCGTTGAGTTCGGCGACGACCCGATAAGAAACATCGCCTGCGCCCTTACTTGTTCCACCCGACAGAAGCACAATATCGGCGCTCTCTAGTGCGTGATGCAGTCGCTCGCGCAGGGCTGGGACGTCGTCACGAGTGATACCCAATCGGAGTGGCTCGCCACCCAGTTCCCGCACGGCGTCGGCCAGGACCTGTGCGTTCGAGTCATAGACCTTGGCTGGTTGCATTTGGTCGCCGGGAGCGATGATTTCGTCACCGGTCGAAAGAATCGCGACCGTTGGCTTCCGCCAGACTTTGACCGTGGCGATACCAATCGCGGCGAGGACACCCGTGTCGCGACTGGTCAACGCCCGGCCATACCGAAGCACCGTCTCACCCGCGGTAATGTCGGTCCCGGCAAACGATATCCCGCTGCCGGCTGTGACAGCTCTGGCGATCAGGAGATCGCGGCCGCGCGCCTCGGCATATTCGATCATTACAACTGCATCGGCGCCCCGCGGTACCATGCCGCCTGTGGCAATTGAGACCGCCTTGCCGGGTTGAATTACTGTTGCCGGAACGATTCCCGTGTGTATCTCTTCTTCGCACAACAGCACCGAGCGCGGAACTCCCTCAGACGCACCGAAGGTGTCTTGTGCCACAACTGCGAAGCCATCGACGTTCGAGCGGTCGAACGACGGCACATCGACCGGCGACACGACGTCGTCCGCTAGCACCCGACCGAGCGCCGCGTCTAGCGGCATCAGTTCGGTCCCGAGAGGTGTCAGGTTGATCGCAGCTCGAAAGCGCCGTTCCGCTTCGTCCCGGTCAAGCACCTGGAGAAACTGTTCCTGCTCAAGCATAGAGCCAAACCTTCACCTCGGCGCCAGCAGCGAAACCCTCGCTGTCGTCCCCAACGATTACGAAACCGTCCGCGCGCGTGGTCGATGACAGAAGTGAAGCGCCGCCCACGGCGAGCGGTTCGACGAGATCGCCTGCGACCTTCACACGGGCATAGTCAAGGCGACCAATCGGCGAACTGATCTTGCGATTCAACTTGCCCCGCTTGGCGCGGTACGGCCACTCCTTGCAACGTCCACCGAGCGCCCGGATCGCGCGGCCGGCGAAGAAATCGTAGGCACATAGGCTGGACACTGGATTGCCAGGAAGCAAGACGATGAGGCGGTGCTCGATGCGACCAAGTCCCGTAGGACTGCTCGGCCGCATGGCGATTCCATGCACCGCCAGCTCACCGTGTTGCGCGACCAGCATCGGTGCCAGATCCTCGATACCCACACTGGAACCTCCCGAGACGATGACGATATCCGTGTCAGACTGAAGGGCTTCGAGGATAGCGCCGGGTTCGTCGCGAACCAAGCCCGGGAAGTCGACGACTCCTCCGTCGCGCTCGATAAGCGCCGTGAGCATCGGCCCATTGGCATCGGCAATATGGAAGCCACGCGGGGATGAACCCGACGGCAGAAGTTCGTTACCAGTCACAGCTAGGCGTACACATGGCTGGCGGATTACACGGACCTCTCGCTGGCCGACGGAACTCAGAACGCCCAGATCCTGCGGGCGTAAAACGCGCCCTGGCTCAAACAACATCGCGCCTCGGGGGATGTCTTCGCCGCGCCTGCCGACATTCTTTCCAGGGGAAACGGTGGTCAGAGCGCTAATACTGTGCGGTCTGGCGTCGTTCGACTCCACCTCCACCCATTCGGCGGGAACTACTGCGTCACTGCCGTGCGGTATCGGCGCACCCGTCATAACACGAACCGCCTCGCCGGCCGCGACGAAGCCGTTAAAGGGGCAGCCGGGCATCGAGTCGCCGATGACCGTCAACGGCAACCGAGTGTATGGGCTCGCACCGTCCGTGCTATGGGCGACCACTGCGTATCCGTCCATCGTCGCGCGATCGAATCCCGGCACATCGACGTCACTGACTACCGAGGCTGCCAGTACACGACCAGCGGCGTTGCGCAAGTGCACGAGTTCCGAGACTAGCGGCCGCAATTGTGCATCCAGCCAAGTGAGGGCGGCAGCCACGGTGTGACGTTGCGCGAAGCCCCGCATCCGCACATCGTCTGCTGGTCCTCTGCCGGTGTCGTGCATGCAAGACTGAACTCACGTTTATGTTAACTCACGGTTCAAGGCCTGCGATCAGGGCATAATGGCGGTGACAAAAGGCGACTGTCGGCTGGAGTGATTTTTCAAAGAGATAGCCAGTAGAACGAATAGGAGCGCTGCAATTGCACGTGACGGAAGAGTGCGGGCGGCCACAAACAGAAGTACCGCCAAAACGCGAGCTGATCTCCGGTCCATACGCGTTACTGTATGAAACTTTCCGAGTTTGTTGTGCCGCTGACCGATGGTTTGTCGAGTCCCTTTGCTGGGCCCGCGACGATCGTGTTGGCGTAGTCACCTTCGTACAGAGTTTCTTGGAGCCCGCGGCCGCATCTATGAGCTCGTTAAAGACCGCAACCTCGCTGCCCGATACGCTTGCGGTGAGGATTAAACATCCATCCCGAGGCCGAATAGACGCAGATTCCGTGGTGGCTATAGTTCGAATCACAACGGCGAACGAAGCGAGTGGACAATCGCGAAACCCGCAGCGGCAGCCCCTTGGAAGTACCAAAAGGGGGAGAATCCATGAATTTGGAACTTCGTGCGAGTTGCCATGCTGACACCTTTGCTGACCCGTTGCGTGCGGTAATATGCCTCGGTCGAACGTTGCGAATGCCCTCGCGTCCTTCCCCATCCGATGCTACTTGCCGGAACAAGACTCATGGGGCGGGGCTGGCCAGCGACTGCATCGAGCTCACGCCAGACGGCGATGGGCTGG
>JBDTTL010000066.1:0-17900 GCA_039930665.1 Acidobacteriota bacterium
AGGAATGCGGCGCGGCGGACGGCCGCCGAAACAATAACTGTTCCCCGCTAGCCGCCGCTGGTGGGCCGAAACTTAGTGAGCGCTTTCACCTTCTCCATCCAGTTGAAGACGATGGGGCAATAAGTGGCGCGATCGACCAAGGCCCACATTCTGCTTTCAAGCGATCCCGGGCCTTTGAGCAGATGGGGGAAGCGTTCGCAATTGCCGGGACGCGCTTCGTAAACCGTACAGTCGTTCCCCAGAAGAAACTCACAGCCCTGGGCGTTGCGGCGCAGAATCAACACGTCGTCTTCGTCGCGAGCCGTATATTTTTCCACAAAAGCTTTTTCGGATAAGCCCAGGAAATGGGCCAGCTTCTGGATGTCGCGCTCCGCGATGGGAACGTCGCCTACCCGGCAGCATTCGGCGCACTGCCGGCAATCGATGGCGTCGGTCACCTCTTCCGCCGCTTTGCGAAACTGGCGCTCGACAAACACTCGCGACTTCATGTATTTGCGAAAGCGCCCGTTTTCATCGCGCTTCTTTTCGCCGAGCCGCTTAATCTGCACCAGGTCGGTTATCACTGCTTCCAGGTTACAATCACAGCGTGCCTGACCGTTTGTATTTTTCTTGCCGCGTGCGCGGAACCAGCGAAGCTCAAATCCTCGATCAGTTCGGCAAACTACTGGGAGCGTTCCCGTTTTCGAAGCTCGCGAAGCGGGGCCCGGCGCTGCGCATCTATGCGATTCAATTGGTGGAGCCACCGGTATTCGAGCGCGAGTTTCCGGTGGAGACGGCAGTGGATGACATGGTCGACGCCGTGCGCGACTTTCTGCACCCGGATTGCGCCTGCGAAATCGACACCTTCTGGGATCTGTGGCAATACGATGGCGAGTTTAAGCTCCGGCCAGCGCCGATAACGCTCGCCTGTTTCGGCCCGGATTTCGAGACCGAACATGGCGATCACCTGCGTATCGAATTCGGCCTGGACGCGCTATTTCTGCCGATTGCGGGGGTCGAAGGCAGCTTGCGCATGGGCCAGTCAAATCTGAAAAGTTTGCTACATCTTGTGGGCGACTTGGAAGGTGTGCTCGATATCGAAAGCCGCCAGGTATGGTCGGAAAGCGGCGCTAACTTTGCGGATGTTTTGCGGACCGCTTTGGGCGCCTACAATGTGAACTAAATTTAACCATGTGAATTAACTTTAATGGTTTAGATGCAACAATATGCGATACAAAGAGGAGGCTTTCGGATATATTGGGGACCAAGGAGTTTTCACAAATGAAAAGATTCGGAATTTTGGCCCTCGCCCTGACCTTCCTCACCGGAACAGTGGCGACCGTTAGCTTCGCTCAGGACGCCCCTCCCAAGAAGGAAAAGAAAAAGAAGAAGAAGAAGAAGGAAGTCGTCGACAAGAAGTAGTCGCACCCATTGGGCGGGTCTGCAAGGCCCGCCCAGTCTTATCCCTGCATTTCGTTTTGATCCCCGCCCGCCGCTTCAACGATTCCCGATGTTCCGCCGGTGAGAACCACGACTTTCCCCTGCATGCCGGTCATCCCTCGATGGTAACCTCGGACCAGTGCTTTCGGCTTCCTTCGCGGCGCTTGCCCTAGCAGCGCTCATTGGCATCTCGCTGGGCGTCTTGGGGAGCGGCGGATCTATCGTTACCCTGCCGATGCTAATTTATGTCGCCTTGGTCCCCGCGAACCAGGCGGTGGGAATGTCGCTCGCGATCGTGGGCACCACAAGTCTGCTCGGCGCGGTGTTGCAATATCGCAAAGGGAACCTGCACCGGAAGGCCGGGATGCTGTTTTCGATAACCGGCGTGATGGGCGCGTACCTAGGCTCCAACGCCACTCATTTGTTGTCCAAGCAGGCGCTTCTCTTGGCATTCGCCGCGATCATGCTGGTGGTGGGCGGCTTGATGCTGAAAGGGTGGCCTCCCCTAAAAGAAGCCCGCCGATGCAGGGTATGGCCCTGCCTGGCCGTGGGGTTCGTGGTTGGGCTCCTGACAGGGTTTTTGGGCGTTGGCGGCGGCTTCCTGATCGTTCCGGCGCTGGTGCTGGCGGCGGGGCTGGATATAAAGACGGCCGGCGGAACATCGCTGGCAATCATCGCCATGAATTCAGGCAGCGGGCTGCTGGGGCACCTGCGCTTCGTACGAATAGACTGGGCGCTTCTGGGGCAATTCCTGATACTCTCCTGCGGCGGGATGCTGATCGGTCTTGCCATCGCGGGACGCGTTCCTGAAAAAAACCTGCACCGCGTGTTCGCCGCAAGCCTGATCATCCTGGCAGTTGCGATTGGCTGGGCGAACGTCTGGTAAGGGACTTTTTCGAAGTCGGCCCAACGTAGTGACAGGCTCGCCGCTAGGCTTTATGCATGTACTTGATGTTGGATTTAAACACCAGCAGGTTCGGTGCGCCTTCGCGGTTCACCTTCAGGCAGTCCTTGTCATACCACTCGATTACGCCTTTAAGGATTTCGCCATCGCGCAGAACGATGGACATGGGCGTCTTTGACTGCATCTGCTTCAGGTAATAAAAATTTTCTGCGTTGGTTTGTTCCGGGGGTGAAGTCCGCTTAGGGACGCCTCTGGATACCGGCCGCTGGCTCTTGACTTCTGCCTTAGCTTCATTGAATGAGGGACGGATTAATTTGCGGTTCGCTGGCTCCATGGGAGCGCTCCTTAGCACAGAGACGGGGATTGATACTGCTTAATTACCTTGATAGCACAGCGCCGTCGCCCAAGCCAAGCGCTGAGGCCGCAGACTTCCGGGCAATGACGACACTTAGCGGAGTGATGGCGCCTTCGACGTTGTCGAGCGGCCGCTGCCGTAGGCCCACCAGGCCGCGGCAGTAAACACCAGAAACGCTCCTGCCACAGCGACGTTCGGATAGAAGACGGAGCCGCCTAGATGAGGAACTCGGGCAGGATCGCCAGCCCAGGCCGTTGCGCTGGGCAGAAGAAACGCGATGTAGAAGAAGGGCGTCCAAAAGGAAAAGGAAATGACCGCGGCAACCACAATGGCGATCTCCGGTTCTTTCGATTTCCGCCACAGGAGCCAGATCCCCATCAAGGAAACACCGGTAAGCAGAAACAGCAGCAACGCGCCGTGGAAGCGCGCGTGCGGGTGCCATAGGGGATTCAGTAGGTGGTTCCCACTCCAGTCCAGTGCGAATCCCAGCACCGATTGCAGCAGCAAAATGCCGGTCAAAATCAGGCGGCCAAGTCCCATTCGATCCATATGAGTGCTCTCCCGGATTTTAGAATTCGCTATCGAAAGTATAGGACGCGTAATGTCGGTCGTTTGTTCGCATCAATTTGCCTGGAAGCCCGAAGCGGGGGAGGCTGTAACCTAACAACTGAATCGGCCACCATAACTAAGGAAGGCATTAATTCGTATTGTGCGAAATTTTCCAATAGCGGCGATTGCGTTCGCAATTTTCACCTCTGTGTCTCTGGCTCAGACCGGGGTGGTGAAGTCCGAAGGGCAAGTGATTCAAGGAGCCACGATCAAGGCGACGCAGGGCGACCGCATCCTGCTGACCCTGACTGATGACAACGGTGCGTTTCACTTTGACGGCATGACGCCGGGACCCTGGATTGTCGAAGCAGACATGTTCGGCTTCGAGCACGTCCGCAAGGAGGTGCAGATTGCAGCCAGCCCAACCAAGGTCGATGTCACGCTGCAACTCCGTGAGCGCATTCGTCCCGGCGCGCGGTTTCAGCAGGAGCCTGTCGAGGCGGAAGGGGTGGCGACAGCATTACCTAGCGCCGCGGCGGCTGCTCCTCCGGAGGTTGCGCAGGTGCCGGCGGACGGATCTAACGAATCGTTCGTGGTGAACGGCAGCCTGAGTCAGGGCTTGCAGACGCAAGCGGGAGACTTTAGGCAGGACTTCGGCCTGGGTGGCCCAGGCGGTCTGGGCGGGGCAGGTGGACTCTTCGGTCCCCCAGGAGGCAATCCGGCCGAGGGACCAGGCGCGGGTGGCTTGCAAGCCGGCGCGGGGCCCGGCGGGCGCGGAGGGGCCGGGGTTGGTCCGGTTGGCTTTGGCAGAGGCGGTGGAGGTGGCGGGGGTGGAGGCGGCTTTGGTGGACGCGGCGGCCGCGGAGGCGGTGGCGGCGGGTTCGGCGGGGGGCGGGGAGGACGCGGAGGGCCACGGGATCGGAACGGCAATCCGGCTTTCATCGGAAACCGGCGTCCCACCAATAACCGGATCAACGCGTCGGTGTTTTATAGAATCGGCAATTCCGCTCTCAACGCCCGGCCCTTTTCGGTCAATGGGCTGATCGAGCCCAAAGCGGCCTACGCGCAAAACTATTTCGGATTCAGCGCTGGTGGACCGCTTTTCATCCCCAAGCTGTTTAAGGCCGAGAAAGTATTCTGGTTTGTCAATTACACGGGTACGCGGCTGCGCAACGGAGTAGATCAGTCCTACACCGTACCCACCGCAGCGGAGCGTGCTGGAAATTTCGCGGCGATTCCCGGCGTGCAATTGCATGCGCCCCAATCGAGTGCATGTCCCGCGGTATCCGGTAATTCGATTCCGACAAGTTGCATCAGCCCGCTTGCCCAACAGATGCTGCAATACATTCCGCTGCCCAATCAGCCCGGTCTCACTCGGAACTACCGCCTGATCGCGTCGAATCCGAGCAACACGCAGAATCTGAATACGCGAGTGAATACCAACGTAACGCAAAAAGATACGCTTGCTGTCGCCTTTAACCTGCAGAATCGTGACTCGCAGACATTCGAACCTTACGGCTGCTGCAACTCGACCGAAGGGCAGGGAATCAACACCAATGTCAACTGGAGGCGCAGGTTCGGGAACCGCAGCTTCAATAACCTGAGATTTTCCTTCAACCGCAATACCAGCACCGGCGTTCCGTTCTTCACGAACAACGTCACATCCCAAATCGCGATCAGTGGCGCCTCGGCCGATCCGCGCAATTTCGGCCCGCCCAACGTGAGCTTCGCGAATTTCTCGGGGCTGTCGGATAGCAACTGGTCGAAGACCGTCACTTGGAACTATGGACTGAGCGATGCCTTCCAGTTTCATCGGGGCGCCCATAACTGGACCGTCGGCGGCGGCTACACGCGGTATTTGAACAACACGATTGGAGACGCAAATGGCCGCGGATCGTTCGGCTTCTCCGGTCTCGCCACGGCACAGTACGTCAACGGGCTGCCGAGGGCGAATACTGGCAACGACTTTGCGGATTTCCTTCTCGCCTTGCCGGAAACCAGTTCCATCAGCCACGGCGCGGACGGAGTCTTGAGCGATTATTTCCGCAGCAATCTCTACAATGCTTTCGTCATGGACGACTGGCGTGTAACTAGCAATTTCACGCTGAATCTGGGAGTGCGCTACGAGTACTTCACTCCCTGGAGCGAAAAATACGGACACATTGCCAACCTTGATATCGCTCAAGGTTTTGCAGGGGCGGCTGTCGTTACTCCCGGCCAGACCGGGCCCTTGAGCGGGGAGGTTTATCCGTCGACCTTGATCCATCCGGATCGCAATAATTTCGGTCCTCGCGTCGGCATTGCCTGGAAACCGGGCGCGCGCAGCAAGATTGTGGTTCGCGCCGGCTACGGCATTTACTACACGCCCAACCAGTACAATCGATTCGGATCGCAGCTCGCGGCACAAGCGCCGTTTGCCGTTACCAACTACATCACCACCAGCAGCGCGAACGTGTTGACGCTCGCGAATGGTCTGCTGGCGGTGCCTCCCGGAAAGACCATCACCAACACGTATGGCGTGGCGCTGGACTACAACAACACTTATATTCAATCGTGGAATTTGTCCGCGCAACGCGAGCTGCTCGGAAGACTGGTGGGCGAAGTCCTCTATTCGGGGTCGAAGACCACCAACATGGACGTTCAGCAAGCTCCGAATCAGGCGCCGCTCGGGTCTGCGCTCACCGCCGAACAGCGCCTGCCGATCGCCAACGCGGGGAATTTCATTTTTGATCAGCCGGTGGGCAATGCGACTTACGAAGCTTTGCAAATGCGGCTCACGCGGCGCTTCCAGCGCGGAATTTCCGCGAATCTTCTGTACACGTATTCCAAGGCCATCGATGACGCCGTGCTGGCGCAGAATTTCTTCGATCAGAGCGCGGAGAAGGCTCTCTCGTCCTTCGACCACCGTCAGGCGCTGGGGCTGAACTGGGTACTGGCGTCGCCAGTGGATGCGACCAACGGGTTCTTGTCGCATCCCGTATGGGCCGCGAAGGCGCTCAAAGACTGGACCCTATCCGGCAGCATTACGGCGCAATCCGGTTCTCCTCTTACGGCGACCGTCATCGGCAACCTGAACGGCACTGCTTCCATTGCGCCGCTGCGCGCCGATGCCACCGGCCTGGCGCTGGATTCCGGATCGGGGTATTTCAATCCGGCTGCGTTTACCATTCCTCTGGCCGGTCAGTTCGGCACGGCTGGCCGCAATACCATTACGGGTCCGGGAACCTTCGGGCTCAATCTTTCGCTTGCCCGCAGCATCAATCTGCATTCCGAACGGCGGCGTCTCGAGTTCCGCCTCGATGCGACGAACATGCTGAATCACGTAAATCCCACGGGCTTGGTTACAGTGGTGAACTCCAATCAATACGGCCTGATTACCAGCGCCGGCCAGATGCGCCAGATCACGGCTACCGTGAGATTAAGGTTTTAGATGAAACGACTTTTTCCGCTGATCGCGCTCACCATCACGCTGCTTGCTCAACAGCCGACGTTCCGGACGGAAACCAATCTGGTGATCGTCAATCTGAGTGCGAAGGACAAGGCCGGCCGGCCGATCACGAATCTCAAGAAGGAAGATGTAGAGATTCTTGAAGACGGCGTGCGCCAGGAGATTAGAATCTTCGAATTTCAGAAACTGGCGGGAGAGCCGCTGGCACCGGTCTCGTTCAGCGAGACCGCGTCGCCCACTCTCGAAGAAAGAAACGCTGCGGCATCGGCAGGGAAGGCGGTGGTCGCGCCCACTGCCAACAATCCGATTCGTTATCGGGACCGCAGGCTCTTGTGTTTGTTCTTCGATATGACTTCGATGGATCCGCCCCAGCAGTTGCGCGCCCAGGAGGCTGCCATCAAGTTTCTGCAATCGCAGATGACCAGCTCAGACCTGGTCGAAATCATGACCTACTCCACCGCGATCAAAGTGGTTCAGGAATGGACCGATAATCGTCCACTGTTGATCGAGGCGCTGCGCAAACTCAACCTGGGTGAGGGCAGCGACCTGGCGGATAGCGCGGCTACAGGCGCCGATGAGGGGGACGACAGCGGGGGCTTTGCTGCCGACGAGTCAGAGTTCAACATCTTCAACACCGACCGCAAGCTCAGCGCGCTGGAGGATGCCGCGCGGAAGCTCAGCGTTTTCCCGGAGAAAAAAGCGCTGGTTTATTTTTCGAGTGGCATCAGCAAGACCGGGATGGAGAATCAATCCCAGATCAAAGCGACGGTGAATGCGGCGGTGCGCGCCAACGTATCCTTCTATCCGGTGGATGCGCGCGGCTTGGTGGCACTGCCCCCCGGCGGCGATGCATCGACAGCCTCGGCGCGCGGCACCGGGATGACCACCGGAAGCAAGCAGGCAGGCAATCGCGCGAGTTTCCAGGATACACAGGAGACGCTGGTCACTCTCGCTTCCGATACCGGCGGAAAGGCGATGCTCGATACCAATGATCTGAGCATGGGAATCCGGCAAGCCCAGGAAGATATCGGCAGCTACTACATCATCGGCTACTACAGCAAGAACGATGCCGCGGACGGGAAATTCCGGCGGATGAAAGTTAATATTCTCGACAAGAGTATTTCCGCCAAGCTGGATTACCGCACCGGCTATTACGCGGGGAAGCAATTCAAGAACTTCAACGCGTCGGACAAAGAGCGGCAACTGGAAGAGGCATTGACGCTGGGCGATCCGGTGAGCGAACTCCCACTGGCGCTCGAGGTGGATTACTTCCGAGTGGCGAAGGAGCGCTACTCGGTCCCGATCTCGGTGAAGATTCCCGGTTCCGCCGTGGGCCTCACCAAGAAGGGAGCAAAGCAGACAGTCGGTTTCGATTTTATCGGCCAGGTGCGCGACGCCTCCGGGAAGCTGGTGGGCGGCGTGCGCGACAACATCACGGTGAAGCTGAACGACAGCGACGCGGCGCAGATCGGACGCCGCTACCTGCAATACGACTCGGTGCTGACGCTCGCGCCCGGAATCTATGAACTGCGCTTCCTTGCGCGCGAGAATTTGACGGGCAAGATGGGAACTTTTGAGACTAAGTTCACCATCCCGGATCTAAGCGCCGCGAAATCGCTGCGCGTGAGTTCGGTGGTCCTGAGCAGTCAGAAGGAGCCGGTATCGTCGGCCGTGGGCAGCGCCGACAGCAACAAAAAGCTGCTCACTGCCCACCCACTCGTCGAGAACGGCCAGAAAACGGTGCCCAGCATCACCCGCGTTTTTCGCGGCGACCAAACCCTGTACGTTTATGGCGAAGTCTACGATCCCGCTCTGGACCCGGATCGGAAGACTCCTGCCGTTCAGGCAGACTTTACTTTGCTGACCGGCGGGCGCACGGCCTTCACATCGCGGCCGCTGCGGCTCAATAAGCTAGCCACATCGCGGCCCGGCGTGGCACAGTTCGCCTTCCAGATTCCGCTGGCCAAGTTGCCGCCCGGCCAATATATCTCGCAAGTGAATGTGATCGATGAAAACGGCAGGAAATTTGCGTTTTTAAGGAATAAGATCGTGCTCCTCGCGGCCGGCGCAAATACAGCGGTCCCCGCCAATCTCAAATAAAAGGGAGAAAGACGGACGCCTTAGTCTGGAGAGCGACTCCAGCGTCCGTCGTGTCGTAACGGGGAATTAGAGAAAGTATATTGCAGTGAAAGTTACAAACATATACCTCCTAGTTGGTATTTTTCAAGACGCAACGTCGGAGCAGTTTAAGAGGGCTCTGCGCTGGTAGCCAAGTGAAAGAAAGTACTAGACGGACTAGGAGGGTGCGTGCGCCCAAAAAAGAGGGACGGAGCCTCATTATGCTTTCATAATCAGGCTCCGTCCCTTTTTTTCCTTTTTTTCCTCTTTTTCAGATCCCCAACTGATCGCAGGTCCGAGCGAAAAACCCGTCAGTCATCCCGGCGATGTAATCGCACACCTGGCGCTGCAGCGGTTCACTTGCGGACTCTTCCCGATACGCCGCCGGCATCAGGTCGGGCTGCCGCAGCAGTAACTCGAACAGGCGTGCAATACGCTCGACTGAATGCTGGCGCTCCCGCACTAGCTGGCCCGACTCATACACTTCGGTCCGCAGGTAACGCTTCAAATGCGCCGCGCCCTCTTTGGTGGACGGAGTAAAGCGCACCACGCGCTCGGGATGCGCCCGTACGGCGTCCACGTCCGCGAACTCTTGAGCGGCGGCGACGGTTCCCTCTATCAATCCCGAAACCAGCCAGTCGATTAACCCGCGCACCACCTCGTGCATGCGCACGCGCTCCGGAGCGCCGGGGAACTGCATATTGGCAGCCTCCTCCAACTCTCGGAACATATCGGAAGCCCGGCAAGCGGCCTCCATGGTGACGAGACCCGCGTAGTAGCCGTCATCCAGATCGGCGGTATCGTAGGCAATCTCGTCGCAGGCATCGATTAATTGCGCCTCCAGCGGCGGGCGAAGCCCGGGCAGGTATTCGTCCAGCTCCGCAATCTCTCCCGGCTCAAAATCGCGCGAATGCTTGGCGATGCCCTCGCGAACTTCAAACGTCAGGTTCAGCCCCGGGAACCGCGCGTAGCGGCTTTCAAACGTTTCCACGATGCGCAGCGCCTGCAAATTGTGATCGAAGCGTTCGCCAAAAGGGCGCATCAGGCGGTCCAATTCCTCTTCGCCGGAGTGGCCGTAGGGCGGATGGCCGATGTCGTGCGACAGCGCCAGAGCTTCGGTGAGATCTTCATCCACGCCTAGGGCTCCAGCCACGGTGCGGGCGATCTGCGAGACCTCGATGGTATGCGTCAGGCGGTTGCGGAAGTGATCCGAAACCCCCGCGGTGAATACCTGGGTTTTGTTTTCCAGACGGCGGAATGCGCGAGCATGCACCACCCGATCGCGGTCGCGCTGAAAAGGATTACGGTAGGGATGAGCCAGTTCCGGGTAGCGGCGTCCGCGGGATCGCTCCAACGGGAATCGCAAGTGGGCGAGCGCTGCGGTCAGGGTCAGGGCCTCACTCAGTGCCGGCCGTCACCTGGCCGGCGGAGGGGCGGGCGACTCCGCCGGTGCGATGTTCGCCGAAGCCACGATCGCCATGCGGCTGATGGTTCCTCGAGCCGAGGTGCGCAGCGGATCGAGCAACTTGTGCGCTTCAGTGGGATTGGATTTGGACAGCATCTCGCCCAGCGCCAACTGCGCTTGTTCCTTGGAGACCGTCGCCGAAGGATTGGCGATGGCATCGCGCAGTACCTTCTCGGCATCCGCCGTCTTGCCCTCGGAAATGTAGATCTGGGACAACGCCATCCGCGCCAAGCTGGCGTAGGGCTTGGGCCCGTCTGCGACAACTCGCTTGTAGCGCGTCTCGGCTTCTCCCTGGTTGCCTTGATCGACGGCATAGCTCGCCAGATACATGTCGGCGATGGCGCCCTCTTGCGTACCGCTGTATTTGGATGAAAGCTCGGTGAACGCCTGCACCTTGGCCTTGGTTTTTTCGGCTTCCGTATCGAAGTGCAGGTAAGTCGGCTCGATAGTGCTACCGGTGGTGGCATCCTCAACGCGTAGCGACTTGGAGAGCGCCTCCTGGCGGGTGCTGGCCTGCGACCGGTTGTAAGCCACGATTCCCACTACGATGAGCACGATTGCGACGAGGGCCACACCGTAGCGGATCACTTTGGTTTTATGCGTCGAGGCCCATTCGAATACGTCGAAAACGTCCTCGGCGAACTTATCGGTCTTCAGGCCTTTACGGGTTTGACGATCCACGCGAGAACTCCTAGAAATGGTGCGATTTTCAGTGTAACACGGGGTGCGGGGCGGTCAGTTTTCTATTTGCTACTACACCCTGGGGTTCCGACCGCTAGCTTCCGAGAACGGCGTTTATCGCGAATTACCGCTCAAAGAACAGCTAAGACCGTGGAGAGTAGAGCTAAGTAACGGCTACATGGGCCGCCTATCCCTGCACCTCGACCAGCGATGGAGTTACAGGGCTCACACCCCTGTATTCGTCCAGCCAACGCGATGCAAGAGAGCTTGGAACCGTGCCTCGCCACGAAGTGGCTTAAGCCGCGGGTCGAGGAGTGCGTACACCAGGAAGCCCGAGTGCTCCTGGTAGGCCTTGTCGAACCAGTCTAAGGCGCGTCCATTGTCGCCGAGTCCGGTGTAAATCACTCCGAAATCGTAGGCGGAGACGTATTTCTTCTTGGCATCGTCCAGCAACTGCGACAGCAGATCTTCGGCTGCGTCGCGCTTTCCGGAGCGGGCCAGCGCGTGGGCGACCGATGCCGTCCGTGGCGTGCTAGGGAACGCCTTCTGCAGCGCGGAGATGCTCTCCTGATACATACCCTTTTGCTCGTACGTCCAGCCCATCACCAGGGATGCCAAGCCGTTATCGCCAAAATTTAGCGAGCGCCGCGTCGACTCGATTGCGCTATCGTAGTTGCCGGCCCATAAATCGTGCCAGCCTTTGCACGCCATTAAGTCCGGGTCGTAAGGATCATGGTCGAGCGCCAGGCTGCACTCCTCGGCCGATTCCTTCCCGCGGTTTGCCCACAACAGGAAGTGCGCGAACCCGTGATGAACGGCGGCATTGCCGGGGTCCAATTTGACCGCGCGCCGGAAGCCTTCCTCGGCCTCGCGCCACCGGAACTGTGCATGAAGTTTGCCTAACGCGAGGATCGCGTGCGCATCGGCGAGCAGGGGATCGAGATCGACTGCCTTCGAGGCCAAATCGACCACGCGCGCGAAAGCTTGCGGGGGCCGAAATCCGAATAGGGCGCCTAAATAAATCTTGCCCGCGAGTGCTACGTAGGCGCGAGGATAATACGGATCGAGTTCGATCGCCTGGTCGAAATCCCCACGAAGATAGGCTTCGTAAGCCGCCGGGTCCAAGGGCCGAGCCAGAGCCATTTGCACCTGGGGATTTGGCTTAAGGCTACGCTCGATTCCTTGCGCCACGGCCTGTGCAATTTCCACCTGCACAGCCATAACATGGCGCACATCGCGATCGAAGCTGTCCATCCAGAGCTGCGTCTGGTCCTTTACGCGGATCAACTGCGCGGTAAAGTGGACTCGGTCTCCATCGCGGCGGATTCCTCCCTTCACTACATAATCGGCTTTCAGTTCGCTCCCGATTTGGCTGATCGATTTGTCCGCTCCGAGGTACCGTTTCATCGAGGACTGCGCGATTACGCCTAGGCCCTCGGGATAGAGGCGCCCGAGGATCGCGATCATCTCTGCATGCAAGCCCGAATCGAAGTAGCTCTCCTTCGGATCGGAATTGGCATCCTCGAGGGGAAGCACCGCGACCATAGGTTTCCGCCTCTGCTTGAAGATCGGAAGCCGCGTGAGCAATGCGCCGCCAGCGAGCGCCGCGGCTGCAGCGCCTGACGACGCCAGCAGCCAACGCCGAGTTCTGGGAGCCCCCTGGACGGTCCGCTGAAGCGTTTCTAGATCAGCCGACAAGTCGCCCGCAGATTGATACCGAACGGCGCGATCCTTCTCAAGCGCCTTGAGAATGATGCGCTCCAATCCGCTAGACACTGCCTGGTTGAGTGCCGATGGCTTCGCGGGCTCCTTGTGCAGAATCGCGCCGATCAACTCTGCCGAGGTTTCGCCGCGAAAGGCCGGTTGGCCCGTCGCCATCCGATACAACACGACGCCGAAAGAAAAGATGTCGGTACGAGCGTCCACTTCTTCCCCGCGCGCTTGCTCGGGCGAAAGATACGCGAGCGTACCCATGACGCTGCCGGGACGCGTAAGCGTGATTCCGGTGACAGTCTTGTCAATCTCGGATATCTTCGCGATTGCCCGATGGGGTTCTCTGCCCAGCTTCGCCAGACCGAAGTCCAGGATTTTGATTTGTCCTCCAGCCGTGATGAATATGTTCGCCGGCTTGATATCGCGGTGAACAATTCCCTTGGCATGGGCCGCCCGAAGAGCGTCGGCGATCTGCACCGCGAAATCCAGAAGTTCCGGGACCGGCACAGGCTTGCCCGACATGCGGTCCCTAAGCGATTGCCCGTCCAGCAATTCCATCACGAAAAAGGGCCGCCCCTTCTGTTCGCCGATGTCGTGTACGGTGCAGATCCGAGGGTGATTCAATGCCGAGGCAGCGCGAGCTTCGCGCTGGAAACGATCGAGCGCCGCTGGATCGGTGGCGAAGGCGTACGGCAAAAACTTGATGGCGACCGCGCGGTCCAACCGGGTATCGCGGGCTTTGTATACTTCTCCCATTCCGCCCGCCCGGAGGAACTCCAGAACTACGTAAGGTCCGATTATTTCGCCCGACGGAACCGAGGCTTCCCGTGCCTCCCACCTTGCTTCGGATTCATCGGCTTCCAGAAACCCCTCGGCCATTTCCTCATTGGCGAGAAGCGACTCCACTTCACGCAGAAGCTCCTCGTCGCCGCCACAGGCGCTTTCGAGGTAAGAGCGCCGATCCTCGGGTCTCCGCTCGCGCGCCGTGTTATACAAGCTCTCGACCGTCCGCCATCGATCGATCAACATTGTGCCGCCTTCGCGCTGATCGCTGGACTAACTTTTGGGCTTTCAGTTTACGCCGTGCTCCGGTCTCTCGCAAGGGAGTGGCGTAACCGTTCTTGCCGCTGCGCCCGCTAGATAGCTACTCCCCGCGGCTTCGGAATGAGCGTCCGTTTCCGCTCACGGGACGCAGAACCCCGCCGATGTGGGGTGCCCGGTCTATCGTGCCCGTGGGCTGCCACTTGTACCCGTATCGGTGAGCTGACGAACATTTGTCCCGTCCATATTCATGACGAAGATCTCGTTTTGGCCGCTGGTACTTGGCCGAAAGGACATGAAAAAGATCTCATGCCCGTTGGCCGACCATGACGGCGCCCTGCTGCACCACTTCCCCGCGGGGTCGGCAGGGTCTTTTGGCGTGAGATTGATCTGCTCGCTCCCGTCAGCAGTCATCCGGAACACGGAACAATATCCTTCGCGGAAGCTCATGAATGCGACGTACTTCCCGTTGGGAGACCAGACCGGCATCTGGGCGAAACTGGGCATAGTTTCGCTGGTGAGTGGAATAGGGGAGCCACTTCCATCCGCGTTGATCGTATAGATATCAATGCCCCGCCGGAACACAATCTGCTTGCCATCTGGCGACCAACTCGGGTACCTGCCAAGTATGGGAGTACTGGTGAGCTGTGTCGGACTGCCAGTTCCGTCCGCGTTCATTACGTAGATCTCGAAGACGCCGCCATCGCGATTGCTGCCGAAAACGATCTGCTCGCCGTTGGGGGACCACCGTGCCCACTCGTCGTTAGCGGGGTTGTTTGTCAGGTTTCGTACGACACCTGACCGGTCTTGAACGAAGATGTCGTTGTTTCCGGTCTGATTCGACGTGAATACGATCTGTTTTCCGTTCTGCGAGATATCGGGATCTACGTCAATTGCCGTATCGTAGGTAATGCGGACCGGGTTGCTCCCATCGGTATTCATGACATAGATTTGGTTATTTGCATGCCCGTTCCGCGCGCTGTAGAAGACGATGCTCCCAGGAGGGCCACCTGCGTGCTGCGCGTAAACACTAGTACCGGGCGGGGCCAGCAACACAGAAATCGCCAGCCAAGTGGAAATTCGGGCTACAGCTATGTTTCTCGACATGATACTACTCCTAAGAATCGTGGTGCGACTCCGACACCAGTAATACCGGGAATTCGCTCAGCAAACTGTCACGGTCAGTGAGATTTCTTCGTGATAAGATCGGGGAGTCGTCATGACTTCCGAGGGTCCGGAGGATATTAGTGGCCTGCTTGTCGCCTGGAGTGACGGTGACGAGGAGGCGCTAAAGCACCTTGTATCTGTGCTATACCCGGAGATGCGGCGAATTGCTCGGCAGCATCTCGGCCGGAACTCCCTTGATCACACGCTCCAATCCGCTGCCTTGGCAAATGAGGCGTATCTTAAACTAATTCGGGCGCGTGGCATCCACTGTGAGAAACGAACTCACTTCTTTGCCCTGTGCGCGCAGATCATCCGCCGCATTCTCGTAGACCACTCGCGTAACCGCCGGTACACCAAGCGGGGCGGCGAAGCTGTTCGAGTCCCGTTGAATGAGGCG
Organism: Acidobacteriota bacterium; assembly: GCA_039930665.1. GTDB lineage: Bacteria > Acidobacteriota > Terriglobia > Bryobacterales > Bryobacteraceae > Palsa-187. The sequence continues at coordinate 15,258 of JBDTTL010000066.1, forward strand.
TTGCTTGGGACTCGGGCCCGCGGAGTTGAGATGCTGGCCCTCGATGAGGCGCTATCGTCTTTGACCAAGATAGACCCGCGCAAAGGCCGCGTCGTGGAACTGCGTTACTTCGGCGGCCTAAGCGTCGAGGAGACTGCAGAAGTCCTGCAGATCTCGCCAGAGACGGTCTTGCGTGACTGGAAAATGGCCAAGACATGGCTATTTCGCGAGCTGACTGATAAATCGTCGCATGCTTGAGAGTACGGGAATCGAATCTATTCTCGCAATTCGTCCGGTGATGTCCGCTTCACGTCAATAACGCCACTTGGCCTTCGAAAACGCAACCGGAAACTGATCCACTATCCGCGCCGCGCATCCACAATTATTTCTGGATGCGAAACTCGCCGCGCGTCTCCGCCGTCTGTCCGCTGACTTTGTCAGTCATCGTGATCACTAGCGTGTAGGCGCCCTCGGGAACGTTGGGCTGCAGGTTCAAGCTGACCGCGCCCGGGACGTAGCGCTGCGGATAGAATCCTTCATTCGAGTCGGCGGCCGCCGCCGGATGGGCGAATACCTGCTCGCCCGACTCACGCAGGATCGCCAGTCCATATTCCACCGAGTAGTGGTTCTTGTCACCGTACTTATAGCCGGCGATATCGAAGCGCGCCCATAGTGTCTCACCGGGATGATAAACCGCTGGTTCCAGCGCCGGTCCGTCGGTTTCATCCTTGACGAACCGCAGATTGCGGGCGGTCAGAGTCGAACTGGGCTCGACCGCATGTCCGCGCACCTGGAACTCCATTTGCGACGTGAGATCGGCTTTGGCAACTTCATCGCGCGCCGTGACTTTAATGTGATAGGTCCCGCCGGGGGCGAAGGGGGGGATATTGAAATGGTGCAGAAACTTCGGATACCAGTTCTTGTCCTGCGGCGCGAGGGGTTCCGCGATTTCGCCATTCGTGCCGGGTACCAGCGGAAGCCCGGCGGGATCGGTTATCGCCAGAGTCCAGGACAATTTGACACTGCGCTGATTGTCGCCCGTGACTGCGGGCTGGTATCCGGCCAGACGGCAACTGAAAAAGATGGTTTCTCCGGGCAGAAAGTCATGATTGGCGCCCAGCTCGGGTCCATCTTCGAACTGATGCAGCGCGATGCGGTCGACGGAAAACGCGGCGAAGGCCGGCACGGGAGCACACAGAAACGCAGCACACAGAAACGCACTCAGGAAGGTGGCGCCGACCCACGCCGCCGGCCAACCCAGGCCAATTACCTGGGTCCGGGCAGAGGCATGCCGATCGTGGAATCCGTGTCCATGCGCAGCGGAATTTCGACCCATATAAATTTCTCCGTTCCCGGTTCGCCTCCGTCGGTAAGACGCAGGCGGTAAGAGCCGAGGGGTACGTCAAAAGCGAGGATTCCCTGCTTGGTGTCGGCCGGCGCTACCTCCCGCAGCACCCCGAACCAATTGTCAATGCCGTCGCCGCTCTCCAACTCCTGGTACTCCTTCCGGTCAGTTCCCTCCAGAGTAAAGAAGGGGACCGATACGGCATGTCCGCCGCCATTGGTGACGGAGAGCGTGATCAGCAGAAAGCGGTGCTCTGGAACGCGCACCTTGAATATGTCTCCGAGCTGCGTGCGCCAGGCGGTTTGCACGACGTTGTAAATTAGAGGGCTGGCGAGAGCCGGATCACCCATCTGGAAATTCATCCGCGGCGGTTCCTGCTTCTTGCACCCTGCCAGTGGAAGTCCGGCAGCCAGTGCGAGCGTCAAGAGGCATAATGTAGGCAGCGCCGGGCATTTAAGCATGATCAATCCACAATCTAGCGGGAATCGTGACGGAAGGCAAATCGAGTGGTGCCGGTACTGCTGCAAAATTGCTCCGCTGGCGGCGCTTCTCGCGCTGCTGGGCGCGTCGCTGGTGCGCGCGCCCGCCTTCCAAGCGACGCATCCAATCACCGGCCGTCACATCGCCAACGTCATGGGCTACGGCGGCGCTGATTGGCTGGAGCGCCCGGAGCGGGAATCCGAGGAAAATCTTGAGGGCGCGCTCAACGCCATCGGGCTGAAGCCGGGGATGACAGTCGCGGAAGTCGGCGCGGGCACCGGCTATGTGTCGCTGCGCATGGCTAAGCGCGTGGGCGCGACTGGCAAGGTCTACGCCAACGATCTGCAGCCGCAGATGCTGATCCTGCTGCGCAACAACGCCGTCGCGGGCGGAGTCACAAACGTGGAGACAGTGGTGGGGAGCGAGACCGACCCCAAGCTGCCGCCCGGCCGGATGGACTTGATCATCCTGGTGGACGTGTACCACGAGTTTTCGCAGCCGCAGAAAATGCTGCAAGGGATTCGGCAGGCGCTCAAGCCCGACGGACGCCTGGTTCAACTCGAATATCGCAAGGAGGACCCCGCCATCCCCATCCTGGCGGATCATAAAATGAGCGTGGCCCAGGCGAAAACCGAAGTGGAGGCCGAGGGCTTCAAATTAGGACCTGTGATAGAAATCCTGCCGCGCCAGCATATCTTGATCTACACGAAAGCGGCAGCGGCTGGAGCGGCGGCCGGGAAATGAAAAAGCGCCTCTGGCCAATTCCTGAATTCCCCTCGGAGGCGGCCGAGCGAAAGTTTTGGGAAACTCACGATACCACTCAATACCTGGATTGGTCG
>JBDTTL010000067.1:0-17892 GCA_039930665.1 Acidobacteriota bacterium
GGTTGCGCGCGATCATCCCCGCGCTGATCCCGCTGCTGGTTGTGACGGCGGCCGCGGAATTCGCCGTGCGCTATGGCTTAGTGAAGGCGTACCTGGTGCCGGCTCCCAGTTCGGTCTTGCGCGCGATGATCGAAAGCCGCGCGGAACTGTTTGGGGCGCTGCTCACCACATCGGCAAGCGCACTGGCGGGATTTCTCCTGAGTACCGTGGCGGGAATCGCGATTGCGGTGTTTCTGTCGTCGTCGCGCGCGATTCGGCGGGCGTTCTATCCTTACGCCGTGTTCTTCCAGACGGTGCCGATCATTGCGATCGCGCCGCTGCTGGTGATCTGGTTTGGATACGGCGCACGCACGGTGGTGGCGTCGGCGTTCGTAGTGTCGATCTTTCCGGTGATCGCGAATACGCTCAACGGCATTCTCTCGACCGAGCCCGCGCTGCGGGATTTGTTCCGCCTGTATGGCGCCTCGACCTTGGTGACGCTCTTCAAACTGCGCTTCCCGGCGGCATTGCCGCAGATCTTGACGGGACTGCGGGTGGCATCGGGGCTGGCGGTGATTGGCGCGATTGTCGGAGAATTCATCGGCGGGCAGGGACTGGGATCTGTGGTTGACGTGGCGCGGACCCAGCAACGAGTGGATAAAGTGTTCGCCGCAGTACTGCTGGCATCGGTGCTGGGGTTGGCGCTCTTCGGACTGATCAATCTCGTGAGCTATCTTACATTACGGCGATGGCACGCGAGCGAACAGTAGGTCACTCCAAATCACGGATTTTATAATCTGACGGAATGGTGAAGAGGACGGGATCAGGAGCCATGCGGTGCGGATTCTGAATTCGGGCAGTGAATTTTCCGTCGGGACCTAAGTGGCTTACCAATCCAATCAGCCCGAGGTCCTTCGAAATCCACAGCTCGTCTACCGCGACCAATGAAGGCTGGTCGTCGGATGTGGTTGTCATCCGAGAGCCCTGGAATTCGATGTCCCCAATGGTTTGCCTGCCGAGATCCTCGGATTTCTGCGTATGCTTGCCGGGTACGCCGCTCAGTCCGTTTGGACCAATACTCACGCCGAAATCGCCAGACGCGCCGATCGGAGTCTTCATGCGGTTCGCAATCTTTTTCGACGTCTCCAGTAAAGCCACGAAACCGTCTACTGAATTAGTTATTAGAACCGGTGGGAGCGGGTCTCCGAAATCGTCCGGAAACTCGATTTCGGTTCGCGTTCTTCCACTCGAGTCGCGATACACTTCGCCTTTTCAACTACAGTCGCGGAGCTTCCGTCGGTGTTCTTCGTGACCCATTCCTGAATCGTATCGAGCGATATCGGGACACCTGGAGTGAGAAATACTAAAACCGCGACAGTCCGTGACGGTTCTTGAGCGGACGCGTCCACTGCCAGCACCGCCGCGGCCGTGATCATGGACCAAGTGTGCATCTGCCAAACGACTTTTATACAGCATACATGGGAGAATCAATCAGTGAATAGAAGAAGCTTTCTGCGGATCACGCCTGCGATCCCCCTACTCTCCGCGTGCGGGAAATCGCCGGGGAAGATCCGGCTGGCGCTCAACTGGAAACCCGACCCGGAGTTCGGCGGATTCTACGCGGCGCCGTACCAGGCTCACGGCCTGGACGTCGAGATTCTGCCAGGCGGCGCGGGTACGCCCACCATCCAGATGATAGGAGCGGGATCGGCTGAATTCGGCGTCGTCTCCGCGGATGAACTGGTGGTGGCACGTTCCCATGGCAACGACGTGGTCGCGCTGTTCGCAGTGTTTCAGAACAATCCGCAGGGCATCATGGTTCACGCGTCGCGCAAGCTGGCGAGCCTCGCCGATTTGATGAGGAGTGGCGGAACTGTCGCGCTGCAACGGGGGCTTCCCTACTCACGCCTGCTCGAAAAGAAATATGGCTTCGACAAGGTGAAGATCGTCCCCTCACCGGGAGGCGACATCAGCGCATTTCTCGCTGACAAAAACTTCGCCCAGCAGTGCTTCATCACGTCAGAGCCGCTGACTGCCAAGCGTCAGGGCGCCGACGTGCATGTGTTCCTGGTCTCGGATACGGGCTACAACCCGTACACAACAGTTCTGGCCACGTCGGGCGATTTCCTGCGTAAGGATCTGGAGCGCGCGAAGGCCATGGTAGCTGCGGTTCGCGAAGGATGGCGCTTGTATCTGGACAACCCGAAGCCCACCAACCAGCGCATGAACCAACTGAACCCGTCGATGGCGCTGGACGTGTTCGACGAAGTCGCTGAAGCTCAGAGGCCGTTGATTGAAACCGACGAGACACGAAGCAATGGCCTGGGCAGCATTACCAAAGATCGTTGGGCAACGCTCATTGCGCACTTGAAGGATCTTGGCGATATTCAGATGGCTCCTGCCGCCGAAGACTGCTATCGCGTACTGTAGCGCACGATTTTTAGTCGCCTGCTGCGGGGCGCCGCGCCTATGATCGAGGGGAAGGCCCAGGACCCATGAGCGATCTGCTAGCCGCGCGTTCCCAAATGGCGATGTCGCTGGCGTTCCACATTGTGTTCGCGGTGGTTGGCATGGGCATGCCGCTCCTGATGGCGCTCTCCGAATGGCGCTGGCTGCGCGGCGGTGATGAAGTCGATTTGCTGCTGGCGAAGCGCTGGGCCAAAGGCACGGCTGTATTCTTCGCGGTGGGCGCGGTTTCCGGAACGGTGTTGTCGTTTGAGTTGGGGCTGTTGTGACCGAAGTTCATGGGCTGGGCCGGAGCCATTATCGGCATGCCGTTCTCGCTGGAAGGGTTCGCTTTTTTTGCAGAGGCGATTTTCCTCGGCGTCTATCTCTACGGATGGGACCGTGTCCCTCCCAAGGCGCACTTGACCGCGGGCGTGCTGGTGGCCGCATCCGGCGCGGCATCCGGAATGTTTGTGGTATTCGCGAACGCCTGGATGAACACTCCGGCCGGCTTTATTCTCGTCAACGGTCAACCGACCGATGTCCGCCCCATGGCGGCCATGTTCAACCCCTCCGCGTGGCCGCAGTCGATTCATATGCTGCTGGCCGCTTATGCCGCTACCGGCTTCGTGGTGGCGGGCATTCATGCCTACGCGCTTCTGAGCGACATGGGCAACCGATTCCATTTACGCGCCTTGCAGCTTGCGTTGATGGTCGGCGGGGCCGGCGCGATCCTGCAACCGCTCAGCGGGGATTTCCTGGGGAAGTCCGTGGCTCAGCACCAGCCTGTGAAGCTCGCCGCCACCGAAGGCCAGTTCGAAACGGAGTCACATGCGCCACTCCGCGTGGGTGGCTGGCCCGACGTCGCACAGCGTCGGACCCGTTACGCGATCGAGATTCCGGGGTTGCTGAGCTACCTCTCCTACGGCAATGCCGATGCGCAGGTGCGCGGCCTCAACGACTTTCCACGCCACGCGTGGCCTCCGATCGCACCGGTACACATTTCGTTTCAGATCATGGTCGCGCTCGGCTCGGCGATGACATTCATCGCGCTGTGGGCTGCATGGCGGCAATGGAGATCGCCCTCGATCGCCGACTCCCGCGTCTTCCTGTGGGTTGTAGCGGCATCCGCCCCTCTCGGTTTTATCGCGGTCGAGGCTGGGTGGTTCGTCACGGAGCTGGGCCGGCAGCCGTGGATCATTCAAGGCGTCATGCGAACCGCCGATGCGGTGACGCCCATGCCCGGGTTGATCGTGCCGTTTCTAACCATCACGGTGCTGTATTTAGTTCTGGCGGTAATTGTAGTCATGCTGCTGGTGCGGCAGGTGCGGGAAAGTCCCGGCGGCGGCCAGCCGCAGCCTCGCGGCGGAGAGGTCCTGCGCTAATGCTATCGCTTGAATTGCTGTTGGGCGGCGTGATGATGGTGTCCTTGACGTTTTACGTGCTGCTTGCCGGAGCCGACTACGGCGGTGGCGTCTGGGACCTGTTCGCTCGCGGACCGCGCGCCCAAGGTCAGCGGGAGTTAATCGCGAAAGCCATTGGACCAATCTGGGAGGCGAATCACGTCTGGCTCATCCTGGTTGTAGTGCTGCTCTTCAGCGCCTTTCCGCAGGCGTACGCGTTGATTTCGACATCCTTGCACGTGGCGCTTCTTCTGTTGCTGCTCGGGATCGTGCTGCGTGGTTCTACGTTTATCTTTAGGGCTTACGACACGGGCCAAGCTCACGGACGATGGGGGCGCGTTTTCGCACTCGCGAGCTTATTTACGCCGATTATGCTGGGTGTAGCGGTGGGTGCGATTTCTTCGGGTTCCATCCATGCCCCCGGCGTGGATGTGTCGCCGGCGTATTTCTTTACCTGGGTCGCGCCGTTTCCCTTCGCCGTCGGCTTGTTCGCTCTGGTGCTGTTTGCGCTGTTGGCGGCCGTTTATTTGACGCTTGAAACCAATGACGCAGCTTTGCAAAACGATTTCCGCAGACGAGCGATCGCCTGTGAGATCGTCGCGGCTTTGGTGGCCTTGGTGGTATTTCTGCTCTCCCAACACGACGCGGCCGCCATTAGAGAGCGGCTGGCCAACAGTTGGTGGACCTGGCCTTTGCAGATCTCCACTGCGGTTGCGGCGCTGGGCACCTTAGCAACACTCTGGGCGCGCCGTTTCCACTGGGCACGCGTCTGCGCAGCCGGTCAAGTCGCGCTGATTTTGTGGGGCTGGGCGTTGGCGCAATATCCTTACCTGGTGCGGCCGGAGTTGACGATTCAAAACAGTGCCGCGCCGCAGGCGACCATGCAGGCGCTGTTGTGGGCGCTCGCGGCAGGCGTGGTGGTGCTCTTTCCGTCCTATTGGTACTTGTTCCATATTTTCAAGGGCAGCACGCAAAGGTTGCCCGTGCGGCACGGCTAACGTCTGGCGGACTGCGCTACCGCGCTAGAATAACAGTTTGGTCAAAAATGCCACCGCCGAGATCGGCCAGCGCCGCCGCGACGTTGCCGCGCGACTGCCGGAACTCAAGGCCGACGCCCTGTTGGTGAGCGCTCCGGCAAACGTTCGCTACTTGTCGGGTTACACCGGCTCCAACGGGCTGATTCTGTTGCTGGCGTCCGAAGCTCATTTCTTCACCGATCCCCGCTACGAGATCAGCGCCCGGCAGAATATCGCCGGCCATGTGCACATCGTCAAAGGTCCGTTGATTGCTGGAGTCATCCAGGTCATTAAGCGCAAGCGTCTGAAGAAAATTGGCTTCGAAAGCGGTTGGACGCAATACGATGCTTACCAGCGCCTAAAAGAAGACCTTCCTCTCGGCGTTTCTCTAGTTCCAGTGGGCCGCATCATTGAAGAGCGCCGCATGGTGAAGTCGCCTGCCGAAATCGACACCATCCGCCGCAGTGTCAACCTGAATTCCGAAGCTTTCGCCCGCGTGTTGAAGCGGATCCGCCCCGGCGTGCGCGAACTGGATGTGGCGGCCGAAGTTGAATTTCAGATGAAAATGTTGGGCGCGGAAAAGCCGTCCTTCGACACCATCGTCGCCGCCGGACCACATTCGGCGCTGCCCCACTCGCATCCTACCGCCCATCAGGTTGGCAACCATGAACTACTATTGATCGATATGGGCGCGAGTCTGGAAGGCTACGCCAGCGACATGACCCGCGTGGTCCACCTCGGCTCGCCCTCAAAGAAGATTCGGGAGATGTATCGCGCTGTACTCGAAGCCCAGTTGGCTGGAATCGAGGCTGTTCGCGAAGGCACGACAGCCGGTAAAGTCGATACGGCAACGCGGCGCGTTTTGAAAAAACACAAGCTGGATAAAGCCTTCGTTCACTCCACCGGCCACGGCCTGGGCCTCGAAATTCATGAGCCGCCGCGGCTTGGCAAGAAAGACAAGACCCGGTTGCAGGCGGGCATGGCTATTACCATCGAGCCCGGTGTTTATATTGAAGGGCTGGCCGGGATTCGCATCGAGGACACGGTGCTGGTGACAAAGAATGGCTGCGAAGTGCTGACGCCTACCTCCAAGGAATTTGTACAACTGTAATTCACATTCTTATCAATGACCAACCAAGAGATCAAAGAGCTGCTGCAGATATTCGACGAGAGCGGTGTCGCGGAAATGGAAGTGCAGCGCGGCGAGAATCGTTTGCGCTTGCGCCGGGCGCTAACCTCCCACGAGTTGACCTCCCACTCAGCACCGACCGCGGCGCACGCTCACGCTGCTGCACCGCTCGCACCGACGCCCGCTGTGGCAGGGCCCAAGGGATCGGGCGCGGACCCTAGCCATACGCTGATCAAGTCGCCCATTGTCGGAACCTATTACGACGCAGCCTCGCCCGAAGCCGGGCCGTTCGTGAAGGTGGGCGATGCAGTGGAGCCCGGCCAGGTGCTGTGCATTATCGAATCGATGAAGCTGATGAATGAAATCGAGGCGGAGATAGCCGGGACCCTGGTTCACAAACTGGTAGAGAACGGGCGGCCGGTGGAGTACGGCGAGGCCTTGTTCGCCATCCGCCCGCGCTAGGGCGCGCCTGAGATGTTTAATAAAATTTTGATCGCCAACCGCGGCGAGATTGCTCTGCGCGTCATCTGCGCTTGTAAAGATCTGGGGATTCGCACGGTGGCGGTGTATTCCGAGGCCGACCGCCACAGCCTGCACACGCGCTTTGCGGATGAGGCCATCTGCATCGGGCCGGCCAAGAGCTCGCGCAGCTATCTCGACATTCCAGCCGTCATCAGCGCCGCCGAAATTACCAATGCCGACGCGGTTCATCCGGGCTACGGGTTCCTTTCCGAGAACGCCGACTTCGCCGAAGTGTGTGAGACGTCAGGCCTCACCTTCATCGGACCCAAGCCCGAGGTGATCCGCCGCATGGGGCTGAAGCAGCAGGCGCGCGCCGCGATGGAGCAGGCCGGCGTGCCGATCCTGCCGGGATCGAAGGGCGTTCTCGCGAGCGTTGAAGAAGCTCTGGAAGTGGCCGGGGGCATCGGTTATCCCGTCATGATGAAGGCATCGGCGGGCGGCGGCGGGCGAGGCATGCGTGTGGTGCGCAGCGCGGAGGAACTGCCGCATCTGATGATGCAAGCCCAGACCGAAGCCACGGCGGCGTTTTCCAATGGCGATATGTATATCGAGAAGCTGGTGGAGAATCCGCGCCACATCGAGTTTCAGATTCTTGCGGATAACCATGGGAACGTCGAAGTGCTGGGCGAGCGCGAGTGCTCCATCCAGCGCCGTCACCAGAAGCTGATCGAGGAATCGCCGTCGGTCGCGGTGAATGCGGAGCTACGCCGGCGCATTTCGGAGTCACTGCGGGTGGCGCTCAAGGCTATCGGCTACACTAACGCGGGCACCGTGGAATTTCTGATGGACGCGGACGGCAACCTGTATTTCATCGAAGTCAACGCGCGCATTCAGGTGGAGCACCCGGTCACGGAAATGGTGACCGGCATCGACCTAGTGAAGAGCCAGATCCGCATCGCTGCCGGTGAGACTCTGCGCGAGATGCTGCCGTTCCCGCCCGACAAATCTATCCAGTTACGCGGACACGCGCTCGAATGCCGCATCAACGCCGAGCACCCGGAAACTTTGACTCCGTCGCCGGGCCGCATCACCGGCCTGAATCTGCCGGGCGGCGTGGGCGTGCGCGTCGATACCGCCGCGTATCACGACGGCGTGATTCCGCCGTATTACGATTCACTCGTCGCTAAGCTGATCACCTTTGGCGCCAACCGCGACGAAGCCATCGCTCGCATGCGGCGTGCGCTGGACATGTTCGTGGTGGAAGGGATATACACGTCGATCCCGCTGCACCAGAAGATCCTCGCGCATCCCGAGTTCGTCGCCGGCAAGATCGATACCGGATTTCTGTCGCGTTCAGGGCTACTGCCGGAGAAGAAATAAAGCTGTGTGGCCGGCGCCATCGCTTGCCGTACGATGATGGTGGAATGTTCTTCGAGGACGCTTGGTACGAGATGGATGTCTCAGAATTTCTCGCGACAAAGTCCGCCGTCCAACAAGGGCAGGATGAAGCTGAAAAGGTTGAGGGTTTTTCTATCGAGGGTTCGATCAAATGATGCGCGCGAGGTATGGCCTTTCGCGTTAGATTGTCTGCCGGCGACGCCGAACGCCATATTTGAACCAGTTAGGATCGCTATGCGGCGACTTCTACGTAATCGATGGAAGAACTGGGTTCGGGGAGAGGGTCGCCGATCTCGCGCATCACCTTGAAGTGAGCCGCAAGTGCATCGCGAAAGCTTTGGCGAGTCTCATCTTCAAACCTGCTTTCTTGAGTTTAGCGTTTAGCGTGCCAGGGGTGAGTTCTTTGCCTGATTGCCGGGGACGGTGATCAAGCTGTCGTGGCTCAGGTGTCTAAAATGTCGGTGACTGCCTTGGAGCGCATTTCTCTCCGCCCATTGCGCTCCAGTAATTAAACTACTTCGCGCACCCGAGGAGGCATTTCCAAAATAGTGCGAGCTCACGGGTGCGCGATTGAGAGCGAGTACGATCAGCCTATTTCGCAGGAACCTTAATCGCGAAATACGCCACCGTCGTACCTGGGGCCAACAGGAATTGGTGGGACACGCCGGCGGGAATGTTCAGAATATCACCGGGCGCGACCGGAACCTTGCGAGCGCCCGTGGTGGTGTCGGAACGGGTTTCGCCGGGGCCCGTGGTCTTCGGGTTCACTTGTGTGCCGCCAATCGCAATCGTGGCATTGCCGGATTCAATGATGAGAATGTCAGTCCAGCCCTGGTGGACTTCCGACAGCCCGCTCTTATCGCGAAACGTCGGACGCCCGCTGTGATTGCCGAAATCTTCCAGCTTTGCGGAAGCCTTTATGGACTTCAAGTCCCCCGATTTCCACGTCACGAACCCTGCCGGATCGGCAGCGAACAGCGGAATCAAGGGCAACAACAAGAGTAATTTTTTCATAGGTGGCTCCTATAATATCCCAGATGCTTCTGCAAGCGCACGGGGGTTGCGCAGCATCCGCTTCCGTAATCCGTCCGTAAGCATCCACTCGCGCACCAGGGGCTCAGGGTGACGCAAGAACCACGGGCACAAGTCCGCCATGCGCCGTTTGCGGGCCGCCACCCATAGGGTGAACTCTTCCAACGTGCCCAACGCGCTCCCATATATGTTCCGCGCCTTGCCAATGACTCTTAAGGACGGATTACGGCCGCTTTGTTGATTTAAGCAAAAACGTGGGGCCCCCTGGTTTCGGGCGCTCAGTTAGAGTAACCTAACGAAGGTCACTGTTGAAAAGGCGGAGCGTTGAGAGCCGTCCTTTATTTCGGGCAAAGGAGCCTGGGATCAGCATGAAATTTGTTTTCGTGGTAGTCGCTGCGGTCGGGTTGGGTGGAAGCTTGGCTCTGGCACAGTCCACGGCCGACCCCGCCTCCGGCCTTGCCGATCCCTACCAGGCTGCCGTTCGGAATTGGGCGGTGCTGCCGGATCAGAGAACCTGGGGCTCTACTGCAGGTATCGAGATCGGCCCGCACAATGAAATTTGGGCGATCGACCGCTGCGGCGTCAATAGCTGCGAAGGTTCGGATCTTCCGCCGGTTCACCTGCTGGATCTGACGACCGGCAAGCCGATCAAAAGCATTGGCGCGGGACTATTCGTTTTCCCGCACGGGTTGCACGTAGATCGCGACGGTAATGTCTGGGTGGTCGATGCGATGGCGAGCAAAGACGGAACCAAAGGCAATCAAGTGATCAAGCTTTCGTCGGATGGTAAGGTTCTGCTGCGCCTGGGGACTGCGGGCGTCGCAGGCGGCGGCCCGGATCACTTCAACGAACCGTCCGATGTAGTGACGGCGTCAAACGGCGATATCTTCGTAGCAGACGGTCATTCGGGGCAGAATCCGAACGCGCCATCCGACTACATAACCCGCATCGTGAAATTTTCGAAGGATGGAAAGTTTATCAAGGAGTGGGGAAAGCTGGGTTCGGGGCCGGGCGAATTCAGAAACGCCCACGCGCTGGCGATCGATTCCAGGAACCGGTTGTTTGTCTGCGACCGGGGGAATGCCCGCTTGCAGATTTTCGACTTGAACGGCAAGTTCCTCGCCGAATGGAGCCAGTTCGGCCGGCCCAGCGGGCTATACATCGATAAAGCAGATAAGCTTTATGTCATTGACGCCGATTCGACGGCCAAGAATCATCCGGGCTGGAAAAAGGGCATTCGCATCGGCAGCGCCAAGGACGGGAAGGTGACCGCTTTCGTGCCGGGTCATCAGACTGACAGTCCGGACGGGGCGGCGGGCGAAGGCATCGTCGCCGATCCTTCCGGCAATTTATACGCCGCGGAAAATACGTTGCGTGGCGTAACGAAGTATGCGAAACGTTAGAACTTCAGCGCCGGCGTCGGCCGGGCGGGAGCGCCTGAGAGTATGAGGGGGAAACCATGAGCACTAAAGGAAAATCACGACGGTCATTTCTGATCCAGTCGGCGGGAAGCTTGAACGCCGCTTGGATTGCAGCCCATTACCATGACATTCTTTCCGCTCAGCAATACGCGAGCAAGTCGGACTTGGGGGGCGCGCCTCCAAAGCTGGCATTCTTCACGGCTGAGCAAGCAGCGGAGATCGAAGCCATGGCGGACCAGATCATCCCCACCGATGATACTCCCGGCGCGAAAGAAGCCCGCTGCTTATACTTCATTGACCGGGCGCTCACGACTTTTGCCAAAAAGAGCCAGTCGGTCTATACGCAAGGTCTGGTGGATCTTCAGGCGAAGACACAGCAACTCTATCCGAACGCCGGCAAATTTTCGGCGCTCACTTCAGAGCAGCAGATAAAGGTGCTCACCGAAATCGAGAAGACGCCGTTCTTCAACTTGGTTCGCATGCATACCGTCATCGGATTCTTTGCGCGCCCCGAGAATGGCGGCAACCACGACAAAGTAGGCTGGCAGTTGATCGGCTACGACGGGTCCCTGAATCACAAGGCGCCGTTCGGATACTATGACGCGGAATATTTGAAAATGTCGGCGAACCGGGGAGGAAAAATATGAAACAGTATAAGCCCTCACAAGAAGTTGACTATATAATCATCGGCTCCGGCGCGGCCGGCGGCATCATGGCGAAGCAGTTGTCGACTGCGGGATTCTCCGTCGTGATCCTGGAGCAGGGCGGTTGGGGAAAATTCGGCCGCGAGCAGGAGTACAACAAAGACGAGTGGCTGCAGCGGAATCTCAGCGACGACGATCGTCTGATGAGCAATCCGCAGACACAGCGCAACACCTACCGCAAGACTGACAAAGAAAAAGCGGTTGCAGGGAATCACAGCTATGGCTGCGTCGTGGGCGGCGGCACCGTCACCTATGGCAGCAGCAGTTGGCGGCATCTGCCCTATGAGTTTCATGAAGCGTCGTACGATCAGACGATTCCTTCCGGTACCGGCATGGCCGACTGGCCGATCACCTACGAGGAACTGGAGCCTTACTACACCCAGGCCGAATGGGAAACGGGCATTTCCGGCTTGCGAGTGAACTCGCCCTTCGTCGCTCCGATGTCGAAAGATTATCCGGTTCCGCCGATGCCTTTGAAGAGTTCCGGCGCGTTGATGAAGACTGCGGCGTCGAAGATGGGATTGACCGTGGTGCCGGGGCCGCTGGCGATTATTTCCGAAGACTATATGGGACGCAAGGCGTGCGTCAACTGCGGAATCTGTTCAGGATATGGCTGTCAAGTACGCGCGCGCTCCAGTTCGGCGGTCACCGTGATACCGGTCGCTGTAAAGACCGGCCGTTGCGAGCTCCGCGTAAAGAGCTACGTGCGCGAGATCACTGTGGACAATAGCGGCCGCGCTACCGGCGTAGTTTATTTCGACGCGCAGAAGCGTGAAGTACACCAAAAGGCCAAGAACGTGATTTTGTCGGCCAACGGCACCGAGTCCGCTCGTCTGCTACTGCTCTCGAAGTCGGCGCGTTTCCCCGATGGCCTGGCGAACTCAAACGGCGTGGTTGGGAAGTATGTCATGTTCGGCAATGGAGCCAGCGCCAGCGCTTTATTCGAACATCCGTTGAACGAATACAAAGGCGTGATATCGGGCGCGGGTATTGTGGACTACGTGCCATCGGATCCCAAACGGGGATTCTATGGCGGGGGACGCATGACGGCGCGCGGTTATCTGACACCTCTGGAATTGGGCCTCAACGGGCTGTCGCCGGGATCGGCTCGGTGGGGCGTCGCTTACAAGAAAGCGTTGCGCGAAGAGGCCAACCACCGGATGACCATCACGTGCTTCGTCACGCAGTTACCGCTGGAGACGAACCGCGTCGATCTCGACCCCGACGTGAAGGACGACTGGGGTCTGCCGGCCATGCGTATTACCTCGTCGGCGCATCCTGATGATGTGAAGAACATGGAGTTCTTCCGCCAGAAATCGATCGAAGTTCTGGAGACGGCGGGAGCGAAGAAGGTCTGGGCGCCCAAAGTAAGCGAAAGCCACGGCGGCGCGCACAACCGGGGTTCCTGCCGCATGGGGAACGATCCCAAGACTTCCGTGGTGGACAAGTTCCATAAGGCGCACGACGTGCCGAATCTGTTCGTCGTGGACGGCAGCAATCTGGTCACCGGCGGGCGCAATCACCCCACCATGACCATCCAGGCGCTGGCATTTCGCGCCGCGGAACATATCATTCGCGAGGCCAAGAACGGCACGCGGCGCGCCTAGGCGGTTACGAGTAGCGCAACAGCGCGTTAAGCCATAATCCATGTGCTGTTGGACATGGCAGTGGAATAGTGTCACTCCCGGCTGATCGGCGGTGAAGTCTACGCTGGCGGGCCACAGGTGTCCTTAATTACGCCGAAGTCGCTTTGCCATAAAGCTCGGCGATGTCAAGCTGGTAGCGGTGCAGATGCAGCGGATGCGCATCGTCGTTGCGGTTGGTGAATCCGCGCTAGCCAGCCGCTACCTCAGGACGCTTCGCGAGGAAGAGTAGCGCGCGAAACCTGCGTGCGAAATCTCCCGTACGGGTTCTTCCCGAGATCTGGAGAGCATCAAGCATCGAGTTATCTCAGTTGCGCACGCGAAGCAGACCCCGCGTGGTCTTAAGGTTTGATAGCATACCCTGGAAGACTTTTGCTGTTGAACATCCAATTCCAAAATCGAGTGAAAGGATGCAATTCCTATGAACGTTGGTATCAAGTATGGAGTCTCACTGGCCCTCGCTGGCGTCATGTTGTTTTCGGGTACCGAACTGCGTGCCGACGATAAAGATGATAAAAACAATAGCCAATGCCGAGGTCTGCCGTCGTATGCGGATCTGCAAACCCAGTTAAAGCTGGCGCAGGTCCAGTCTAATGGGGGCTTCGGTCTAAATATGTGGGCCACGGTCGTGAACCGCGACGGCGTCGTTTGCGCGGTTGCATTCACCGGAGCCACCCGCGGAGACCAGTGGCCCGGGAGCCGCGCAATTTCGGCTCAAAAGGCCAACACCGCTAGCGCGTTTAGCTTGCCCGGATTGGCCCTCTCCACCGCGAACTTGTATACCGCCGTGCAGCCCGGCGGGAGCTTGTACGGATTGCAGGCCAGTAACCCGGTTAGCACGGATGTTGCCTACGGCGGCAATTCTACGAATTACGGCCAATCTAACGATCCGATGGTGGGCGGCAAAATCGGCGGCGTGAATGTGTTTGGTGGCGGATTGGCCCTCTACAATGCACAGAAAGTCCTGCTTGGCGCTATTGGCGTGAGCGGCGATTCGTCATGCGCTGATCACAACATTGCTTGGAGAACCCGTCACGGCCTGGCGTTGGACTTTGTGCCTGGCGGGGTGAGTGGCGACGCCGCTCGTCCGGACAACATCGTCTACGACATTACCTCACAGCCGGGCCAAATGCCCGGCGTAAGCGCGGGCGGCTGGGGGCACCCGGCGTGCAGCGCCTCGGCGACATCGATCGCAGCCACTCTGCCGGTCGTCAGCGTGCCAAAGTAGACCCGTCTCTGCCGGATTCATCAGGACTCGCTCGCCCAATACTACATCAGACTTCCCGGCGCCGGAGACAATCGAGTTACGATGCTCATCCTGACGTTCGCCCCGATGACAGGTGCGGTTCAGATGCCCGCGTACCAGGCATAACCAGCTTCCGGCGCCGCCGAGCCGAGACCTTTGCCGAAGCCTTTGAGCGAGTCGGTGGCGGTCAGATGGGTTATGTACTTGACGCTCTTGTAGCCGAGTTGACGGGGCACACGCATCCGTAGCGGGCCACCGAAGGACACCGGAAGATCTCCGTCATTCATCGCCCACGTCAGCAGAGTCTGAGGATGCAGAGCGTCGGCCATGTCGATGCTCTCCCACCAATCGCGGTCGATCGAGAAGTAAACCAGATATCGCGCCTTAGGCAGTGGTCCGGAGGCTTTGAGCACCTCAACTAGAGGTGTTCCGATCCATTCGGCGATGTAGGACCAGCCCTCCTCGCAAACGACCTCGGTGATCTGCCGGCTAACAGGAAAACCTTTGAGATCCGACAGCGAAAGCGTTGCGGGCCGGGTGACCATACCGTCCAGGGAAAGGCGCCAGTCTTGAAACTCGCCAGCCTGGAGGCGCTTGAATTCATCGTTCGGGGACGCGACTTCGTTTCCGAAAGGTGCCTTCGAAATCATGCTGCGAGGAAACTCGCGGGCTAACGAGTGGGGCGTCATTAGCCGTTGTGCGGCGTAGGTCAGCGTTTCGCCGGCGCCAAAAATCCCCCCGCTATCGGGCGGTACCAGCCCATAGCGCTTCGCTAATCCGGTGGCTGCGGCCACACCCGATACGCCAGCGGCGGCGATACCAGTGGTGGCGAGCTTACGGCGTGAGATCTTGCTCATGTTCGCTCCTCTCCGATGCGCACACTGGGCGCGTGACCGGTGATCATAGCCCGCATTCGGGTTCTGAATCCGGCGAAAGTAACCATCGCTACGTGAACTATTAGGAAGAGGAAAAGAAATACCGAGACGAAGAAATGAATAGTACGTGCGGATTGCCGCCCACCGAGCACATTGACGGCCGCCGGAACTGCGGAATTGAAGGCGGGTGACAGCGCGAGACCCGTCCAGATCACGAGGGGAAACAGGACGAAGATCACCATCAGGTAGGCGACCCGCTGCACTACATTGTACGAAAAGGCTTCGGCGTCGTCCGGCGGAGCGAGGCTAAGATGTTTCGAGATTGCTCCCCGGAAGGCCCGCCACGACCTATCAGACGAGGACGGCGACAGGTTGTTCCGAAAGTGACCGGTCCACAGACCTGAGATTCCGTACACCAAGCCGGTCAACACCGCGGCCCATGCGGCCTCAAAGTGAAGGTACCGGCTCCAGCCATTCTGGTCGGGCAGCACATATCCGTAGCTCGTCGGGACCGTCGACCTTGATGCGGGGATCGGTATCTGGAACAACGGAGGAGTCAGCGCATTGCCAGTTTCCCCCCAATAGAAACGGGGGTGAGAGATCAGGATCTCAATCCCGCTGATGAGCAGAGCGAAGAAGGAGATTGCCGTGATCCAGTGTGTGACACGGACAAGCGCCGAATGCCGGGGAAGTTCCAGAATGCGGAGCGAGGCGGGGCCAGCCACTTTGGGAGCATAACATGTCTCGGCGAAACCAAACCGACCCCAATGCAAATGATAGATAGAAAGTTTTTGTCTATCGTATAGAAATTTTAATGTTGTTTGTGAACAGTTATTAAATTATGGTCTATAAAGCAGCTTCCTTCGGACGAGCGCACTGGTCGTGGTCGGCCGCGTGAGTCGAAATTGTACCTAAGACACTGATTAGAGGAGCGATCTCTTAATGCAAATGCAAATGAAGATGAAGGGTTTGTGTCATCGCCTACCGTACCTGATCCTTGGTGCCATGGTGCTCCACTCCACGGCATCCGCGCAAACTCCAGCGGCTCCGCCAACGAACGCCGACCTGAAGGTCATGGTCGACACGGTGTGGGTGCTGTTTACAGCGTTCCTCGTGTTCTGGATGAATGCCGGTTTTGGATGCGTGGAGGCTGGGCTTTGTCGCGCTAAGAACGCGACTAACATTTTGGGCAAGAATTTTGTCGTTTTCGCTTTTTCGACGCTCGCCTATTGGGCAGTCGGATTCGCATTTATGTTCGGAGACGGCACCTCAATCCTGGGTTTGAACGGCTGGTTTCTGGGAGGCGCCGACAACAGCCCCGAGATGGGCGAGGTGTACAAGGGGATTTTCAGCTCCCTGAATTGGACCGGCGTGCCGCTCCTGGCCAAGTTCTTCTTCCAGTTGGTATTCGCCGGCACTGCGGCAACTATCGTGTCCGGGTGCGTGGCCGAGCGCATCCACTACAAGTCATTTATCGTTTTCACGCTAATCCTGGTGGGAATTTCTTATCCGACTACGGGCCACTGGATCTGGGGCGGCGGCTGGCTGGCTAGCATGGGATTCCGGGACTTCGCCGGCTCCACCGTGGTTCACGCCGTGGGTGGATGGGCCGGGTTGGCAGGCATATTGTTGCTGGGGCCGCGCAACGGCAAATTCAAGAAAGACGGAAGTGTCCAGCCCATTCCAGGCCATAGCATGGCGCTGGTGTTTCTCGGTGGACTGATTCTGTGGCTGGGATGGTTCGGGTTCAATCCTGGAAGTACGATGGCGGTTGATCCGCGGGTGATCTCGCACGTGGCAATGACCACCAACTTGGCTTGCTGCGCGGCTATTCTGAGTTCCACTCTTCTGGCGTGGATCATGTTGGGGAAGCCGGATTTCAGCATGACGATCAACGGGGCATTAGCGGGCCTGGTGGCGATCACCGCGTCCTGTAATTTTGTGACGGTAACCGGTTCCTTCTTTATCGGCCTGATTGCCGGACTGATTGTGGTCCCCGCCGTCCTCTTCTTCGACAAGATCAAGATCGACGATCCGGTGGGTGCGCTTTCCGTCCACTTGGCCAATGGCATCTGGGGCACGCTCTCGGTGGGCTTCTTTGCTTCGGCGGAGTCTCCGGGTGGTGGCGCGAATGGGCTGTTCTACGGAGGCGGTATGGGCTCGCTCACTACCCAGTTCATCGGAACTCTAGCAGTCGGAGCCTTTACGCTTGCAGTCACTCTGGCGGCTTGGTTTCTCATCAAAATGACGATGGGGATACGCGTCGATGCAGCCGACGAAGCTCGCGGGCTGGACATTTCCGAAATGGGCATGGAAGCTTATGCGGGAGATGCAATCGAGCAGTAGAGTGGACTGAACTCTTCTGGGACCTGTTTTAAAAATCCGACGATCGGGAGCCTATGAAAAAAATTGAAGCAATCATTCAGCCGTTCAAGCTTGATGAAGTGAAGCAAGCTCTGATCGGCCTTGGCATACAGGGCATCACAGTCATCGAAGTACGCGGGCATGGCCGGCAGAAAGGCCATACCGAGGTCTATCGGGGCGCTGAGTACAAAGTGGATCTGCTCCCCAAGATCAAATTGGAGATCGTGATCGCGGACTCGAACCTGGAATCCGTGGTCAAGGCCATCAGCGAAGCTGCCCGAACGGGGAAGATCGGCGATGGCAAGATTTTCGTGTCTTCGCTAGAGGACGCCGTGCGTATTCGCAACGGCGAGAGTGGAGATGTAGCCCTCTGACAATGCTTCGCCGGCTGAAGCCTCGCAGAGCCAGACTGCCGACGCTTCGTGTTGCCCGCTTGACGGGTTGGCTGATGGCCGGTGAATGCGAACTTTAGAGAGGAAGCGAGGCATACTACGCAATCGCTATGCTGGATTTACAACACCTGAGGACATTCGTGGCCGTTGTTGCCGCGAATAGCTTCACCCGCGCGGCAATCGAGCTGGGATGTTCCCAATCGACCGTAACGATACGCATTAAGGCGTTGGAGCGTGAACTCGGCGCCACTTTGTTCAATCGCTTCCGCTTCGCCCGAAGATTCACGCTCACGGCAGTGGGCCGGCAGGTGCATGAGGCTGCCACCAGGCTGCTGAAGCACGCGGAAGAGATCAAGGTCGCCGTTCGGAAGAAGACGGATTGA
>JBDTTL010000068.1:0-17719 GCA_039930665.1 Acidobacteriota bacterium
AACTCCCGGTACTTTTCTGGATGTATGGCGGCGGTAATGTAGAGGGCAGCACGGCGGTGCCGGTGTACGATGGCGAGAACCTGGCGAAAAAAGGGCTGGTGGTTGTCACCATCAATTACCGTCTGGGCGTGCTGGGCTTTTTTACGCATCCGGCCTTGACGAAAGAGGCGGATACATCGGGTAATTATGGACTGCTCGATCAGTTGTCGGCGCTGAAGTGGGTGCGCGACAACATTGCCGCCTTTGGCGGCGATCCCGCCCAGGTAACGATTGCCGGACAGTCGGCCGGAGCTGCTGATGCTCACAATCTGGTTGCCTCGCCGCTCGCGAAAGGTCTTTTCGCGCGAGCCATTGAACAAAGCGGGTCCAATATCGCGCGCGGTGTGCCCACGCTGGCAGAGCAGGAAAAAGACGGCGTTCGTTTTGCGGAAGCGAAAGGCGCGCATACCCTGGCGGATCTGCGGGCGCTTTCGGCGAAGGATTTCATCGCTCCGGTGACGGCGGCCGGGGGCGGTGCTCCGCTGCGTTTCGGTCCGGTGGTGGATGGACACTTCCTGCCCGAATCGCCCAACCAGATTTTCGCCGCGGGGAAACAGAACGACGTCCCCGAATTGACGGGCTGCAACAAGGATGACCTTGGCGGCGGCGTGCCGCATCCGGAGACGTCTGTCGCGGAGTTCGAAAAGATGGCAAAAGAACGCTACGGCGATATGTCCACCGCGTTCCTGAGATTGTATCCCGCCGGATCCAACGTGCAGGCCGGACAATCGCAGAACAAGGCAGCCCGCGATCAGTTGCGGATGGCGATGTACCTGTGGACCCAGAATCGGGCGAAGACTGCGAAGACCAACGTCTACACCTACTACTGGGATCATACTCTGCCGGGGCCGGACGCCGAAAAGTACGGCGCGTTCCACACTTCGGAAGTCCCCTACGTGTTCAATTCGCTGGCGAAATCCGATCGGCCGTTTACGGATGCCGACCGGCAGATCGCCGATATGATGTCGTCGTATTGGGTGAACTTTGCTACCACGGGCGATCCCAATGGCAAAGGTCTGGCTCACTGGGCTTCCGTTAGCGAGAAGCCCGGCAGGACCATGGAGCTTGGCGACACGAACGCTCCGATCAAAGTTGCGGGAGACAAAGCGAAAGTGGAGTTCTTCACAAAGTACTTCTCGCAGCCGCAGGCTCGGCCCTAAGCCGGCACGCATAATACGGGCAGCGCACGTTGTATACTGAGGCTCTCGCCAGGGCTAACGTCGAAGTCCTGTCTCAGGAAAGGCAGGTCGTCGTGGCGCTCTTATCCAATTTGTTTCGGGGCAACCGTGCGCTCGAAGCCTGTGCACTACAAGATTCGGCTCACATAACGCATGGAGCAACTGGAGATCATGTTGCCAAAATACAGTTCGCGCTGTTTTCACTGGACGGATTAACGATCGATCGGACAGACCTTGTGTTTCAGCAATACGGCCGCTCCACTGCGGCGGCCGTGCTCGCGTACAAAAAGAGGCGTCAGATCATCAATCAGACTTACCAAAGTACTCCCGATGACATTGTTGGGAAAATGACGATCGCGGCACTGGACAAGGAAATGAGACTGCGGGAGCTCATACCCAAACCACCCGGCGATTGCGTACTAACCCCGACAGGAGCAGCAGGACCACTTAGTTTTGCGCCCTCTACGCCCAATCTTTCTCAGCGAGGCCTGTCATTGGCTGGGGCAAAGACCGCGAATACGTTGGCTCCTAGGCAGTTGGGGGGAGTAGTTCAGGTCTTCTTCCAAATCACGTTAAGAGCAGCTACAGAAAACGGATATCCCCTGTCAGCCAACATTGAAAGGGCTCGCGACTGCCTATTTGATCACGGAATCACGCTTTCTGTTGCGATCAGGAATGGATTCGCGGATACAATTCAATTTTCTGCGCCCATTATTGCAAGTGAAGGCGAGCCGGTGGACAACGTGGATGAGATCCGAAAAGCGAGTGAAGACGTTCGGCCAGGACTACCTGGAATTTTCCGGGTCATCGTGTGCCAGATGGCGGGCGACCACGCCGGAGATACCTTTAGGAACAGGGTTATAGGTGGAAGAATCGTGCCACCATTCGCGTTGTTGAACTCCCAAATTATCGATAGGGCGCACTCAACACTCATTCATGAAATGATTCACGCCTCCAAAGGCAGAATATTTCCGCATGACCCCGAACCGGCCAGCGTGTTCTTTGCAACCGGTTCAGAAAAACCCGGAAATGTAGACCGCACGTTCCTTAAGCCGGAACACGCGCTTACTTTGTCAACGATTACTTCCAAGCTCTAGCACCAGCGAGGCGCACAAGTTGAGAGCGCTGCTACGGTCCGATGGCATTCGGGATTATGCTCAATCTCACTTCCCCTCGGTGTTGAACATGTTAATGAGTTCGTAGCCGCCCATCGCGAGGCGAACCGACGGGCCGGAGGGGGCTTCGGCAGCCATCTGGTGCCAGCCCATGGGCGCGGCATACAGCACGTCGCCTTCAACGGCGTGGTATTCGCCCATATTTTCGAACTTGCCGCTAATCGCGCCAACCTGAACGATCCACCATTCAGCGGGACCGGCATGTATGTGGCCGAAGCTGGAGCGAGAGTTGAAGGCGGGGTCGCCGGGCTTGTCGGGACCGCTTCCTATATTGCCGCGACCGGTCCCGCACTTGTTGTCGGCCGGATTGACGTAGCCCAGCAGCGGACTGACGAAGATGTGATCGTCGAGCACCCTGGCGCCGCGCTCTGCGCATTTGGCGATGCCATCGTCGAAGGTATTCCATTCGAGCTGGTTCGGGCTGATGTAGGCGGCGGGTTTGTGATTGAACGAAACCTTGACGAGCTTGCCGACCTTGCTCGGCGCAGGCGGGGGGCCGTCGGCCGGATAGACCGTCTTATAGTTGGTGGGATTCACTTCAACCCAAAGCGCACTCTGATCGCCGGTCACTTCGTACGAAAAGACTGTGGCCTTCATGATGTTCACGATGGATCCGCGCCGTCCATTCGCCGGCGACTGGCCTTCGACCGTGAAATGCACCTGCCCGGCGACGACAACAAAGACTGTAGGCGTGTCCGGATGCATACGAGGAATAAATTTCGAGCCCGGCGCCGCGGAATTGTAGGTCGCGTCCTGTTCGGGATCGAGGATGATTTGTTCCTGCCAATTGTCCTGGCCGGAATGCATTGTCTTAAGGTCGGAGAGCTTCCACAAGGGCCTCATCGGCGGCTTGTAAACGCCACCCTCGGTCTTGTTCACAAGCCACATCTGGGCAGGACCGCGGCGGCCACCGCCTTGGCCTTCAGGCGGCGTGTCCTGGGCAAAGACCAGCGCGGCGCAGGCGGCGGCGACAAGCGCAGACGCTACCATTCTTGGTGTCATATTCATCAGGCACCGTCCTTTCAGATCGGCATTGTGCTTCGATCTCAAGACCGCGCCTCAGGCGGTAGACAGACCCCCTAGATCATAGATCGTTTTGGGGAGCAGATCCACGGTTGGGAGGCGGCGAAAGAAGGGCGCTCGCCCGATGGAGGCACGGGTTTAAGTTACTATCGTGAGTCGAGCGATTTTGCCTGATGCAGGGCGCGACGGCGGCATCACGTGGTCAGAAACATTTCAGTTTTGCCCCCGCTAGGGTGGCAGGACAAACTTAGGAGGGTTCATGAGCGACCGCCTGGACTTTGACGTTGTCTGTCCCAACAATCACGACCAGACCGTTACATTCAGTCAGGAAGAATTCGAAGAAGTGTTGAAGTCCGGTGCGCTGGTGTTCCACTGCAATACTTGCGATGCGAACTGGCCTCCCTCGACGGAGGATATCGCACTTTTCCGAAAGCAATTCTCGAAGGAATCAGACTAGCGCCGTGACGGGCCCGGGACAGGATCAGGGTTTCGGTTCGTAGTAGCCGATCAATCGGCCCATGGAGACCAGGCCGATCCATAGTGCAAGCGAGAGGCCAGCGGCCAATTTGGCGCTGCCGGGCATAACCGGTGCGCGGTCGAGCGCCGCGGTGTTGTTGTAAACGCTCTTGCGGAAAGCAAAGGCGTGGACGCCGACCAGCGTCAGAAGCGTCATCTTGGCCCAGAAATACGGATTGTGATAGTAAAACTCGGCCTTGGACCAAGCCAGCATTATCCCGCATCCGGCCACCAGCGCCAGGCCAGCGCGTTTCCAAGGGCGGAACTGGGAGACCACGTCGGTTACCGAAGTGTCGCGCATCGCGATGCCGAGGATACGCAGATCGGTCAGGAAGATCAGACCGCCGAAGAGCGCCATGCCGGTAAGGTGGAACGACATGACGATGGGATAAACCAGGGCAGACTCGCGCAGAGCGGTGGCGATCTCGGTGCTTTGGAGCCATTGGAAAAGCGAGAGAAGAGACATGGCAGTAGCTCCTAGGTGAAGGCGATGAACAATCCGCCGAAGACCACCGATACCCACAGGGCGAGCGAAACGCCGCCTACCAGTGCGCCTAGAACCGGCGAAGGATTGGATCGCGCCACCTTGGAATGGATGGTGTAGTTATACACGATGGCAATCAGCAGCGCCCACATTTTGAATCGGAAACCGGGGTTCGCGAGGTACATGTTGGGATCGGAAGAAAAGATCATGGGCCCGGACATGAGCACGATGGCGAGGCCGATCAGTGTCCAGGGCGTAGTGTCTTTGAGCAACTGCTTGGAGGATTGACGCCGCATTCCGACGCCCAGCAGTCGCAGGTCGACGACGGTGATGGTGCCGATGGCGACGGCGAAGGACGCGATGTGAATGATCTCGAGCAGTGGGAAAGCCCAATCGTTGTTATTGAGAGGGTTCGTCGATGGATCGTATGCCAGCATGTGTCTCCTAAGAACCGGCGCTGCGGCGAACGGCCGCCGGAGCGGTCACGGGCGCGACTTTCCATAGTATCAGCGAGCGGGTTGCCGTGCTGGGTTATGCCTGGCACGTTGCGCCGAACCGCTAAAGGTAGCGTTCTTCAAGTATCGCGATGTGATGTGCACCGTGGCCGGCAATGATGTAAGCGAGCGCGCGAACGGTGACGGGGTTGCCGCTGGCGATCCCGGTGCGATCCCATGCGTTGGCCGGCAGGTTGCGGAAGAACGCCAAGGTGGCGGTGCGGACGGCGCTGAATTCCACGATGTGACTCGACCAGGAAATCCGATCGGCGGCCGCGGCGGGGACGGCGACGTTCTGATCGAACGCAGGCAGTGGCGTGTCGAAACCGCGGGCGAACCACAGGGCGCGGTAGAGGAATACGCGCTCGGTATCGGTGACGTGGTTGAGGAGCTGGCGGATGGACCATTTGTCGGGCGCGTAGCGGTGGAGCGAGCCCTCCTCGGTGATGGCGGCGGCGAGGCGGAGCGTCGGATCGAGCTGCGATTCGAGCGCGGCGACGATGTCGTCACTCGCGATGCGATCGATGTAGGTGTAGTAATAGGGCGCAGCTTCGTCGGGTGCGGGGCGTCCGGTCATGCGGTTAAATAGGGACGGAGCCTGATTATGAAATCATAATCAGGCTCCGTCCCTATTTATTCTACGATGGATAAAGTGCCGCGGCTTTTTCTGATCGATTCCTTTGGCTTCATCTTTCGCGCTTATCATGCGCGGGCGCGAACCGGTGCGCCGCCCATGCGGACCGCGGCGGGGGTGCAGACCGAAGCGGTCTATATCTTTCACAACATGGTGAAGCGGTTGCAAAGCGTGCATAAGCCTGAATACCTTGCGGCGATTTTTGAAAGCTTAGGCCCAACCTTTCGCGATGCGGCTTTCGCGGATTATAAGGCGAATCGCAGCGAGACGCCGCCGGATCTTCTGGACCAGATTCCGTGGATCCGGAAGACGCTCGAAGCCATGCGCATTCCGGTGCTGGAGTACGACGGGTTCGAGGCCGACGATGTCATTGGCACGCTGGCATGCAGAGCGGCGGAAAACGGTGTCGAGGTGGCGATCGTTTCGAGCGACAAGGACATGCTGCAACTGGTGAATGACAGCGTGCGCATGTTGAATCCGATGAAGGATGACCTGTGGTACGACGCCGAGGAAACACAAAAATATATGGGCGTGCTGCCGTCGCAGGTGGCGGACCTGCTGGCGCTGAAGGGCGACTCGGTCGATAATATTCCTGGCGCGCCGGGGATCGGCGACAAGGGCGCGAAGGATTTGATCACGCGCTTCGGGTCAGTGGAAGGGGCGCTGGAGCACGCGGCGGAGGTGGAGAAGCGCACCTATCGCGAGAGCCTGCAGAACCATCGCGATCAGATCTTGCTCAGCAAAAAACTGGCGACGATTCATACGGATGTGCCGGTGCCGTTCGAACTGGAATTGTGGAAGGTTCAAGATCCAGATAAAGTTCGGCTGCGTGACTTATATAAAACACTGGAATTTAACCGGCTGCTACGTGAGATGACGGACGCCGAACCGGCGACGGCACCAGTGCGGGAGTATCGGCAACTGCAATCGCCGGAAGAGTTAGAGGAGTGGTTGAAGAAAGTGCCGGCGGAGGCTCCGGTGGCGGTGGCGGTGGGAGAAATGATGTCGGAGACGGTGGTGGGTTTGGCGGCGGGGGCGGAGGCGTGTTCGGTTGCGTCAGGCGACACCATCCCGGAGCGTGCCACGGTGGCGCACGACATCAAGACCCTGGTCCGACGCTTCGGCGAGTGCCCGAACCTGACCCACGATGTGATGTTGTCTGGATTCCTGCTATCGGCGGATCCAGCGTCTTGCAGCCTGGCGTCGATGGCGGAGAGGTACTTGGGGCATCCGGCGGATTCGGACCCGGCGGGGGAAGCTGATGCGGTGCTGGAGATCTTCCATAAGCTTCGTCCGGAGGTGGAAGCGGCGGGGCTAGCGGATGTCTATGCGAGGATCGATCTGCCGCTGATCCGAGTGCTGGCGGAGATGGAGTCGACCGGCATAAGAGTGGATCCGGCGCAGCTCAGCGTGTTGAGCGGGCGGATGGAAGTGGAGATGGCGCGGCTTGCCGGCGAGGTGTATGAGCTGGCCGGAAAGTCTTTTAATATCAATTCTCCACAACAATTAAGCAAAGTATTGTTTGAAGACTTAAAGCTGCCAGCGCCGGTGAAATATGGCAAAGGCAAGTCCATTTCGACTGCCGCGGATGTGCTCGAAGACCTGGCGGCGGAGTATCCGATCG
Organism: Acidobacteriota bacterium; assembly: GCA_039930665.1. GTDB lineage: Bacteria > Acidobacteriota > Terriglobia > Bryobacterales > Bryobacteraceae > Palsa-187. Next base: position 7,168 of record JBDTTL010000068.1, read on the forward strand.
CGTGCAAGGTTCTGGAGTACCGGCAGCTCGCGAAGTTGAAGGGCACGTATGTGGACGCGCTGCCGTCGCTGATCGACCCCTTCTCGGGGCGGCTCCATACCACGTTCAATCAGACGGGAGCGGCTACGGGGCGATTGTCGTCGTCGAATCCAAACTTGCAGAACATTCCGATTCGGACGGAGCTGGGGCGCGAGATTCGGGCGGCGTTCGTGCCGCGGACTGAAGACGGGGTCGCGTGGAAACTGATCGTGGCGGATTATTCGCAGATCGAGCTGCGATTGCTGGCGCACATGTCGCGGGACCCGGTGCTGGTGGAGGCGTTCCGCAACGGCGAAGACATCCATACGCGGACAGCCGCCGAGGTGTTCGGCGTGCCTCCGCTGCTGATAACGCCGGAGCAGCGGCGCAATGCCAAGGCAGTGAATTTCGGGATCGTTTATGGGCAGACGGCGTTTGGATTAGCGACGGGGTTGGGGATCGAGCGCAAAGAGGCGGATTTGTATATCCGCGCGTACTTCGAGCGCTACGCGGGGGTGCGGCGGTTCATCGACTCGACTATCGCCGAGGTGCGGCGGAGCGGAGTGGCGGTGAACATGTTCGGGCGCAAACGGCCGATTCCGGACATGCAAAGCAAGAATCCCAATGCGCGCAATTTCGCGGAGCGGACGGCGGTGAATACGCCGCTGCAGGGGACGGCGGCGGATCTGATTAAGCTTGCTATGATCCGCATACACAAGCACCTGCGCGGCATGCGAACCAAGATGTTGCTGCAGGTGCATGACGAACTGGTGTTCGAGGCGCCTCCGGAGGAAGTGGAGGCGGTACGCGCTATGGTGAAATCGGAGATGGAGAGCGTCGAGCGGTTGGGCGTGCCGCTGGTAGTGGATGTGGGAGTGGGAGATAACTGGCGCGATGCGAAATAGATTCCTGGCGGGCGTAGCGGTGGTGATGATGACGGCGATGACACTGCCTGCCCAGAAGCGCACCGTGAGCGATGCTGAGGTGAAGCGGGTGCAGGCTTCGGCGTTGCTGATTGACACGCATAACGACTTTCCGACGGAGCAGGCAGGCAACGACCGGCCTGCCGGGTCGGATATCGATATCGGAGTGCCGTCGCCAATGGCGCACACGGATCTGGCGCGGCTGCGCGAAGGCGGCGTGGGGGCGGTGTTTTTCGCGGCGTATGTGGCGGCGAGCTACGGTCTGGGACCGCGCGCGTACGAGCGCGGGATACAGGTGATCGATACGATTCACCACATCGTCGAGCAGTATCCCAACGATTTTGTATTCGCGACGACCGCGGCGCAGATCGAGGCCGCGCACAAACAGGGAAAGATCGCGGCGCTGATCGGCGTGGAGGGCGGCCATGCGATTGACGACAACCTGGACAACCTGCGCGAGTTCTACAAGCGCGGAGCGCGCTACATGACGTTGACCCACACCAATACCAATCACTGGGCGGATTCGTCGGGCGATATGAACGATCCGAAGGTGATGCATCACGATGGGCTGACGGATTTCGGCAAGGATGTGGTGCGAGAGATGAACCGATTGGGCATGATGGTGGATATTTCGCACGTCGCCGATAAAACGTTTTGGGCCGCGCTGGAGATGACCCGCGCGCCACTGATCGCTTCGCATTCGGCGTGCCGGGCGCTGGCCGATGTGCCTCGCAACATGACGGATGAAATGATCGTGGCGCTCGCCAAGAAGGGCGGTGTGGTGCAGGTGAACTTTTACTGCAATTTTCTGACGAACCAGAAACCGCCTCACGCCACGCTGGATGACGTGGCGGCGCACATCGATCATATCCGCAAGATTGCGGGGATCAACGCCATCGGCATCGGTAGCGACTTTGACGGGATCGACTGCGCGCCGGTAGGGCTGGAAGATGTCTCGAAGTTTCCAAACCTGACGCGGGCGCTGCTGGAGAAGGTTTATTCGGCGGAGGACATCCGCAAGATTTACGGCGGCAATTTGCTGAGAGTGATGAAAGCGGTGGAACACGTTGCGGCTGCGAAATAGGATTATGTTGGGGGCCGTCATGGTGGCCTGCGCGGTGGGGGCGCTCGAAAGCTGTTCACGGAAGGCGGCGGAGACCAGCGTCTTCATCGACCCACAATTCTTGGCGCTGGTGCCGCCTGACACCACGCTACTAGTGGGGCTGCGCGTCGAGAATCTGGTGAAGACGCCGCTGTACCAGAAATATTTGAGCGGCGGGAAGATTCGCATCATCGACAGGTTCGCGCGCGGGACGGGCATCAATCCGGAGAAGAGCCTGTGGAGCCTCTTGTTGGTTTCCAACGGCCGGGATAGCGTCGTGCTGGGGCGCGGGAAGTTTGCCGACGAACTGATGGCCCCCGACTTTTCGAAGAAGGGCGTGGAGCGCTTCGGATATCACGGCCTGACGATGTTCGGCGATGAACAGCAGGCGATGCTCCTGGTCAATTCCAGCACGATCGCGATGGGGGATACGGTAACGCTGCGCGCGCTGGTGGATCGGCGCCCGTCGTTCAGGGGACTGCCCGAAACGCTGAGCGCGCTGACTAAGGAAGTCCCGCATGAGACGCAGTTCTGGGGGATCTATGCAGGAGGGCCGCAGGAGTTGCCGCTCAGCGGGAACCTGGCGAATATCAATAAGGTGCTGGACCTGATGGGCAGCGGTATTTTTTATTTCGACGTGACGGACGGCGTGAAGGGCACGATCACGGGGAACGCTGCGAATGCGCAGGAGGCGCAGCAGGCTCACGATGGACTGGTGGGTTTTTTAGGCTTGGGCCGCATGATGATGCCCAAGGGCCAGTCCGACCTGGCGCGGGCGCTTGACGGAATCCAGGTGACACAGGAGGGGCAGCGGGTGACGGTGAAGATTACCGAATCCGACGAACTGGCAGGAATGCTCGCTGGAGTGTTGCTACAGCAGTAGCTAGTGGTTACTTTGAGGGGCAGGGATCGCGTCGCCCAAGTTCAGAGAGCCGCCGCCTTCACTGACGTAGTTGCGGTTCCAGGCAGGCATCTTTACGACGACATCGCCCGTGACCACGGCCTGACAGCCGAGGCGCGATTCGAGTGTGAGGTCGCCGGCAGTCTCGACGCGATCGAGCTCGTCTTCTTCCATCGGCGAAAGGTTGACCTCAGCGCCGGTCTTCATGTGGACGTGGCAGGTGGTGCAGGCGCAGCTTCCGCCGCAGGCGTGCTCGAGCTGAATTCCGAAATTCAGGGCCACATCGAGAATCGATTCGGGCTTCCCGTGCTCCTGGTAGGGAAGTTTTCCAGACTCGAACTCGACCGTGCGGCCGATATCTACGAACGTAACCTTGGGCACAACTCCATTGTAGCTTGCGGGTGCTGGCATACTGGTTCTTTCATGTTTCATCTTCTGGAAAAGCGCATAGCGGAGGCGTTTGCCTCGCGGATTGAATCGCTGTACGGAGTCGCAGGGCCGGCGCAGATCGAGCAGCCTAAGCAGGCGTCGTTCGGCGAGATGGCGGTGCCGGCGGCGTTCCAACTGGCGCGGCAATTGAGGAAGGCTCCCAAGGCGATTGCGGGTGAGTTGTCGGCGGCGGTGGGGGCGATAGAGGGCGTGGCGGCGATCGAAATTGCGGGCAACGGGTATCTGAACCTGAGGCTCGACCGCGGATATTACGCTGCGGGAGTGCTGGCGGGCGAGGGCGCGGGAGCGGCGGCGGCAGGCGAGAAAATTATCGTCGAGCACACCAATATTAATCCGAACAAGGCGGCGCATATCGGCCATCTGCGCAACGCGATTCTGGGCGATACTTTCGTGCGCATGCTGCGGGCGACGGGGCGCAACGTTGAAGTGCAGAACTACATCGACAACACAGGCGTGCAGGTGGCGGACGTGGTGGTGGGGTTCCGGCACCTGGAGAAGAATACGCTGGCGGAAGTGAAAGACCTGATCGCGACTACGCGGTTCGACTACCTGTGCTGGGATCTGTACGCGCGCATTTCGTCATATTACGCCGGACATCCGGAGAGCTTGCAGTGGCGGCGCGACATGCTGCATTTGATCGAGCAGGGATCGAGCGAAGATGCGGAGATGGGGCACCTGGTGGCGGATGCGGTGGTGAAGACGCATCTGGCGACGATGTGGCGGCTCAACATTGTGTATGACGTGCTGCCGCGCGAGAGCGAGATCCTGCACTTACAGTTCTGGGCCACGGCGTTCGAGCTGCTGAAGGAACGCAAGGCGATTTATTTCGAATCCGAGGGCAAGAACGCGGGGTGCTGGGTGATGCCGGGGTCGGCATTTCGCGAGGGGTCGGTGGAGGGCGACGACGATAGCAAGGTGATCGTCCGCTCGAACGGCACGGTGACGTATGTGGGCAAAGACATTGCGTATCAGTTGTGGAAATTTGGGCTGCTGGGGAAGGACTTTCACTATCGCAAATGGCACACGTATCCGAACGGGCACGAGGTGTGGGCTTCGACTGCGGATGTGCAAGCAGGAGACGCGCCGCATTTCGGAGGCGGCTCGCGCGTTTATAACGTGATTGATTCGCGGCAATCCTATTTGCAGGACGTGGTGGTGGCAGGGCTGCGCGCGCTGGATTTTTCGAAGCAGGCGGACAGCAGCATTCACTTTTCGTATGAGATGGTGGCGCTATCGCCACGCACGTGTATCGAGATGGGGATCGAGCTGTCGGAGGAAGACAAGCGGAAGCCATACGTCGAGGTATCGGGGCGCAAGGGGCTGGGCGTGAAGGCCGACGACTTGATCGACAAGCTGATCGAGAAGGCGCTGGAAGAAGTTGAATCGCGATTCAAACCGGAGACTCAGGAAAGTAACCGCCATGTGGCCCAACAGATCGCGGTTGCAGCTCTGCGTTACTTCATGTTGAAGTACACGCGGAATTCAGTGATCGCATTTGATTTTGGTGAAGCGCTCAGTTTTGTGGGAGAGACTGGCCCTTACCTGCAGTATGCGACACTGCGCGCACGCAAAATTTTGCTCAAGCTGGAGGAGCGTGGGGAGAAACTGCCGGATTTCCGAAGCGTTCTGTCTCGGGAGGCGATGTCCCGCCAACTCAAAGACGAGGACTGCTGGCAGTTGCTGCTTGCCGCGTCGAAGGCGAATTTTGCGGTCGAGCGCGCCGTGGCTAGTGGCGAACCCGCGCACGTGGCTCGATTCGCTTTCGATCTGGCACAGGCGTTCAGCAGCTTCTATCAAAAATTCCATGTGTTGGACGAGCCTGATCCGGAGAAGAGAACGTTCCTGCTGTGGATGACGGAGTATTTCCGGGCGCAGTTGGAGCGGACATTGGGAGTGTTGGGGATTGAGGTGCCGGAGTACATGTGAAGAATTGGCTCGCAGATGAGCGCAGATCCGCTTGCGGACGATGCGTGGACGCGGATAGGAAAGAGCGGATCGAAGCAAGCGGCGAAATCGGTTAGAATAGGAACGTCAACCGGGCCGGAGTGTCGGAATTGGCAGACGAACCGGACTCAAAATCCGGCGCACTTCACTGGGCGTGTGGGTTCAAGTCCCACCTCCGGCACCAACTTTTCAGCAACTAGCTTGCCGCTGCGAGGGCCTTGGACGCGTAAGTTCCTCCGGCGCTCACCATTATGTTGGTGTCGTTCCATACCTCACCCATGCCCTGACCACTTCCAATGAAGAGCGCCGCTGCGGCCAGGCAAGAAAAACACAGCAACAAGGTATATTCCACCAGGTCCTGACCTTCCTCTTCGCGCATGAATCGCAGCGATACTGTTGTCATGGATTTGTTCCTCCGTTTTCTGCCCTCATCTTCACGGCCAGTGCTTTTGTGATTCTGTCTTGCTGTTGGGCCGTGAACGGTATAGACGGATTCTAGTAAAAATAAGCGTTGGTTTACATTCGGCCAGGCGCGCTGGTTTCGAACTTATCCAATCGTCCATGGGGCCCTTGAGTATTCTTCTTGCAAGAGTGCAAAATGAGTCATGCGGCGCGGATACTTCGTACTGTCGGCGATTGCGGTGGGAGTTTTGTGTGGTTCGCTGGTGCTTCCGGCGCAACCGGCACGCGTTCCCGAACTAGGCGTCGGCAAACTTTTGATCGCGGCGCGCGAGGCCAAGGGCCCTATATTCGGCGAGACCGTGATCCTGCTGATCCGCTACGATCAGACAGGGACAGTCGGGCTGGTCATCAATCGCCGCACGAAGTTGCCGATTTCGAAGGCGCTCGAACCGTTGAAGGGAGCGATCGGACGCACGGATCCGGTTTATATCGGGGGGCCGGTAGAAGGGGAGAATGTGCTGGCGCTCCTGAAAGCAAACCTCATGCCTGAAGGAGCAACGCATGTCACCGGCAAGGTCTACCTGATACCGAGCGCGGCATTGCTGGACAAAACTTTGGCGGGGCATCCAGAGGCGGATGAGTTCCACGTCTATCTCGGGTACTGCGGCTGGGCTCGTGGGCAATTGGAAAACGAAGCCCGCCATGGCCTCTGGCAGGTGCTGAGCGGCAGCGCGGACGCCGTTTACGACTCCGAGCCTGAGACTCTGTGGTCACGGCTAATTGACCGCGCGGAGCAGCGCATCGCGCGAGCGTACTAGGTGCGGGCCTGCTCTACCAGCCCTGCGACTACCGAGATGTTCGACATCAGCTCCGGCGGCAGAGCATGGCGCTTTAAGAGATTTACGCCTTTAGCCCTCATCATGGCTTGGAGTTTTTAGACCGGTCGCATCTATCGAATGGCTGCTGGCAAATAACTGTTGAGCTGGCCTATGATGCCCATGTGATACTCAAGTGATGTTCGACCGGCAAGCCATTGAGCTGAGCCCGCGCTCTTACTTTCGTGCGTTCGCGGTGCTGACTGCCATTGGCTTTCTGGTCCCGATCCGGGTGGGGGATCTGCCGGGATACGATGATGCGCGGTACGCGCTGGTCGCGAAGCAGATAGTAATCAGCGGAGACTGGCTGAACACGCAATATAACGGGACTCCCGACTTTGAGCACCCTCCACTGCTGGAGTGGATTCAGGCGGCGTTTTTCTCGGTCTTCGGCGTTTCGGATGCGGTGGCGAAGGTCCCGTCGGCGCTGCTGGGTTTGGGAACGGTTCTTTTGGCGGCGTGGCTGGCGCGGCGTTTGACGGGAGATCCCTGGCTGGGAGTCCTCGCCATGTTTACGCTCGCGTCGAGCGCCTATTTCGTGAAGTACACGGCGCGAGCGATGACGGACGTTCCAGTGACGTTCTTTTTTTTGGCGGCGATGTGCGCCTGGTTGTTGACGGAGGACGATCCGCGCTGGTACCTGGCGGCGGGAGCGTTCACCGCGATGGCGCTGATGACTCGCGGGCTGATCGGCTTTGCGCTCCCGGCGATTTTTGGACTGGACCTGATGATTGCGCGGCGGCGTCCCCACTGGGGCTATGCATTCGCGGCGCTGGCGGTGGCAATCCTACCGCTGGTTTTTTGGTACTGGCGGTTGATTGACCATTACGGCCAGGTGTTTTATACAGCGCATGAGGCGTGGCTCGATCGCGAGGCGTTCGGGGCGCTGTCGCCAAGCTGGCGGCGCTATACCGGTGTTCCCGAGTACCTGTTCATGCTGGCGAAGTCATATTGGCCGTGGCTGCCTTTTGCGATTGCCGGAATGGTGGCGGTGATCCGCGGGCGGCAGCGACGGCTCTACCTTCTGCTCATCTGGTTCGGTGTGGTGTTGCTGATGTGCGGGGCGGCGCGCAGTCGGGTGTTGCGCTACATATTGCCGGCTTATCCCGCTCTGTCCATTCTGGCGGCGATCGGTTTGGTGTCGCTGATCCCGGTGCGATTTATCCGGAAGGGGCTACTGTTCGCCGCGCCGGTGCTGGCGGTGGGGGTCCTGGCGATCGCAATCTTTCCTCCGGTCACTCGTCACCAACCTGAGGTCGGCGCAATTGCGAAGGCGGCTACTGCGGTCACGCCTACGGGCGACCGTATCGCTTTTTATGATCGCGGAGCGCCGCTCTACGACGAAGTGAATCTGCTGCTGTGGTACGGCGGTCGGAATATTGCCTTCCTGCTTTCCCCGGCGGAGCTGGAGCAGGCCTTGGAAGCGCGGAAGACCCCTGTGTTCATCGTCGACGGCGACACTTTCCAGACGCGCTTTAGGTCACGGATCGCGTATGACTTCGTCGCGAAGATCGGCACCTTGGTGTGCGTACGATTGAGGCCGGAAATTAACTGAGAGTCAGGACCCAGCCGCTCGCGGCATCGCAATACCACAGGACACCTTTGTAGAAGTCGAGGCCGTGCGGCTCAGGATCATCCTTCGATAGCTTGATCTTGGCCAGAAGCTTGCCGTCGCTCGGATCGAGCTTGTAGATCTCGTGCTCGTCGGACCCGACGCACCAGAGGACGCCGTTATCCCAGGCGAGCCCGTGCGTGCGGACGGTGGGCGCGGGAATGCTGCGGACGATTTCGCCGGACTCGGGCTCCGTCAGGTAGAGCTTTCCGGAAGCGGGAACCGCCATCCAATAGCGGCCGTCCACCCATTTCAGGCCATGCGCGCCGGAGGGCGTCTTGACCTTGCCGTAGAGGCCGGCGCCGGGTGTGTCGAAGGATTTCAGAGTCGCGCCGGTCTTGGGATCGACCTTCAAGGTCTTCAAAGTCTTGGTGGAGCCGATCCACCAGGCTCCATTGCCGTAGGTGAGTCCGCTGCCGTGCATGGACGCCGTCTGGACCTGATCGATGATCGCGCCGTCCTTGGGATTCACCTTGAAAACTTTGTTGGGATCGACCTGGTCGAGAATCCACAGGTTGCCGTCGGGAGCGAACTGGAGATCGTTCGGCTCCTTGATGGCGGGGTTCTTGAAGCGCTTCTCGACGCGCTTGGCGATGACCGGCAGCGCTTCCTTTTCGTTGTTGGTGGCGGCGGCCAAACGAGAGGCTACAGCGAGCGCTCCCGTGGTGGTCAAAAAACTGCGCCGCGAGAATGCGTTTTGGTATGCCATAGAATCTTCCCTCGTTATCGTCGCACCTGGGGCCACCCGGTCGGTGTGCCGTCGACTATGATATCCGCATTTGGCGAGGAATGGGCGGGGCAATCAGCGTTGTGTGCACAAATCGAGGAAAATGAATTATAGATGGGGCGCGACATCGATCAGATCATGGAGAGGCTGAAGGCCGAGGTTCTCGGCGTTCGCGTCGAACAGTTGCAGGTCGTTCATTCCGGAGTTGACGATGATGGTCTATGGTTCGTTCAGGTTCCCGGCCGGGCCGAAACGGTTCAGGTTCAATTAGAGTCGAGTCGGATAGCCTGTACTACGGCATGTCGGAAGGAAGTCGCCAGGCGTCTGGAACAGCATCACCCAGCCCTGTGGTTTGCGGTAGATCCGACAGGATATGCAACGTGAAGTTGATGTACAACTCAATTTTTCTGATGCTCAAGATTTCATGTCTCAGTTGTGTATTTGCCGCGCTCCTTGCGGGCCAGACGGATCTTACGTTCAAGGCTGGCGTATCGGAGGTGCACGTTGATGCTGGTGTTACTGACCAGAATGGCCGTCCCATCACTGGGTTAATCCAGAACGATTTTCGCGTGTTTGACGAGGGGCAGGAGCAAATATTGACAGGCTTCGCGGCGGAGGAACAACAGCTCGATCTGATCTTGCTGTTCGACATTAGCACGAGCATGAGAGTTCACGTTGCAAAAATCGCCAGTGCCGCGCGTGAGGCATTTCACGAACTGCGGGAAGGTGACCGAGTTCGGTAATGACATTCACTTCCACAGCAGCTGTTGTCTTGCCTTTTACAACCGATCTTGAATCCGTGGAATACAGCATCCAAGGCATACTAGATCACCGCTTTCGTGGCAGCACCCAAATCCGAGAGGGCATCTACGAAGCAGCTGACTACTTTATTGGAAGTGAACGAAGTCCACGTCGCCGGGCAATTGTCGTCATCACCGACAATTTGGGCGGTCACAAACGCAGCGAGGCCGCAGCAGTAACCAATTTGTGGGAGGCCGATGCGGTATTGTCGGGGATAGTGACACCTCGTCACATACCACGTGGTCTCCCGAGGCCGCGTGGCTTCCCGGATGACCCAATCGATCCGATCGCTGAACGCCTCTTGGAAAGGTCGTCCGCTGGGATCGACGGCATAGCCCAAAAGACGGGAGGCGATGCGCTGCATTCGGATGCTCCCGGTGCTGCGTTAGCGGAAATGATGCACCGCATCCGCAGCCGCTATAGCCTATACTACCGGATGCCGGAAGGAAGTCCCGGATCACTCCGAAGCATACGTGTTGAACTGTCGAGCAAATCTAAAGGTTTTCCTTCGGGCCAGGTGCAGGCCCGCCGTGGATACCGGATTCGTGGCCGTCAAGGAGCGGACATGGCATTGTTGAACTACAGCGGAACTCACGTCCAGCATCGTCTACGAGTTGCCATAATTCTCTGGGGCTTACTCTTGGCACTGTGCGGCGCCTCGGCGCAGCAATCAAATCCAACGAGTGGCTCGTTCGCCCAAATAGTTTCAGGGGCGGGAATAACCACCACCATCACACTCGTCAACACCGGCGGAACTTCGGCGCAGGTTCATCTCAGGTTCTTGACGGACGAAGGCG
>JBDTTL010000069.1:0-17695 GCA_039930665.1 Acidobacteriota bacterium
CATGGTCCAATGGGCGGAATGGGCCGACGGCAAAGGTAGTAGAACTCAGCAGCCCGTCGGGATTATAAAGAGCGCTTCCCGAGTTGTTATAGTCTTCGGCTGTTGCGTGGGCGTTGTAGTCGTAGCGGAGACCCAGGTTCAATGTCAGTTTAGAGCTTACGTGCCAGTCATCCTGAACGAAGAGGCCTAGCTCCCACATATGCGCGTTATTATCTCCGTTGCCAAATGACGCGTTGACTGAGCTAGGTATGTTCGCGAGCAGGTCGCTCAGGCCGGTGTAGCTCCAGGCGACACCTTCAGGATTGTTTCGCTGGTTGGTGTGGTGGGTGTAAAGGGCGCCGAACTTGAGCGAGTGTTTTCCCAGATGCCAGGAAAACTTCTCTCCCAGACTCGTGTTAGGGCCGGTAATGATGATGTCCTGGCTCGATCCCTGGGTGCCCCATCCGAGGTTGGTAGACAGCCGCCCGATGCGCCGACCCCCGTTGAACTGCTCGGTCCCGCCAGGCAAAACATTCTCGAACGCCTGATCAAAGGTGTGGGCATCGTTGCTGTTGTACCCGAAACGGGTCTCGGAAGTCCAGGCGGCGCCGCCGATCACATAGGACGCTGTGCCACGTTCGGTAAAGGTATACTGCTCCGCTTTGTTGCCGATATACGCAGTCGGGATTAGCCGATAGGGCCGTCCATGGGTATAAGTGAGAGAAAGATTGGAGGCGTCGGTGAGCCGAATGTCTCCCTTCAAGTCGAAGTGATTATCCCGGCGGATAGCAGAGGAGACCTCGTCGTACAAACCAGTAGCGGCGCCGGCAGCGAACGGTTGATTCGGGAGGGGTACCAGCGCAAAGGTATTGGCAAAAACTGGTTGCGCGTTAAGCACCGTGGTCCTGGTAGCTTGCGTGGGAACCGTGATTTCCACGCGCTGCTGCTGCGTCTCACGATAGCCTTCGTAGGCGCCGAAGAGAAAAATCCGATCCTTTTTGAGGGGACCGCCGGCCGAGCCGCCAAACTGATTATAAGTGAAGGGAACTTTCGCGGCCAAAAACGGGTCACGCGAGTTTAAGGTTTCCTTTTGAAAGTTCTCAAACAGGCTGCCATGAAACTGGTTCGTGCCGGAGCGGGTGACAACATCGACCTGCCCACCCAACGCGCCGCCATACTCAGCCGGGAGGATACCTTTGACGATGTGGACCTCTTGAATCGACTCTATGCTCAGCAGATCGACATAATTGACGCCGCCAAACGAGCCGGCGTTCCGGCCCTCGGGATTGCCGCTCGCCTCAGTGCCGTCCACAGAATACGCTGTGCCATTCTTTCCCTGACCGTTGAGGCGGATACCGCTGGCTGAGCCGGTGGTTGAAAGCGTAACGCCCGAGTCAATCCTCAGGAGGCCGGAGAAGTTCCGGCGCGCCAAGGGCAGATCCTTTACTGTCTTACTGTCAAAAGAATTGGATTGTTCCGCGGACACGGTGTTCAAAATGGGCGCGGTTGCTTCTACTACCACGGTCTCAGTAACGTCGCCTACCTGAAGCGCTAAAGCCTGACGCACGCTTTGTCCGGCCTGTAGAGCAATGCCTCTCGTCTGATAGCGCTTGAATCCCATGGCTTCCGCTGAAATGGTGTAGGTGCCCACCTGCAGGAAGTCAAACTGGAAGTCGCCCTCGCGCCCAGTGACCTTCGTGTTTACGGTCCCGGTCTGATCGTTCGTCATGGTGACCGTTGCGCCGGGCACACCGGCCCCGGTAGGATCTGCAACGGTTCCGGAGAACGTCGCGGTCGTGACTTGCGCCCAGCCCGAGAGGCTGGAAAGAACTAACAAGCTTGCGAGAATCAGAACCCCCAGGGCCCCTCGCCCGGCGCGCCGTCGGTAGACCCCCTTGGGCGCATCCGTAAACGTTCGTGGTGCAACGTGCAGTCGACTCATAATAACCCCCATATTCACTCAACTAGGAAGCGGTGTTGGAATAGTATCAATGAAGGGGTAGAAGAGTCCTGTAGAATCGGGTAGGAATATATTAGGATTTTATTAGAAGCAAACAAGCCATTCAGAAAACACTAGAGTTATTGCGCTGAAAGGCGCGGCGCTCGCTGGGATCCGAATCTGGTATGATTTACAGCAGGAATCCCTGCCCGCGCAGGGCCAATGGGCCTTAAGGCCGTATGTCGTCCTGCCAATCAATCGCCACTACAATGGGTGAGGATGATTGGACAGGCTGGTTGATAAGAAAGCGCTGGCCGTTGGCGGCAACCTGATACCGGCTGCGACGACCCCCACTCTCCAGTCTGACGTCAAATAAAGCCCTAGGGGTCCCCGCTTCGAACCCTGCGTCGGTATTCACTGGCACCGCCATCAACTTGTCGTGAGCGACAAAGAACAGCTCTTTTGAGTCCCGCCGCCAACGTGGTTCCATCCCGCCGTCGGTCGTGAGTTGCCATTTGCCCTCCGAAGGACGGAGCCTCTCGACATATATCTCAGAGCGATTCGCTTCGTTCGTTTGGTAGGCGAGCCAGCGGCCATCCGGAGACAGTTCGCCAGCGGACGCGACCTCGGGAATACTACTGATCAACGCTTTCCTAGGCGTTCGGTCGCCGTCGAGCGGCAAAGCCCAAATGGCGTTTCCCAACCGATACGTGATGAAGCTCCCATCGGGAGACCAATCCTGAACGGATTTATTCCGATTCGACGTCAGCAGAAGCTTAGGTTCTGAAGTGCCTGTGGCTTCTTTCACGTAGATATCCGAGAAGCCGTGCCGCATGGAATTGAACGCAAGCCGGCTACCGTCCGGAGACCAAACTGGCTTGTTCTCGTCCTCAGGATCGAATGTGAATCGCGACGAGGTCTTGCCCACCAGATCGAAAACCCATAGATCCCGCGTCTTCTTCTCAGGGTCCAGCCGAGAAACGGCGAGCTTTTTTTCATCGGGAGAGAGTGCGGGATTTGAATAGTCGGCTGGTCCCCCAATCCGGCCTATCGTTTCACCTTGCCGGTCCAGCCAGACCAACTCGGTCGAGCCAGTGTCGACGCCGGTTCGGTAAACCAGCACACCGTTCTCGGAGACTGAAAACGAGGCGCGGGTCAGGCCCGGATAAGGGTCAATCAGAATATGCTGCGCGACGGAAAACGCCTCGCCTGATAACTCCAGCGTTTTCACGTCGAAATGCATCGCTGTCAAGGTTGTTCCGCGAGTAAACAGCAGATAACCACGGCCGCCGGGCGATTCGGCGTAGGAGGCGTTGGTCGCGGAATTTACCAACCGTCTCCGGTCACGGGAGTTTAGCGAGCCGACAAAAACTCCCGCGCTCTCAGCTTCTTCGCTTTGGATTGAGTAAAGAAAATGTTCTCCATCTGCCAGAAAATAAGGAGCATAGTGCAGGCTCTCCTGCTTGGATGCATCAAGGAATGTAGCAGGCTTGGGCACTCCTCCGCTCGCCGCCACAATATTTAACCGTGCATCCTGGTCAGTCTGAAATAAGATCGATCCATTACGGCTCCAAGAGCCAGCTTGACGCTGACGTCCGTTTCCGCCAGGTGCATCACACACTGTTTGTGGCGCCCGGCCACCCAGATCGATCCTCTTCAGCTTCCCACCCGAGAAAAATGCAATAGATCGGCTGTCGGGTGACCAGAATGGCGAATCTGAAAGCTCGGTGCCCGCGAGGGGCTCCGCCGTGAGCGAAGCAATCTCCCGGACCCAGAGCTTCCTTCCGCCGTCTGGAGTCATGCCAACGAAAGCCAACCTCTTCCCATCGGGGGAAATGACGGGTATAGAGGTGTCCCGAAAAACTACCTTGTCTGGTGGCGAAACGTAAAAACGAACAGTTCTTCCGCGCTGCGGGACATCGCGCCTGAAAGCCACAACAAAAATAACAGCGACCAGCATTCCAAGCAGTACCAGCATTTGCCAGGGAAAAATACGCCGAACTTGGTCGGCATTGGCCTCAACCTGGGGAGCGTGACCTTCCGCCAAAAGGGAATCCAGGGCGCGAGGATCGTCGATTCCCTGATTTACCCGATGTAGGCCCAGCCCGGACGCCGATCCATTGAAGCGGTACCCGTGCTTGGGAACCGTCTCGATCAACTGCGCTCCATCCTCACCCAACGCTTTTCTTAACACGGCAACTTGAAACGCCAAGTTGCCCTCTTCCACAAAGGAGTCAGGCCAAAGGGCGCTCATAAGCTCTTTCTTCGTGAGCACCCGGTCTTGGCTCTCAATCAACAAAAGGAGAAGGTCGAACGTTTTTGGGGCGAGCGCTACGCCGACGCCTGCTCGCAACAGAAGCCGCTTGGCAGGATCCAGGCGATACTGCCCGAACTCATACAACACATCACTTCCAATCATAGAAACTTCTACACCGCCAAAGAAAACACTCTATCAGTATTCGCAAACGTCCACTATCGATACGAAAGGCCGGCTTGGAAACAGAGGCTGTGGCCCCTGGTTGGGCGCGAGGACGAGCCTTCCGACGGGAAGCTCTCGCGTTCTCCACGTCAAACTTCGCATGGCCCCGGATGACGGAGGGACGCGCTCGCCAGATAGCTCGAATAGCACTGCGTTGGCACTCACGAAATGGCTGCAAACCGCTGAAGAAAGAACCATCGACGAGCTTAACATAACGTGCTTGGGATTATCTGAAAGCAGAGTCATCTCGGCCAGCTCGGCGCTGCCGACTACGGCACGCCCATTGCGCGGAGGGCCTCTGTAGCCGCAATGCGGATTTCCGGATCGGGACTCGCTGCAGCCTTCTGGTATTGGGCGGCAGCTCCGCTCACATTATGCTCCACCGACAAGGCCCGGCCCAAGTTCAAATGCGCTTCAAAGAGGTTAGGGTTAAGAGCAATAGCGCGCTCCAGGTGCTGCCTCGCATCCCCGACCTGCCCTTGCAATAGCAGCGCCATGCCGAGGTTCGACTGCGCGGCTGCCAGCTCGGGCTTAACCGTCACCGCCCGCCGGAAAGATTGAATGGCGCCTCTTGCATCTCCTTGGATGCTCAACATCTCGCCCAGGGCGTTGTGAGCTTCAGCCAGGTTCGGGTCGGCTTTGGCCGCCGCCTCGAACTGTTCTTTAGCCTGACGAAATTGCTCTTGCTGCGCCAGCACCAGGCCATACTCGTAATGCGCCATCGCATATTTCGGATTACTCTGGACCGCTCTTTGGAAATGGTACTGTGCCTCTTCGAAATTATTCATGCCGGCCAGCAGGCTGGCCAGATTCCTGTGCGCTTCCGCAAAATCGGGTTGCACCTGAATCGCTCGGCGATAGGCGGCTTCAGCGCCGGCCTGGTCGCCAAGCCGCGCCAGCGCGCCTCCCAAGTTGTTATAGGTATCCGGATAGTCAGGGTCGATGCGCGACGCTTTTTGAAGCACCTCGGCGGCTTCACGAGGTTGCCCGAGGCCGACATAGACCAGACCCAGATCATTCAGCACTGAAGCGTCTTCGGGCGTCGCTGCCAATGCCTTCAGTAATGTTTCTTTGGCCTGCGGGAGACGCCCCGACCGCGCCAGCGTAGCTCCCAATTGATGGATCGCCGGGCGAAAGTCCGGATTTCGCCGGAGCGTCTGCTCGAACATGTCGATCGCCTTTTCCGCATTCCCGCTCTTGCGGTAGGCTTCCGCCAATTCAAAATAAAATTCTGCCTCTGCCGGATGGTGCTTCTCGATCGCCGCATCCAATCGCGAAGTACCTTCTTTGAGGTTGGCGCCTTGCCTTACTTGCGCTGCTGCCAGGTAAAGCTCCTGCTTCGCACCGTCTCCCAAATTCTGCGGATAGTAGAGGTCAACCGGTCCTATATACGCATTGTCGTCGGTCTCAATCCTCTCCGCGAGGGGAGCCAGCAGATCTCGCGCTGGTTTGCGCCGCTGGATGTAATGGTCCGTCATAACCACGTGCACCACGTCGTCGGTACGGCGCTTGGGCATGTGGCACCCTGTGCAGTCTTGCGATGCAGTGTGCCGGTTGGTGGCGACCAGCTTCTGCACAACGTCGGCATGACAGCGCAGGCAGACAGCGGTATAGTGCTTGGCGGCCTCTTCGCCTCGCGGGATGTCGTGCGGATTATGGCAGGTGGTGCACAGCATGGACGGGCTGCTTTTCTGAAAACAAGCCGACTGGCGCAAGCGGTATGCCGCGTGGGCGATTTCGAACTTGTCCTCATGACCGGATTTGGGAGGCTGGTCGAAATGCAGGACATAATCCCCGAGCGCCTCACCCGGCCGATAGGAAAAGATGCTGCGCGAGTAACGAATGATAGCGGAGGGCAACCGGAAACTGGTAGTTTCCAGATGGCATTGCATGCACAACTCCAGTTGTCGTTCCCGGCTCAGCCGCGCAGGGTTCACGATAGTCCCCTCCGGCGTCTTCCCCGTCTGCATGGCCTGGATGTGGGCCCGCCCTGGGCCATGGCAGCGCTGGCAGTCGATGCCGCCGGGTACAGCTCCGCGAAATACTGGCGCGGTTCCCGCAGCGTCGGCGCCCTCCTCAATCTGGGGATACCCGTTGTGGCAGAACATGCACTGATAGGTGATCTGCCGGCGGAAGTCTTCCTGGTCCGGCCGGTCGTATCCAGGATTCATCGCCCAAGAACCGCCTTTTTCGGCGTACCATCCCACTGGCAGTTCAGTGAGCCGGCCATCCGGCCTCTGGTGAAGGTAGGTTCTCGAGTGGTTTCCGGATCCGAGCGCAAAGTTGACTTCTGCCACCTCTACGTTGGTCTCTTTGCCGCCGAAGCCGATTTGGTGACGGCGCTGGTAGAACTTGCCGTCTTTCCGGAACATCGTATAGTAGCGGTCCGATGCTTTGTGATAGTAAGTGTTCTTTCCGTCGTAATCCTCGATCCGGGCTGCTTCCCCAACCCGCGCAAACGAACGCCCCATCCCGGTTCGGCGGTAGGTTTCCCAAATCTCTTTGTGGCAATCCGCGCAGGCTTCCGAAGAGACATAGCCGGCGTCGGCCCCGGCGATCTGCAAGGTCTTGGAGGTTGTCGCCTTTCGGCGTGGCGCGGAAATAAAAAGGTACGCTGCGCCAAGCAGACCCATGAATCCGAGAATCAGCAACAACCGGCGCATTTTGAGGACCTGCCCCAACAGGATAACAGGACGGGTCAAATCATCTTTGGATCTGCGATCACAGAGAGCCACGCGTGCGCCGAAAGCGCCGAAGGTAATTCCAATCTCCGGCGGAAAATAAACGAAGTGAGAGCGTCACTTTCCAGGACTCATCAGACTTTCTAGCTGTTGTTGGCGAGGGATCGCTTTTGTTCTGGCGGTGAGGGTGGGATTCGAACCCACGGAACCCGCGAAGGTTCAACGGTTTTCGAGACCGCCCGATTCAACCGCTCTCGCACCTCACCGGCACTTCCAAAGTAGCGGATTTAGGGAACTGAAGCAACTTTTAGGGAGAGCACGCGCCTTCACGCCGCATGCTGTTCGGTGCGCCTTACGCGGCGAATCGCAAATCGATCGCGCCCACTGGTCCGAAGTCGGCGATGAGATGATCGCCCGGTTGGGCATCATAAACATTAGTGGTAACGCCGGTGGTGACATAGTCGCCGGCCTTGAACCCTATACCCTGCTGATGCAGGCGATCGACCAGCCACTTGAGCGAGTTCAAAGGATGTCCGAGCACGGCGCTACCAGAGCCGCGCTCGATCAGCTTTCCATTCAGACTCAGTTCGACGGGCTGTCCGGCGAGATCCAGATCACGCCAGTTGGTAATCATCGCGCCCTTGACCCAAGCTCCATGCGAGGCGTTGTCGGCGATGAGCAAGTTGGCTCCGATGGTGGTCCAGTTATGAAAACGGCTGTCGACGATTTCGATGCCCGGCAGCACGCCGGCGAGAGCGTCGGCAATTTGATCGCGCTCCAGCGGCTGCGCGGCGGGAGGCAGGTCGCGCGCGAAGCGGAAAGCATATTCGGATTCGATGACGCGCATAAAATACGCGCCGGGGTCGAGGACCGCCGGGCTATCGAAAGTGGAGGTGGAAAGCAGACTGCCATAGAACGGCTCAGACACGCCCAGATAGCGTTGTGCGGCGGAATTGGTGCAGGCGATTTTGTAGCCGATAGAATGGCCGCCCTCGTGCGCAAGGATTCGTTCGACCAGCCGCGCGCGGACCTGGTACGCTTCGGCCGTCGTGGCGGGGCGCGCGTCGGGAGGGAGTTCATAAAGACGTTCGTGCTTGTGGCGTGCATCGAACAGGAGTTGGGAGGCGGAATCGATCATGATCGGGAAGTAATTTCACACGATAGCAGAAGACGGGTCGTGACATCACATGTCGTGACATCATATATGGATGGCCGCGAGGTAAGCGGCGCAAACCCCATGTCCATCAGTCCTCTTGCAGGTCAGCCGGCGGAATCCGCCAGTCTCATTGATCCCGCCCGTTTGATCGGCGATTATTACGCGATTCAGCCGGATCCGGGGGTTGCCGCGCAGCGCGTGTCTTTCGGAACCTCGGGCCACCGCGGCAGCGCGTCGGATGGCTCGTTCAACGAGCGGCACATTCTGGCGATCACGCAGGCCATATGCGCGTATCGGGCGCAGGCCCGGATCGGCGGCCCGCTGTTCCTGGGGATCGACACGCACATCCTCTCCGAGCCGGCGTTTGCAAGCGCGCTCGAAGTGCTGGCGGCGAATAGCGTCGAAGTGCGGATCTCTCCACCGCGGCCGGGGCCCGCCGGCCTGGTGGATGTCGATTACACGCCCACGCCGGCGATTTCGCACGCCATCATTCACTACAATCGCAGCGGGGCTGCGGCCCAGGCCGACGGCATTGTGGTCACGCCTTCGCACAATCCGCCGGAGGATGGCGGGTTTAAATACAATCCGCCGCACGGCGGTCCGGCCGATAGCGGGATCACAAAGTTTATTCAAGACCTGGCAAACAGTTTGCTCGAAGGCAAGCTTGCCGGAGTGAAACGCATCCCGCTGGACGCCGCGATGAAGGCCGCCACCACGCAGCGCCACGATTATATCGCCGAGTACGTTTCCGGCCTCGATACCGTTCTCGATATGGGCCTCCTGCGCGATTCCGGGATCAAGATGGGCGTGGATCCGCTGGGCGGCGCGGGCGTTCATTACTGGAATCCGATCGCGGAGCGCTACAGATTGAATCTGCAAGTGGTCAACCAGACGGTGGACCCGACATTCCGCTTCATGACGCGCGACTGGGACGGCCAAATTCGCATGGACCCGTCGTCGCCTTATGCGATGCGCGGACTGATCGGCCTGAAGGACCGCTACGACATAGCCTTCGGCTGCGACACCGATCACGACCGCCACGGCATCGTCACCAAGAGCAGCGGGCTGATGCCGCCGAACGAATTTCTGGCCGTGTGCGTCTCCTATCTGTACCAGCAGCGAACGGGCTGGCCGGGCGGCGCGGCTATTGGCAAAACCGTGGTGAGCAGCAGCATGATCGACCGGGTGTCGGCAGGAATTGGCCGGAAGGTGTACGAGGTCCCGGTTGGGTTCAAATGGTTCGTGGACGGGCTGGTGAATGGCTCGCTGGGATTCGCTGGGGAAGAAAGCGCGGGCGCGTCGTTCCTGGCGAAAGACGGATCGGCGTGGTCGACCGACAAGGACGGCATCATCGCGGCGTTGCTGTCGGCCGAGATCACGGCGCGGACCGGAAGCGATCCTGGTGAGCTTTATGAAGGCCTGTGCGAGCAATATGGGCGTCCAGTTTATGAACGCACCGACGCACCGGCCACGGCGGAGCAACGGGCGCGGCTGGGGAAGCTATCGCCAAAGGATGTATCCGTTGCAGAGTTGGCCGGGGAGAAGATCGAGGCCGTACTAACGACCGCGCCGGGCGATGGAAACCCCATCGGCGGCATCAAGGTAACGGCCAAAAGTGGATGGTTCGCGGCGCGCCCGTCGGGAACTGAGGATGTTTACAAAATCTACGCGGAGAGCTTTCAAGATCGCGAGCATTTGAAGCGGATTCAGAGGGAAGCGCAGGCGATGGTGGCGCAGGTGTTGCAGGCCTGACCCTGGAGCCGAAGATTTGGCGAAGACAGAGTGGCGCCGCGCGGCCTCCATTGATCGCGGTACCCTTAATAGCACGGCTGGATTAAATTATGATGAACGCCGAGTTAACCAAACCGTTCGAATCCATCGAGAGCGCGCACGAATTTGTCGCTCTGCTGGAGGAAAGCATCCAGGAAG
Source organism: Acidobacteriota bacterium (assembly GCA_039930665.1). Classification (GTDB taxonomy): domain Bacteria; phylum Acidobacteriota; class Terriglobia; order Bryobacterales; family Bryobacteraceae; genus Palsa-187. Next base: position 10,164 of record JBDTTL010000069.1, read on the forward strand.
CGGCGGAGGACGTTCGCGGACACCTGCGGGAAGCCCAGGCGGCCCGGGACGAACGCCAGGTTCGCGCGCTGAATTTGGCATTGTTCAAGTTGACGCAACTCGGTACCAACATGCACAAAAGCCGGCGGGCTTTGAATGATTTACGCAGCATCCGGCGGCTGTTGTTCACGGAACGCGATCTCGACCATGAGGCCGAAACGAGCGAGATTGCCAAGCACGCAACGCCTTCAATCTGACCCGGACGCCCCGACAGTGATGGGCCTCCGTATTCCCGTTTTCCCATCTCCTACTTCAGAAACAGCGCTCGCTTGATGTAATCCAGCTTGGGAAAGTGCGGCTCCAGGTAGGCGTTAGTGCCGTTCTCGACGCGGTTGGGATCGATGTATTTACCCTCGGGCATCACGTCACCATAGCCTGAATAGAGCTTCTCAACCACATCCATGCCGGAGACAACCTTGGCGAAGGGCACGAAGTTCTGCGCGTCGAGCACGGCATTGTCAGCCAGGTTGATGAAAATTTCGGTGGCGCGAGTATTGGGGTCGGATTGCGCGAAAGCCAGCGTGCCACGCAGATTCTTTTCTTTGGGCGGATCGTCGAGGATGAAATATTTACGCCAGCGATCGTGGACGTCGTAATCTTTGTGGACGCCAAACTGTGCGATGAAGCCGGGCACGACGCGAAAAAAGCGGTTTTCGTCGAAGTAGCGCATATTGACCAACTCGTGGAAGCGGTCGACTCCGCGCGGCGCCCAGGCTCGGGTGGCTTCGACCACAAAATCGCCTTGCGAGGTTGTACACTTCACGCGAAAGACCTCTGGGACCATCGCTTTTTCGTTTTTCTGGCACCCGGCCAGAAGCAGCGCGGAGGCCGCAGTGACTAGGATCCGCCAGCGTCTCATTTCGTCGATTGTCTCGCGGGCACTTAGGCTGTGGCGCGCTCAAGATGAGCGCGATCCCACTTCGAGAGCTTCGCACCAGCCTCATAAGTGCTTTCGCAGAAATCGAGGATCGCTCGATCGGGCGAGGTCGCGGTGCGGACGTCGCCGTACTTGAGGATGAACTCGCCGAGTTGGCGGTCCCAATAGGCCGCGGGAGGACGCACTGGCTCCGCGTCCAAGCCGGGCGGGCTGGGAGCGCTATAGGCATAGAACGAAGCCTCTTTGAAACGACGGTCGCCGGGCCAGAATCCGCAACTGTTCACCTCGTGCGAGTAGGCTTCACGCGTGACCGGATCCACGCCTTCCTTCACGGGAGCTTCGCGGCCCGAGAAGCGCGTCACGGCCAGATCGAATGAACCCCAGAAAAAATGCACTGGACTGCACTTGCCCAGAAACCCGGCACGGAACTCCTTAAAGACACGCTCGCACTGGATCAGGATGCGCCGGAATCGGTCGACATATTCGACGTCATAGGAGGCGTGGTGCTGGTCTTGGTCGAAAGGAGTCAAGTCGTCAAACTCGCACGGTACTCGATGAATGTGGACCTCGATGCCCAAGCTGCCCAGCGCGGCCATGTATTCGGTATAGAAATCGGCAACCGAGCGCGGGTAGAGACCTAAGGAAACTTCCCTGCCCCCACTCGTACGGATCCAGAGTTTATGCGCGACAAAATCAAAGTCGATCTCGAACGCACCGGAGCCGTAGGGGATGGCTGAAGTCGTCAAACCGCGCGGCGTTACGTAAAGCGGAACATTCCACCAGTGATTTTCAAGCGGCGTGAGCGACAGGCGGGTCTTGCCTACGATCTGGGTCCACATCTGCAGCGTGTCCTTGGTGGCTTCCCACTCGGCGAAAGGCAGCGCAGGCCAAGCGTCGGCGCTCGCGACCAGACCGCCGCTTGCAGCGCTCCGGTCAGACGGATTCAAGGATCACCTCGTCGACATAGCACCAAGCCCAGTCCTCGCCGGGTTCGAGCGATTTGACGATGGGATGCTTGGTGGCGTGAAAGTGTTTGGTGGCGTGCTTGTTCTTGGAAGAATCGCAGCAACCCACGTGGCCGCAACTAAGGCACAAGCGCAGGTGCACCCATTTATCGCCCATCTTGAGGCACTCTTCGCAGCCGTTCGTGTGCGGCTTCACATTTTGAATTTGATCGAGGTGAGAACAGCCCTTCATGCCTTCATCTTAAACCTTGATCTTTAGAAGGCGCGCGGCGGTCTCCCCCAGAATTGCGCGCCGGTCGCTGTCGCTGAGTCCAGGCGTCCGGAAAACTTGATCGACGGTGGTGCTGCTCCAGGCAAAAGGATAGTCGGTGCCGAGCATGATCTGGCTGGCTCCGCATTCCGCTACCAGGTGGCGCAGGCCTTCAGGCGTGAAGATGATGGAATCGAAATACAGTTGCCGCAAATATTCCGAGGCGTGTTTCTTGGCGCCATCGCACGCGCCGGGAAATCTGACGCAGCCGTAATCGGAACGGCCCGCGTAGGACGGCAGATAGCCGCCAGCATGGGACGCGCAAATCTTGAGGCCAGGGAAACGGTCGAGTGTGCCGTCGAAAATTAAATGCGACAGGAAGATGGTGGTTTCAAGAGGATGAGCGATGACGTTGGTGAGGCCGCCGCCGCCCGCGAGGCGCTTGCCGAGTTCCGGGACGCCGAGAGGATGCATGAAGACCAGACAGCCGAGTTCTTCGGCTTTCTTCCAGAAGGGATCGAACTTGGGCGCGGATAGTTCGTCTCCATTGACGTGGCCGCCGATGCCGACGCCGCGCAGGTTATGTTTCCTGACACCTTCTTCGAGTTGTTGGGCGGCGAGGTCGGGATATTGGAGTGCGACGGTGGCAAAGGCGACGAAGCGGTCGGGATGCGCGGCGCACAGGGCGGCGAGTTTTTCGTTCTGGCGATCGATCACTTTGGCGACGAGATCGCGATCAAGCCCATACCAATTGGGGTTGATGCTGAGGGCCTGCATGTCGGTGCCCCATTCGTCCATGGTTCTGAAGCGCGCGGAGGCGGCGGGCCCATCGATAACCGAAGCATCGGCGGGATCGAGTTTCAGATCCATGAGCGCCCAGGCTTCCGGGATGATGACGTGAGCGTGGACGTCGATTGTTGTGACGCGGCGTCCACCGACTGTGACCCGGCGGCGGCGTGGGGTAGCGGCGCTCTGCGCATGCGCTTGCTGGTGGAGCAGATGGCAGCCGGTGAACATCACCCCGGCGCTAGCCGCGGCATTTTTAAGGAACTCCCGGCGATTGGGCATGGTACCCGTGCAGTCTATCACTGATTTACGATGTGATCAGTCTGTCGCCAGGAACTGTCACCAGGCAGGCCGTGCGGAGGGATTCGCGACGACTTATACGCATGGTTTTGCTCGTCGGTCGAAGGTCGGAGGTAAGTTAAGCGCCAGAGCGGCAAGAACACCTCTTCCATGGAAGCTCGAACCGTTCGTCGTCCCGACCTAACGCTGGCCGTATCCCGTCTATGCGAAGGCGGGGTATTGCCACGCTAAGTGCCGTCAGGACAATCCGACTCAAGTCGATTCCGGATTACCTGATTTCCCAGCATATAGCGCCCCTGTACATCCCGACTTTGCCGATACCTGTCTTAGTGAAGATTCACTTATTCCTTTCGGGCAGAGAGATACCGGCAGTTTCAACAATTGCGCGGCCTCATTCTCGTGGGTTTCATTTGTGGATCGAAGGGGAATGACGCTCCATGGCTCATGCCAAACGTTTCAATTCGGGTTTGATCGCGGCGGTCCTGCTATTTTCGGCGGGCTCTCTAAATAGAGCGTGGGGACAAAGCGCGCCAGCGATGGGTACGGCAACTAACTTTGCCGTGCTGGGTGCCTCCGCCGTAACCAATACCGGCCCATCGATCGTTACCGGAGATATCGGAGTCAGCCCGGGTAGTTCAATCACCGGATTTCCGCCCGGGTCTGTCACCGGAACAATTCACGCTGCCGATGCGGCAGCGGCGCAGGCTCTAGACGATGCCGCAACGGCTTACGGTGTCCTTGCTGCTGAAGCTTGCAATACGAACTTGACCGGCCAGGATCTGGGTGGATTGATATTGACGCCGGGTGTGTACTGTTTCAATTCGTCGGCTCAATTGACAGGAATTCTCATTCTTGACACTTTGGGAGATCCGAATGGTGTCTTTGTCTTCCGTATTGGCAGCACCCTTACCACGGCCAGCAATTCGGCCATAATTGTCAGCGGCGGCTCGCCCTGCGGCGTGTATTTCCAGGTCGGCAGTTCCGCGACTCTCGGAACGGGCACGCAGTTTTCCGGAAACATTTTCGCGTTCGCAAGCATTACGATAAACACCGGCGCGACCGTAACTGGCGGCAGCTACGCCTTGAACGGCGCCGTCACGCTCGATACTAACTCGGCCACGGCTTGCCGGGGTACGCTTCAAGTTTGTAAAGTTGCCGGGAGTGGCGTCGTCGAAGGTACGAACTTCTCTTTCGACGTCGCGGGAACTCCGGTTACGATTGCAGCGGGTGCCGCGCCGCTGGGTACGTGCAGTGTGCCGCTGGTGGTACCAGCCCAACCCGCGACCATCACCGAAACGATCCCGTCCGGCACCGTCTTGGCGTCGGTAAACGCTTCGCCGGGCGCCGGCTTATTGATCAGCAGCGATCTGGCGGTAGGCACCGCCACAGTGGCAGTGAATCCAGGAGGCCAGACCGTTGCTACCTTTATAGACACAGTTCCACCCCCGCCAATCGCCGGCTTTCTTCAAATCTGCAAGATCGCAGGGAGTGGCGTCACCCCGGGAACAAACTTCACATTCAGCGCGGGGGGCACGCCGGTCACGGTTGCGGCGGGGCTTCCGAGTGGCGGTACGTGCGCGGCGGCGCTCACGGTGCCAGCCGGCCACGTTCTCATTTCTGAAACCCTGCCTAACGCTACGGTTATGACGGACGTCTCCACTCTTCCGAGCGCGGGATTATTAGTCGCAAGCGATTTGGCCGCTGGCACGGCAACCGTTACCGTTAATGCCGGCGTGCAAACAATTGTCACCTTTACCGACGCCATCTCGCCTACGGCGGGATTTCTTCAGATTTGCAAAGTGACTGGGACTGGCATTGTCGAAGGAGCGAACTTCTCGTTTGTCGCGGCGCTGACTCCAGTCACCGTCCCCGCAGGTCCCGCGCCGGGAGGGTCTTGCAGCACGCTGCTGGCAATGCCAGCCGGTCCGATAACGATTACTGAGACTCTTCCCATCGGCGTTCTGTTGACGACCGTCAGCACCTCGCCGTTCGGAATGCTGGTGAGCAGCGATCTGCCCGCAGGTAGGGCTATGGCGACGATCAATCCCGGCGGGACGACCGTGGTTACGTTCCAGAACGCGAGAACTCCCATTCCGCCCACGGGATTTCTACAGGTTTGCAAAGTCGCCGGCGCCGGCATCGGGATCGGAACCAACTTCCTGTTTAGCGTCGCGGGCACTCCCGTGACGGTTCCAGCCGGACCTCCGCCGGCGGGATATTGCGGCCCAGCGTTCGCGCAACCAGCCGGCTCGGTGACAGTCGCTGAAACTCTGCTATCCGGTACCGTGTTGACGTCGGTCGCCACTTTGCCGAGCGGGTTGCTGGTGAGCAGCAATCTGGGTTCGGGCACGGCTACTGTAACGGTCCAGAACGGGGGCCAGACAATCGTCACGTTTGTGGACACGATGCCGGTCGTCCCGCCGACAACGGGATTTCTCCAGGTATGTAAAGCCGCCGGTGCGGGCATCGCCGTGGGAACGAATTTTACGTTCAATGTTGCGGGAACCACGTTTGCCGTCCCGGCAGGACCTGCGCCGGGTGGGTTCTGCAGTTCACCAATAGTCGAGCCTCCCGGTCCGGTAATCGTCAGTGAGACTCTGCCGGCAGGCACAGCGTTGACGGCGGTCACGACCATACCCGCAGGGTTGCTGGTGAGCAGCAATCTGGCTGCAGGCACTGCCACCGTCACAGTCAATGCCGGAGAGCAGACCTTCGTGACTTTTCTCGACGCCGTCATCCCGGTGGTTCCTCGCACGGGCTTTGTCCAAATCTGTAAAGTCGCGGGTGCGGGCATCACGGTAGGGACACCCTTCGCCTTCAGCGTCGCCGGAACCCCGGTAACGGTTTTGGCCGGTCCTGCGCCAGCGGGCTCTTGTAGCACGCCATTGGTCATGCCGGTAGGCGCGACATTTATTGCGGAAACCGCTTCTCAGGGTACGGTCTTGAGTTCAGTGACCACCTTGCCGAGCGGATTGCTGGTTAGCAGCAATCCGGCCGCGGGTACGGCGACTGTTACCGTTAATGACGGCGGACAGACCATCGTCACGTTCCTGAACACCATCGTTTCCGGCACTCCCCTGGGCTTACTTGAGATATGCAAATTCAGCGGCGCCGGTGTCGCTCCCGGGGCGAGCTTTTCGTTTAACGTTGGCGGAACTACGGTCAACGTTCCGGCGGGGTCGTGCGTGTCGGCGGCCACACTGCCGGTCGGCACCTCGATCATGGTGGCCGAGACGCCTTCCATGGGCACGACTGTTTCGGCTATCAACGTAATCCCGTCGGACCGGCAAGGCGCAATCAATCTATCAGGAGGTACAGTAGCCGTCACGATCGGCACTGGCGTGACCGAGGTGGACTTTACAAACACCGCGGGAGGATTCGGCCTCTTGAAAGTATGTAAGATCGCGGGATCGGGCATTACCGCGGGCAGGACGTTTGCGTTTGCCATGGGTAGCGCCACTTTTACGGTTCCCGCAGGATATTGCGTCCAGAATGGTTTGTTTCCCGTCGGGACGGTTGTCACTATCACCGAAGGATTTTCCTCAACATCGGTAGCCTCCGCGATCAGCGTTCTTCCGGCGAGTCAGCAGGGGACCGTCGATCTCACGGCCCAAACGGTGACCGCCACGATCGGCGTGGGTGTCACGGAAGTTTATTTCACGAACGTGGGCAGGTGAGCCTCTATGAAGACGAACCTTGGTCGCGGCGTTAACAGTACGACAGGAGTTTTCATTCCGGGAGGACGAAAAATGTGCCACCGATTATTCTGGAAAGCATTTCAGAGTGCAGTAGTATTGGTTTGCCTTTCCGGTTCCGCTCAGGCAGGCCTTATCGAGATCTGCAAGGACGCTAGCCCAGCCGGCTCTCTTAGCGGCCTTTCCACCTTCGCTATCGCTGGGCAAACTGGGACCGTCGCGGTCCCAGTGGGCGCGTGCTCTCCGGCGCTTCAGTTGCCCGATGGATTCGCCACCATCACAGAACTCGCGCAAGCCGGCACCAATCTGATCAATGTGTCGGTCTTTCCGAACGACCGGCTGATCAGCTTTGACGCCGCTACACGAACCGCGGTAGTGCTCATTGTGCCGGGCGGCATATCGACCGAAACAGTGCTTACCTTTACCAACGCACCCATCTCGGGCGTTCCCGAGCCGGGGACGGCGTGGCTATTTGGCTTAGGCATAACTTTTTTGACTTTCCGAAGGGTGACCCTAAACCGCGCCACTTTCCGCCAGGTAAGAAATCGACGTTGCCGACGGTGAAGAGCGGGCGCGTAAACCCACGCGGCCGGGCGTGTAGAAGCTCGTCTGCCTTGCCG
>JBDTTL010000070.1:0-17400 GCA_039930665.1 Acidobacteriota bacterium
GTTGCTCACAGCCTTAGTCCGAATGGGCGCCTTCGCGCTGGGCACGGCGGCATACCTATTTCTCCTGATCGTGATGATCCGGAAGCGTTCGAGACGGTCAGTCGAGTGGGCCTTGCTGGCGGCCGTAAGCGTCGCGTTGCTGTGGTATGCGACCGGAGCGATCACATCCTTTTACGAAGCAGGAGTCGGTGAACAGCCGTCGGGCGACCTGGAACGTTTTCTGCAATCTGTCTCACGGATCGGACTCGCTCTTATTCCGGCGGCTTTGCTACAGGTCGCATTCGCTTCGCGCTCGCGGATATTTGGGGTCCTGGTTTACATAATTGCGCCGTTCGGTTGGTGGGCGCTGGCTGTAGGATTGGAACACACCTACACCGGGCTGTTGGTTGTGAGTCTGGTCGCCGCCATGGTTGGGCTGCTGCTGCGATCGGATGCGGCCGACGTTAACGATCGGCGTTTTCGTGCGTCGATGGCGGGTGCCCTCGGCGTTACCATCGCTGGCGCGGCGGGCGGCCCGGAAGCGGCCTGGATCGTGCTAGGTGGACTCGTTCCGGCTCTGTGCCTGCTCTACTTCATCACCCGCTTCAACGTTCTGGGACTTTTCATCAGCAGGCGGATCGTATTCGCCTCCGTGTTAGGAGTTGTATCCGCAATCTACTTGCTTGTGGCGCGAAGAGCATCCGACTGGGCTCAGCAGACATTTGAAGCCTTTGCACCGGTGATCGAAGTGATGCTGATTCTGGCTGCGGTTAGTGTTTGGATCCCACTGTATGCCTGGATGAACCGGGTCCTTTCCAAACGTACCCAAGTGTATGCGGATTTCGGCAAGCGCTTGATCCAAGAAACTGCTGCAATCTTTGATTTCGATCAGCGTCTGGAATACACGGCTAGGGAACTCGGCAAGACTTTTAAGCTGCGGCGTGTTCTTCTGCTCGCTGTAGAAGATCCTGAATCCCGAATCGCGACCTTTGGCGCCGTTCTCAGCTCGTCAGGTCACCTCGACCTCCCTGCGATGGTGGAAATTGTCAGGAGCAAGCGGCTCGACGCTGTGATTGGGCCGCGCTCCGAACTGTCCTTGCTTTCCGAAACCGGCTACAACTACTTGTTTCCGCTCTGGTACGAGGAGCGACTGGCGGGGCTGCTCCTGGTGGATCCTTCGCCGCGTGCCTATCTGGACGAGGATGAAGATATCCTCTGGGGACTCACCCCGCAGATCTCGCATACGATTGAAAGCTGTCGCCTGCTGGAGCGTAAAATCAGCCTCGAGAAGGCACTTGCTCGGAGCGAACACCTGGCCTCGCTAGGCCAAATGGCCGCCACCATTGCACACGAAGTCAAGAATCCGCTCAGCTCGATCAAAACACTGGCGCAGCTCATGCGTGAGGATGGGGAACTGAATGACGGCTATCGCCGGGATCTCTCCTATATCGTTGCCGAAGTGAATCGCTTGAATTCCTGCGTGGAGCAGCTTCTGACCTTTGCCCGTCCTGTCCCGAAAGGCACGGAGGAGGTTGCCGTGCACGAATTGATCGAGAGCATTTCAAGAGTGCTGAACCGCGAGTACGCTGAACAGCGCCTCCAATTTCAATTTCGTGCCCCCAGCGGTCTGACACTCAAGAATGTGGATCCTCAGAGTCTCCACCAAATCGTTCTCAACCTCGCAATCAACGCTGCGCAGGCCTCTTCCACCGGAGGCGTCGTTGAAATCTGCGCTGACCGCGACACGGCGCATAGTGTCACTATTACCGTGGCCGACCGTGGGGCAGGAATTCCACTTGAAATCCAGAGCAGGATCTTCGATCCCTTTTTTACCACCAAACAAAAAGGATCGGGTCTGGGGTTGGCAATCGTTGCTAAAAATGTTCGTCACCTCGGCGGCGATGTGCGCTTGGACAGTCCCCTCGACGGCGACCTAGGAACCGCGATTACGGTAACGCTGCCCGTGGAGGCCGCATGATCGCACGGCTTTTGTTGCTTTCCGTACTCGCCCTGAGTGCTACGGCTCAAAATCGAACGACGGTGCTTAGAAAGCCTCTAGCCGACGACGTTCTGGCCCGTGTTCGGCCCATCGTCGAATCCATCTACCGGCTGGATTACACCCATGCCGAAAGTCTTTCTCAGCAGTTGATTCAAGACTTTCCGCAACATCCGGCTGGTTACGTCTACCGCGTTCGCGTGTATTGGTCCGAGGAGCTGAGCAAAGCCCGCCTGTTGAGCGCAGAACGGGTGCTAGGGATGGACCTGTTTTCTGATGCGCCCAAATTTAGGGCGCCTGTGACGCCAGAGGTCGGCGAGCGGTTCCGGCGCGCCGCCGATGAAGCCATCGAGAAGACGCGAATTTGGGCCGGTCAACATCCCGGCGATCCTGACTCTCAATTTTTGCTCGGATCGGCCTATGCGTTCAAATCCGGTTACGAATTCTCGATTGAACATGCTCGCCTGCGTGCTTCCGAGGACGCAGGCAGAACTTTCGATGTGCTGCGTGACCTCATCAAGCGTTATCCGGATTTGGTGGATGCTCGGGTCATCACGGGCGCCTTTAGTATCATTGCGGACAGTCTGGATCTGAAAACGAAATGGCTGGCATGGCTTCTGGGTTATCGCGGAAACCTGGAAGAAGGCCGCCAGGACATGGAACTCGTTTCCGAGAGAGGGTTTCTTGAAAATGACGATGCCCGCACCCTGCTAGCCATCGTTTACACCAGGCAGGGAAACTTCGAACGGGCAATGGCGAAACTCACTGAATTGCACGCTCGCTATCCGGAAAACTACCTGGTACATCTCGATATGGCCGCGGTCGAGATGCTTTCTAACCGCCCCGCCCAGGCTCTCAACACCTACCGGCAGATTCTGGCGAAAGAGTACCCGAATTTGGGACGGGCCGCGGTACTCAGCCGCCTGGGCGTCGCTTCACGCATGGCTGGCGATCTCGCGGAATCGGAGCGAAGGTTGCGCGAAGCATCCGAGACTTCCACGATAAGTCCTGTCTCGCTAGCAATCGCGCGTCTGGAGCTTGGAAAAACGCTGGATCTTGAAGGACAACGGGGCGCGGCCGTCGAACAATATCGCCGGGTACTGCAAAATCAAGACTTCCTGGGCATTCATCAAGACGCCGCGCGTTGGATGCGCAGGCCCTTCGACCGAGCTGCCATGCGTCAGGATAATGCCGCCGGGGGCGTCGTTACCTTAGGGCTGGTTCCCGCCATTCAATAACTGTCACCTACCACTGACACGAGAGATCGTGGCTGTCAGCGAAGCCCTGCATTTGCGATGCATCCGCGTCCAGCAACTCCCGCGTAATCAATAACGAGTGACTTGGTGGCCTCCGTGCACAACGGAGAAACAGAATCCATGCTGCTGGCGACGCTAGTTCAACTCGTAGGCTTGGCCGCTTCGGCATTAACGGTGGAGTGTCTCGTGACAGACGATGCCCATTCCGAAATCATTCGCAAATACCTTGTGGCGGCGAAGTCTGAAGCTCTGGCGCCGCGTGCCGCAGCGGTCGAAGTCACCATCCAGGCCAGTGTTCCGAAACTCAAAAGGCAAGCTACGCTTCGGGCGTTGCGTATTACTTCGGCCGCAGGAACGGTTACCTACACAGTGCTCAACTCCTGCGGCGACGCGATGATAAAACGCGAAGTGATCGCTCGCTATCTTGCCGCGGAGAGTCAAACGCGCGCGACCGTCGAAACCGCCATCACGCCCTTCAATTACCAGTTCCAACCCAAGGGCGTGATCGAGAAAGAGTCTCGCCAAGTGTATGTGTTCCATCTCTCACCAAGGAGGAAGAAGGTGGGGTTGTTCAGAGGCGAGCTTCAGGTGGACGGACGCACGGGGCTGCCCATTCACGAATCGGGCCAGTTCATCAAGAGCCCCTCGGTGTTCATCAAGCGAATCTCATTCACTCGCGACTATGTGGCCCGGGGATGGTTCGATGTTCCAGTCCACATTCACAGCACCGTCGAGTCTCGCATCGTGGGCCGCGTGGAGCTGGATATTGAATTTGCTGATCCCAGTGTTTCGAACGCGATGGAGGTTACGCCGAATGCTGAGTAAGGAGACTGCCGGTGCCGGCAAAGTGGCTGGAGCATCACACGTGAATAAGACGTTGCTACGAAATTTAGTCTTGAGGAACCGGCCTTCAGACTCCCCACTCCGTCCGGAACGCAAGCTGCCCAGCGCGCGGCCGGCCATCGGCAGCGCGAATTCGATGGAGGTGAGGTCGGCAGCACGATCCGTTCCCGGGCTATATTATCGCGACTACTGCCGTCCGAAGCTGGCTAGTCTACTTGCAGCGACCAGTTTGGATGCGACGTACAACGCCGCGCGAGGAGCGTCGCTGATTGACGCGAACGGCGAAGCAGTGACGGACTTTGTGGTCGGCTTTGGCGCAGCGCTGCTCGGCCATAATCCGCCCGAGTTGAAGCAGCTCGCGATTGAGCTGCTGAAGGCCGATACCCCGGCGCACGCCCAGGGGTCGAACCGGGAGGCGGCTGGAGCGCTTGCCCGACGTCTGTCCGACATGATGCCGGGCAGCGCGCGCAATGTCGCGCACCTCTCTAATTCCGGCACCGAAGCAATCGAGGCCGCGCTCAAGCACGCCTACAAGGTTCATCTGGACCTCGTGCGCCGCCACCAGGGGGTCGGGCGTTCAAATCGCCCCGCCCCGACCAAATGCTTTGTTTTCTGCACCTTTTTTTGAAAGCGAAGGAGCTACCGCGCCCCTGTCGTAGATGCAGTGGACCGCTGTGGCCTTCATTGATAACGTTGAAGTTGCACATCGGCTGCCAGACAGAGAGCGGCACTTTTCGCGTTGAGTATCTACATTTTCGGCTACAAACGCCACACCTCATGCTGCAAAGTGTGAGCTCGCAGCGGCAGCGATCCGCTCCACAACCCCTTTACCCAAGAACCGGTCGAGACGCCGCCTGTCGGCATTCAGTAGATCGATGAGTAATAAGCCATCGACCGAGGAAGAAAAGTGTGCGTCCTCATTAAATGCCAGGATCCGACCTCCGAGGTTCACATAATGACGCAGCAGCACGGGGAGTCCGCAGCGATCCGGCTCGATATCTTTGACCATAGCGTCAATATCATCTAGTTGCAGTACTTCCAGGGGCTGTTGCTCCACAGCGCGTTTCAGCTGGAAATCCGTATGAGGCGGAGTATGTGCGGTTATTTCCGGGGACAGACTGATACCGGCCGCTGGCCGCAGATACGAAGCGATCAGTTGCTTCGAAGCCGCCTTATAGCGGCCGCTAATGCTGACAGGCCCGAACAGATACCGGTACTGTGGGTGTTTGTCCAGAAACGCTCCGATTCCCCGCCACAGTGCCAGCAGCGGACCGTAATTGCGCTGGTGCTCGAGCCGGATAAAGGATCTGCCAAGCTCGATCGCCGGCGCGATACTTCTCCACCAGCTATCGGGAAATCGAAATAAGGTGGTAGTGTAAAGTCCCCATGGACCCCGATCTGGAAGGATTTCTTCGCTGAGGCCCAGCCGGTAGGCCCCCACAATTTCCTGCTGGTGGTTGTGCCATACGAACAGATGCCGGTAATGATCGTCGAACTGATCCAGGTCGATGGAACATCCAGTCCCCTCGCCCTCGGCGCGAAACGAGACTTCCCTCAGGCGCCCGATTTCCAGTAGCGCGTTGGGTATCTCGCAGGCGTGTGCGATGTAAACCGAGTACTCATCGGTCGTATACAACTTGGCGTCGTCCGGAAGCCGTTCGATTTCGCGAACCAGCAGTCGGGTAAGTATCGGTTCGATCGGGTTCGCGGCCGCCGGTGCGATTGCGCGGGACGGCAGAGTGTTGCGATTGGCCAGCAGGTACACGCGAAAACGAACGTACGCAGTTGCTTTCCGAGCAGTGCCAAACCGAGCGAGAGCGTCGGCGTTGATCGGTTGGCCGATTCGAACGTCAACCCTGCGGTTGCGCTGCTTCATAAGTTCGCGGGGGAGCATCGCGGTACCCAGTCTGGTGTGCACCCAGGATATCGTGTGGAACAGAAAGCTGTTGGATCCTGCGATGAAGAGCGGGATGATCTTGGCCGAAACGCGTCTGGCCAGATCCACAAAATGCGGGCTCCACCCCCCATCGGCAACTCCTCTGCGGGAACAGCTGAAGCGGGACACTTCCCCCGCGGGAAAGACCAGAAGCAATCCTCCGTTCTTGAGCCAGCGGATCGCTTGACGGAGGGCTTTCACGTTCTGCCCGACGGCAGACCGTGTCCCGAAGACGTCGACGGCGATAAACTTCTCCGACAGCTCAGGCACAAAAGCCAACATCGAGTTACTGATAATCTTCACGTCCGGACGAATACGCTCCAACAGAGATGCCGCCAGCATTCCATCCAAGATTCCATGCGGATGGTTCGCCATGACAATGGCTGGCCCGGTCCGCGGAACCAGCCGCAGGTCATCATCTGCATGGACACATTCCACAGCGAGAGTTGTGAGCAGCCGTTCAAACACTGGTCCCGCTAGCGCGGAAGCCAGAGCCCAGAGGTGGTCTAGTCGATCAAGAGCAAGAACTCGACGCAACCACTCTACCGGAAACGGCAATGCAAGTTTCTCAAGTATCGAGTCGCTCACTAATGGACACACTTCGGGTGAAGCAGTCGTAGAAGACATGATTTCCTTGGCCGCCTTTCGCTTAGGAATTAGGAATTGTGATTGCTCCGCCCAGCAATAGAGAGAGGCCAGTTGGTTGTGGCCTTCCGCGGTTATGGAATGACGCGAATACGCTTTGCTCTGCGATCCGCAGACTTCCCAAGGTAGTACCCCGCGATGGTTGCCGCTCCGGTGATCGCGAGAAACGTGGGCAGCCCGGCTGCAGCCGAGTTTGTGCCTGCGATTGCGGCGTAGCCACCGTAGGTTATGCCGGTAATGATCCCAAGTGAGACTCCAACGGAGCGTCCCCACTTGCCGCGGAATTCTTTCACCGACAAAGTGTTCACCGCGTCCCTTGGAATCACTGCGTTTCCCTTGGGATAGGTTTTTGCATTCGAGGTTTTACGAATCGTGAGAACAAGGGCATCCTCGCGGACTGCTTCCACCTGGCCCCCACAGACGTGCCTTCGGGTAAAACCAGTTCGATGTTGCGACCCTGGATGTGGAAGCTCAGCTCGCTCCACTTGAGTTCGACGGGAGCGGGTGCGGCCATCGCCGTCGATTGACCGGCAAGCAAGACGGCCATCAGCATTGCTATGGAAGATTTCTGATTCATCTCTTGACTCCTATTTCTCGGGCTGCGATTCTTTGTTATTGCTCCGTGCCTGTTGTGGTCCCTGCGATGCACGCCAATGTTATGGCGCGCGAAGTGCTATTCCGGTGGGATCTCTCGCGGCGGGCCGAGCAGACGGTGGCCCGAGCGTGGAAGCACGCTTGGCAAGTTCCCGCAGATCCAGCTTCCCTGTTCCAAGCATCGGCAACGAATCTACAAGGTGGATATCCTCGCGCTTCGGCACCCACAGCCGCGGCAAATCGGTCTTGCACAACTGGCGCCATAGTTCGCTGGGTTTAATCTCCGCGCAGGTGTAGAAAACCATCAGCCGTTCGCCCCTCTGATCGTCGGGGACGCCGGTGACAGCACAGGCATCTTCACCGATCACCGAAGAAACTGCTTCTTCCACCATTAAGTGCGGGACCATCTCGCCACCGATCTTGCTGAAGCGCGAAACCCGCCCTGCAATGCGTACGAATCCCTGGTCGTCGACGCTTCCGATATCGCCCGTGATGTACCAGCCATCGCGAATCACGGCCCTGGTTAGCTCCGGCTGGCCCAAGTACCCGAGCATCCGGTTCGGACCCTTCGCGAGCAATAGACCTTCTTCATTGGCGCGCCGAGGAAGCAGCGTGTCCGGATCGACCGCCTGGACTGTGACTCCCGGAAGCGGGAGACCGACCGTGCCCGACCGCTTGCCCAGTTGTAGATCCTTACCGTTGACAAAGCCGGGAGTGTTCACCGCGATGGCGGGCGCCATTTCCGTGCAGCCGTATCCTTCAAGCAACTCCTTGCCAAACTTTTCCTCGAAGGCCTTTGCGAAACTCTGGCGCAGCGGTTCAGCACCTACCAGCACGTAGCGCAGCGAGGCGAACTCCGCCTTCGTGCACTTGCGAATATAGCCGCCGCAAAAGGTCGGAGTGGATAGCAAAAAGCTGCCACGGTACTTGGAAATCAGCGCCCCTACTGCATCGGCGTCCGTCGGGTTGGGATGAAAGGCGACACCACACCCGGCCAGCAGTGGGAACCACAGAGTCACCGTGAATCCGAAGGAATGAAAGAACGGCAATACTCCGATGACGCGGTCGTCGGCGCTAACCCGAAACACCTGGACCATGGCTTCGATGTTCGAGATGATGTTGTAGTGAGAGAGCATCACGCCCTTGGGATCGCCGGTGCTGCCGCTCGAAAAGATCACGGTGGCTAACGAGTCAGGCGCTAGATCGGCGCCGGCGAGGCGCTGGAGCAATCTGCGCGCCGGGACCAAGCGGGCTTGGAGGAGAGCCGCTAATTTTTGCGTACGCCCGAATCGCGCCAGTAGATCTTCCAGAAACACGGCTCCGACAGGCGCGTTCAGCTTGGCTTTCTGCAGAAACGTTCTCGACGTGAGAATGGTCTCGATATTGCACTGCCGGATTGCCGACGCCATGGCCGCGGTTCCTGCCGTAAAGTTGAGGTTGACCGGGACTTTGCCGCACCAGCCGATACCGGTATTCGCAAGCGCGCCGCCGACCGATGCCGGCAGCAAAACGCCAATCTTTTGCTCCAAGGAATGCTCTCGCAGCCAGCCGGCGATCAATACGCTGGCGGTCAGCGCCCCGCCGTAGGTCAGCTCGCGCCCAGTGGAATCGGCCATGCACAACCGCGACCATTGTTTCCGGGCAATGCGCGCAAAGCGCAGGGGCAAAACGTCGTCACTGGTCTTTCGCCGAGCCACCGCGTCACTGCCAAGCGCCTGCACTGCCAGCCGGACGTCTTCTGCGGCGGAGTGCGGCGCGAGCGGTGAACCAAAGGAGATGGTCACGGGATGAGTCGACCTCCGCGGTCGTTTCCAAAAAGACTTCTCGCCGGAGAAACTGAGGACCCTGCCCCAAAGGCCATCCAGATAGATGGGGACAATGGGAACGTCCAGACCCTCGACGATCTTTTCCATGCCGCGCTTGAACGGCAGGAGGTTACCGATCCGGGTGACGGATCCTTCGGCGAAGATGCAGACCAGATTGCCGTTGCGCAGCTCCTCTCTTGCAAGGCGGATGGATGCCAACACATCGCGCGGACCATTCGTCCCGATCGGAATCGCCTTAATACAAGAGAACAACCGGTTTATCAAAGGCGCCTCATAATACGGTTTCCAGACCATGAAGCGAATCAACCGGGGCACGCAGGCTGCGATCAGAAATCCATCGGCGCGCGTGACGTGGTTAGCCACCAGAAGCGCGGGCCCGCGCAGCGGAATGTTTTTCGTCCCTGCAACCTTGGCGCGAAACAAGGCCCGCAAGATGATCCAAAGCATGCGGCTGATCAGAAACGTGGGCTCCAGTGCCATCAAAAGCAAGGTGACAAGCAGAGTGAGCCCGCCGAGTCCCAGGAGCAATATATCGGGCGGCATTCCGAGCCGGTCATGAAACAGCCAGAACGCTCCACAGGCAGATAGAACTCCAATCGTGTTGTAGAAGTTGTTGGTGGCCTGCATGCGGCCTTTTTCTTTCCGGCCGCTGCGCGCTTGCAAGTAGGCGTTCAACGGGACGATGAAGAACCCGCCGGTGATGCCGATGCCGGCGAGCACTGCTGCCGACGCAAGGTAGGAACCTCTTACCATCCACAGCGCGGCACACAGCAGTCCCATTGAGAAAGACCCGATAGGAACCCATCCCAGTTCGACCTTATCCTCGGACAGTTTTCCAACCAGCATGCTGCCGCCGCCGATGCCCAGGCCGAGGCAGGTGAGCAGGATGCCCGCTTGCAGGTCATTCACTTTGAGGACCTCGCAACCAAACAAGAGGGTGCTCATTTGGAGGAGTGCTCCCAAGAACCAGAAGTAAGAAATCCCGGAAACGGTCAGCCACAACGGACGAACCCGCAACAGGTGCCGTGTTCCGGCCAGAATTTCACCAAATGGATTCCAGAGAAGGGGCTCTTCCGCTCCAGCCGCTGAGACCCGCGGAATCCTGAAACTGGCGAGCAGTCCGATACACGCCAACGCTAGAGTGATCAGGCCCATCCTCCAGGGCTGGTCTCGCCATACGGCGAATACCACGGAGCCGCTCGCGGTTCCGCTTACAATCGCCACAAAAGTGCTCATCTCGATCAGCGCATTGGCGCGCGACAGCGATTCCGCGGGCAGCATTTCGGGAACGATGCCGTACTTCGCCGGGCTGAAGATGGTGGAATGCAAGGCCATCAAGAATAAGACCAGAAGCATTAACTCTATGCGCGAGCAAAAGAACGTAAGACATCCCAGAGCCATCACCAGGACCTCGAATGCCTTCACGGAGATCAACACGGTACGCTTACTGAAGCGATCGGCCAGATGCCCGGAGTAACCCGAGAAAAGCAGGAAAGGAACTACAAAGATCGCGCCCGCCAGCGATAGATAGTCGGTTCCACCCCGCGCCGCGATGTGCACCGCGCGCAACGAAACCAGCATCCGGTAAGTGTTGTCGTTGAAGGCTGCGAGGAACTGGGCCCACAGAAAAGGGCGGAAACCTCTTCTGTAAATAAGCGTTCGGAAACTCATGATTATGGGCTCCTCCGGTGATACCAGGCCGAGGCTGTCGCAAAAGCATCGGGATCGTTCGCGTACTTGAGAAGAAAGCGGCGCAACTCGCGGGTCGGCGCCGTAATGGGTTGTGTGCTGTCCGGGAGATCCAGGTACGAAAGAGCGGCTTGCTCCACCACTTGCTGTCGCAACCACTCGTCATTCAGCGATTCGATCCCCAGTTGGTTCCCGTCGAGCCGAATTTTCAGGAAAAGATGTCCGCGAATCGCCAGTTGAGATGAAGCCGACAGATCTATAAAAAGAACATCGCCTAAACGGAGGAGAAATGCGTCATAGCGGTCCGTTTCCTTCCATTGCCCGTCCGTCAGAATCTCATCCGTCATAACGTAGGCATTTGCAACCTTGCGGAACACGAGGCGCTCGGACTCGTAGTCGTTGGAGTACCACGGACCGGCAAGCTCCATATCGAGAGCGCTATCGCCGCCTTGGTACAGCGGATAAAGCGACAGCCAGGGCACTTCATAGCCGGCACAACCGGTGGACAGCAGGACCGCGCCAAGCGTCAGGATTGTGAGCGTTCTCTTCATGGGTGTCACCGGCCAAACCATCGAGGCAGAGTCGTTGTCAGCGCGGGAACGTAGGTAATCAGCAACACGCCGGCCGACATCACGATCGTCAGCGGTGTTACGGCCCGCAACACCTCCGGTACGGATTTCTTGAAGCGGTAGGAAGACAACAGAAGGTTCAGTCCCACCGGCGGCGTCAGATATCCAAGTTCGAGATTGGCGAGGAATATGATGCCCAGATGGACAGGATCTATGCCGAAGGCGTGGCCAATCGTCACCAATAATGGCGCCTGGATCACGATAGCGGCGTAGATCTCCATCAGGCAGCCGACGATCAATAGGAAAAGATTCAATACCAGGAGAAACACCCACCGGGAATGGATAGTGCTGGTAGCCCAGTCGGCGGCTCGCGTCATGATCTCCGCGTCTACCAGATAATTTGTGAAGCCAAGGGCAACACTCTGTATAAGAAGAACGCCGCCGATCAACAGCCCGCACTCCGCCATAACGCGCGGCAGATCGGTAGTCACTTTCAGATCCCGATAGACCAGCGTTTCTATAACTAAGGCGTAGAGCGCCGTAAGCGCCGCTGCTTCTACGGGAGTGGCGAATCCTCCAAACAGAGCTCCCAGCGCCACCACGGGCATCAATAGTTCCCATTTCGCCTGCCACAGCGCGCTGAAAGCCTCGCGCCCGTCGAACGCCGGCGTATCGTCACCCGTACTTGGGCCTTGCGCGAATATGCCCCAACTCGCGGTGGCGATAAGCATCACGAGGGCTGGAAGAATGCCACCCAGAAACATGCTTTCCATCGGCACCCTGGCCACGATGGAGTACAAGATCAACGGCAGGCACGGCGGAAGCAACAAGCCCAGCGAACCCGCGCCGGTGATGAGTCCAAGAGCGTCCCGCTCTTTGTAACGCCGCGATAGCAGCACCGGCATCAGCAGCCCGCCTAACGCGAGGATGGTGACGCCGGAACCTCCCGTGAAGGAAGTGAAGAAGGCGCAAGCGGTTGCGGTCATAATGGCCGCGCCGCCCCGCAGGCGGCCGAGGATGGCCTGGAATACCCGCACCAGGCGTTGTGGAGCTCCCCCTTCCGCGAGCACATATCCGGCTAGCGTAAACATCGGAATGGTCGGCAGGATGGCGTTGGTTACCAGCGAATATTGCGCGATGGGGATGGAGGCGATCGGCTCTCCGGCTTGCTTGAACAGCACTAGCGCCACGCCGGCCAAGCTAACAAAAGCAGGAACCCCCGACAGCGTGGCAAGACTCAGCACGGCGAGGGCTCCCATCGGCGACCAGTGCCACAGAAGAATCCAGACGATGGCGGATAATACAACCACTGCGCGCCCACGCCATGATTCCGCGGAATGCCCAGCGAGCCGCAGCGCGATCAGGCCGAAGCCCAGGGGGATCGCAGTCTGCAGGATCCAAATGGGGAGTCCATAAGCCAGTACCTGGCCGGAAGGACGCTCCGCGAGAACAAAGTCGACTCCTGCCGTGGCCAGCAGCGCGCTTACTGCCACCGCGGTCGACCCCGCAATAACGGCCGCGAGTTTTTGCCACCGCCCGGTCAACAGTTCGCCCAACCTCGAAAGAGCCAGCAAGCGGTTCTCGCGCGCCGCCACTACCGCACCCAGCATTCCCACCACCAACGTCAGGTGTTGAACGATGGAGGCCGAGTTCGAGATGCCGACATGCAGCGTCTTGCGCAGCAAGGCTTCAAGCAGCGGTAGCGCCACCAATCCGGCAAGCACCAGCGATATGACCGCGTTTTCGAATATCATTTGCGGTACTCTCGCAACAACCGCTGGACTTCGTCGAATACATCGGCCGGCACCAGGTTCCCGCGGATTTTGGGATAGAGCCGGCCGAACAGTTCTCGCCACTCAGCCTCCGCGGATGGAGTCAACTGATTCACCTTCATCCCGCGCTTCTGCATGGCGACAATGGCTTCCTGCATCTCCCGGCGTCCTTGCAGACTGATTTTCTTGCCAGCTTCCTCAGCGCTTCGCCGCATCGCGTCGCGAGTGGCAGAGGGCATAGCTTCCCACGTCTTACGATTGACCACTAAACCTCCCACCAGCGGCGCGTAGTTTAGCTGCAGCATGTAAGGCGCGGGAAGATAAAACTGGCCCGCCAGTGCGTAGAACGGAGCCGTGGGAACCGCATCGATCAGTCCGGTTTGCAGGCCCGTCAGGATATCGGTGTATTCCAGCGGCACCGCCTGGAATCCGGCGGACTTCATCAGGTCGGATTCGCTGCTGTCACTGGTCAGCGCAAATATTTTTTGCGTTCGCAGATCGTCAGGCCGCATCACCGGCTTCTTGGAGAAGAATTGGACCCACCCCGCGTCGGCCCAGAACAACACGACGAATCCCTTTTCCTCGAGCCGCTTTTCCAACAACGGCCGCATCCGGTCACGCACATACGCCACTTCATCGAGGGAGCGGAATACCATCGGCATGAGCTGCAAAGCCGTTACCGAGTGATCGATTTCCGACAAACCAGCCACCGAAAGTACGGCAGCCTGCAATTGGTCGATCCGCATACGGCGGACGGTTTCGGCTTCGCCACCCATCACTCCATCGGTGTAGAGCGTGGGATTGACGCCCGCCGCCCGCCACGTGGCTGCCATTTCCAGTAGCGCCTGGTGTGTGGATGTTCCCCGGGGAAGAATGGTCGCCAGCTTGATACGTTGCGGTTGGTCTGCCGCCAGCATCATGCCGCCAGTCGCTGCGGCCATCGCCAGAATTGAGATATATTTCGCGTGGTTCATTTTGCTTCCTCCAGGAAAAGTTCATCGGTCCGTTGCAGCAGCCAGCGTGCTCGCCGCTGCATGACGATGTTCATGAGCCGGTACTCGGGCTTGGCGTTTACGTCAATCGCCAAGGCTCGCTTCAGCAAGTCCTCAAACTCCGCGCGATTCTGCTTTTGCAGCGAGACGTTTTCCGCCAGGCTCACCAGCGGACCGGCTTGGTGGCCTCCGGACAACTCCATGGCCCGGTCGAAGTGTTTTCTGGAGCGGACCGCGAAATCCCCCGCGGCTCCGTTGCGGCTCGCTTCATAGGCGATTAAGAAAGAGTGGATCGCTCCATGGCCGAATTTCTCGTCGAGAACCAGCGCTCGATCGATCAGCGCCTCAACGATTCCCTGGTCCGCAACCAGGTCCGGATTGTCCTTGGAGAGCGAGATGGCGGCGCCCCAGGAAGCGGCTGTCCAGTAAAGCAGGGGAACGTCTTTTAGCGTGGCGGCTTGCACTGCCGCCTTGGGATCTCGGCGCTGCTCGCTTCCGAAATTCGGATGGCTCACTTCGAGCCCGCGGATCCCGTAATCCCGTGCCCGCAGGTAAAGCCGCCGGGCGCGGATGCGCAGTGCCGTTGCTTTGTCGAGGTCGTGATCCTCCAACTCATCCGCGTCCTCTTGGACAAAGGCGTAGGCGTACGGCGTAAAGCCGCTGGCAGCCGCAAGGAGCAATCCGCGATGCCGAGGGCTTTCGGCTAACAGGCTTTCAATCAGTTTGAGACTGAAGGGAAGCGCGTCCCGCACCAGCTCGGGATCTTCGTCCGACGTGAACGTCGTACCGCCGCTGGCGAGCGCGTTGCCAAGCTTATTGACGGCCACGCGTTTGACGGAGCAAGCGGCAAGTAACAGCGCGGCGAGCGCGACGGCCAGTGGGCCTGCAACCAGTTTCATCGACATTTTCGGCCCCCCTCTCGATCTAGAGCCACGTGGTAGACGATGTTGCTGAACTGCATCGTCAAGTCGGCGCGGCCGACTAGGCGAGTGTCGACCATCGCCGCAATTTGGTTGGGAATCGCGATGCCGTCCCGAACCTGGTAGTCCCGAACAAACGGGATGCGTTTTACAAAGACCGACGGATTCTTTATGAAGCGGCCGGATTCATGAATCGGTAGCCCAGTTTCGCTGTCCAGCCAAAGCTCTCCCCTAAAGAGTCCCTGCCGCCGGCGCTTGGGTGTCAGTTGAAATACCTGGATGCGACGGCTCGCCTCCTCCACGGTCCGGGCGAAGCGGAACGTGTAGTGGGCTGGCGTGATCGCAATTGCGTCCATCTCGCCCGCTTCACTCTCTGTCGCGAGATACCGTGCAATGACCTCGCGGCGCACCATGCCGTCGTCCCTGGCTTCCAACGTTTCGTACGAAATCTCTCCCGTCGGCGAAACTCTTCTCCAGGCGCGAAGCGTGGCTTGGCGGTTGAGCTCGGGAAGGCCGTTTTGCGTCTCGACGGCATTCACGTATTTAAGGATCACGTCCGAATCGGCGTCAGTTGCCGCATGATTTGCGCTTCTCTCCGCGCCGGCCCGCGCGGAGTTGATAAGGCACGCTGCTGTGCCCTTAGAATTTGGAAGACAATGCGCGTAAGTGGCTCGATCGGCGCAGATCAGAATCGCCAGTGCCGCGAGTTGACTGAAGTTGTCTGCTCCGCTCCAAACTGTGAACATGGCTCCGCTATGTGCACGGCAAACGCCAAGTAAATTCTTGCTGATTTCGCTGAAGTTATTCGTTGCGTGAGCAGCGAAAGTGCAAGCGTTTGCTGGCGGTAAGGTGCGGCACTGTCAGGTGCGGGGGACAGTCGCGGGACATCTTGAACCGGACGCCGCTGAGCAGGCTGCACTGACCGAGATTCGCAACCTGCGCCGCCAAGGCCATACCTTGCGCGGGATTGCCCTCGCTCTCAACGACCAGGCTGCTGCACAGCGTTACGGGAGAACGGGCGGCAGCATCGCCCGCCCTAATCAATACCGGTTCCTCGGACGCTTACGGAATTAGTTCCACAAGCCGGCCAGCTTCAAAGCGTCGCCCCGCCTGCGGATGAAGAGCAGCGTACCTTCGCCCGATGCCCGGCTTACTCATCATGACGATCCCCATGTAATCTTCGTCATTGAGTTGCAGATTGCGGAGAACGCGGGCGTTCCCCTCAGCACCGTATCTGCGATATACTGCCGCCACCCCAGGGGAGGGGTTCGTAATGCGAGAATTGAAAATCTTTACCGTGTAGCCGGGCTCCGGGAAAAGTATCGGGAGCTGTTTCAAGAAGAGGCGCGATCGCGGCATCGCGAGCATCTGTTTCGTAAGCTCGTCTGGCGCTTGCAGGCCTTGGCCGAAGGCGGTCTATCGGAACGTGCGCGCACACGGGCTCAGGAAATCGCCAATGACGCCGCATCCACGGCACACTGGCACGGTACAACGTGCAGATCCCCGGAGCGGATCTGTTCGGCGTCGCGGCTCGTCTCGAGCTCGGCGTGCGATTGCCGGAGTTGCCGGTGCACAGCCGTGAGGCTGTCGAGCAGGAGCTAGCGACGCTCGAATTTTTGGAGCTACAGATCGAATCGGCGGAGCAGCGATTGGAAGCGATTATGAAGGTCAGCGTGGAAGCGGATCTCCTAAAGACGTTGCCGTGCGTCGGCAAGATCTTGAGTATGGTCCTCATGCTCGAAATCGGTAGAGTAGATCGATTTCCGACAGCTGCGCATCTAGCCAGCTTTGCGGGCGTGGTGCCACGAGTGCACTCGAGCGGAGGTCACACGCGGATGGGGCAAGTCTGTGGGAATGTGAACTGGAATCTGAAATGGGCATTGGTAGAGACGGGCAACTTGATCGTGATCAGCCAACGCCGGCTCGCGGGTACTCACGTGGTGAAGCTGTACCAGCGGATCAAGCGCGCCAAGAATCACCAGAAGGCGGTGGTCGCTGTAGCCCGCCACCTGGCCGAGGCAGCGTGGTGGGTCCTCAGTAAGCAGGAGGTTTATCGCGAGCCGCAAGGCCCGCGGCAGCAGGCTCTTTCGTCGACGCACGGGTAAGTGCGTTTATGGGACTAGCCGATCAGGCTGAATAATGATTGCGACACCCGGTCAGCGGAATAGGCTCATGCAGAGGTTGAGGGCGGAGACATGTGTCCGACGAAAGAACGGACTTCAGATGAGAGCGGAACTGACGAACCGAGTCGAGGATGAAGGAGGGATGTTAACTCTGGGGACTCCGTCCCCAGACCTCTGGGATTTATCGCTTTCATGCCAATCCCAGTAAATAAACTCGATGCTAGGGCCCAGGTTCTCCTGAACCCCAACCTGGTCTTGGC
>JBDTTL010000071.1:0-17384 GCA_039930665.1 Acidobacteriota bacterium
GGAAACGACGGACCAACAGGTAAAGGATCTAACTGATTTCCTGGTTAGCCTCAATAACGCGCCGGAAAAGCAGGATGCCGGCACGCAGAACGACCAGAAAAAGCCTGAAACCCCAACAGATCAGGGATCGAAGCCGGCCGCCCAAGCCGCACCGTCGGGAACCGTTTCTGCTGGCGGACAGCAATATTACGATGCAAACGGCTGCGCCAAGTGTCACGCCATCGGTGGAAAGGGAGGCACTTCGGCTCCGTCTCTAAGCGATGTCGGCAAACGGCTTCCCAAGGATAAGCTAACGGCAGTGATTCAAGCGATGCGCACAGGCAAGTCCTCCATGCCGCCGCTCCCCAAAGGTACGACGGACCAACAAGTAAAGGATCTAACTGATTTCCTGGCGAGCCTCAATGGCTCGCCGGAAAAGCAGGATGCCGGCACACAGAACGTTCAGAAAACGCCTGAAACCCCAACAGATCAGGGATCGAAGCCGGCCGCCCAAGCCGCACCGTCGGGAACCGTTTCTGCTGGCGGACAGCAATATTACGATGCAAACGGCTGCGCCAAGTGTCACGCCATCGGTGGAAAGGGAGGCACTTCGGCTCCGTCTCTAAGCGATGTCGGCAAACGGCTTCCCAAGGATAAGCTAACGGCAGTGATTCAAGCGATGCGCACAGGTAAGTCCTCCATGCCGCCGCTCCCCAAGGGTACGACGGACCAACAAGTGAAGGATCTAACTGATTTCCTGGCGAGCCTCAATGGCTCGCCGCAGAAACAGGATGCCGGCACACAGAAAGTGCCTGAACAGCCAACAGATCAGCCATCTCGTAACTCACAATCACCCCCCGCTGAGGACCTCGCGAGGTTGCTCGCTAGTGACACGAACGGACCCACGGCGCTCCCCGGTATCCTTCTCCTCTCGCTGATCGCGGTCATCGCTGCTCTGATTGGAGTACTCGTGTTTCGCCCCGGCCTGACTGCTACCGCAGGTGGAAAGATCCTGGCCTTTTTCGTACTGTTCCTGATGCCTCTGATCGCTGCCGGGATAGGCACCACGTATCACATCGATCGGTCCAAGAGTACAAAGTTTTGCGTGTCCTGTCATGAGATGGAGCCGTTCGGGAAGAGCCTGATGGTGAATGATGATTCCACGCATCTACCCGCCGCCCACTTTCAAAACCACCGCGTGCCCGTCGAAGTAGCCTGCTATACGTGTCATACGAATTACGCGATGTTTGGTAGCTTCCGCGCCAAGATCGGGGGACTCAAGCACATCTACGTGCACTATCTCGGCAAGCCGCCGGCCCCCGAGGCCATGCGGCTCTACGAGCCGTTTAACAATCGCGAATGTTTGCATTGCCACCTGGGCGCGCGGTCATTTGAAGAAGGCAAGACGCACAACTCGGATCCATATTTGCTTGCGGCAGTGAAAGGCAACCAAG
The DNA here is from genome assembly GCA_039930665.1 of Acidobacteriota bacterium. Lineage (GTDB taxonomy): Bacteria > Acidobacteriota > Terriglobia > Bryobacterales > Bryobacteraceae > Palsa-187. The sequence continues at coordinate 1,434 of JBDTTL010000071.1, forward strand.
TTTCGTGCCTTTCATGTCATCGGACGGTTCACGATATCGCAGGGCTGAACCAGGCCAAATTCTGGAAGGGAACTTTCTAATATATGTTCAGTGAACAGCTTCTTGAGCGGCGGCTACAATTCGCGGGAAGTTTTCTCATCTTAGGACTTCTCATTGAAGCGGTCAGTATAGTCTGGACGCGCCCCATTGCATTCGTAGTCTTTGTGGGTCTCGGTGGCCTCTTCTTCGCGGCCGGCATACTTCTCTATTTGTATTCGCTCGTGAGTGTCAAGGCAGATGCCTCGAAGCGATAGAAGCAAACATCGAGAGACATTATGAACATCACTCAACTTGAAATTCTCCCGCGCGAGACGACTGCCGCTACCAAGCATACCCTGATCAATCACCGCCAAGGCACTCCTTCATGGAAGGCACCTCGCCGACCAGAGTCCGATGAAAATGAAGAACACGTTCCAGAGAATGACGCACCATGGCGGTTTCTTGTTGATGACCGCGTTGGATGCCGGGCTGGCCTTCGCAGCCTAGCCGGGGTCCCCAATGAGCAAGCCGAAGTGAAAGACCTTATTGCCAAAGCAAGTAAGCCCGCATACCCCCAACAACGAGATTAGAGGAGGGCAAAGCCATGAGCTACCAAAGTGTTAACCCGTACGACGGGGAAATTCTGAAGACGTTCGAAGAACTAACCGACAAACAGCTCGAAACGGCGCTTGAAACCGCCGCGACCTGCTTCGAGACCTGGCGGCACACGACGTTCGCCGAGCGGGCGGCCGTGGTCGCAAAAGCCGCCGCTATTATGCGCGCGCGCGTGGACGAGTTTGCTCGCCCGGTCACGCTCGAAATGGGCAAGCTGATCGACGAGGCCAGGGGCGAAGTAGTGCTGAGCGCGGACATCATCGACTACTATGCCAAGAACGCGGAACGCTTCCTCGCGCCAGAACGTTTAAAGCCCAGTTCGGGCGAAGCAGAGATTGAAAGCAGCCCGCTCGGCGTGCTTTTCGGTGTCGAGCCCTGGAACTTTCCCTATTATCAACTCGCGCCCTTTGCCGCGCCCAATCTGATGGCGGGCAATGTCGTTATGGTGAAGCACGCGGCGTGCGTTCCCCAAAGTGCCATCGCCTTTGAAAAGCTATGGCTGGAGGCGGGTGCGCCGGCAGGCGCATACACCAACCTGCTGATTTCGTATGACCAGGTCAACCGCGTAATCGACGATCCCCGGATCAAGGGCGTGGCATTGACCGGTAGCGGAGAAGCCGGAAAAAGCGTTGCCGGCAGAGCTGGACAAAACCTTAAAAAGTCGACGATGGAGCTAGGCGGCAGCGACGCCTTTATCGTGCTCGAGGATGCGGATCTAGACAAGACAGTCAAGTGGGCGGTCTGGGCCAAGATGAACAACACGGGCCAGTGTTGCGTCGCGGCGAAGCGTTTCATCGTCGTCGAAGAACTGGCCGATCGCTTTCTCGGCAAATTCCAGACAGCGCTGGCCTCACTCAAGCCAGGAGACCCAATGGACAAGGCGACGACGCTCGGACCCCTGTCCACGGAAGCGGCCCTGGTAAAACTGCTGGACCAAGTCAAGCGAGCCGTCGCCAAGGGCGCCACCCTGGTGATGGGCGGCGAACGGATCGATCGACCCGGCGCTTTCATGCAGCCGACGATTCTGACCGATATCGAGCCAGCCAATCCGGCCTTTAGGGAGGAATTCTTCGGGCCGGTCGCGCTTTTCTTTCGGGTCAAGAACGAGGACGAGGCGGTGGCGCTCGCCAATGATTCGGAATTCGGTTTGGGGGGCTCGGTTTTCACCAAGGATGTTGCGCGCGGCAAACGCGTGGCGAGCCGCGTCGACACGGGGATGATGTTCGTCAATCACCCAACCTGGACGACACCCGACCTGCCGTTCGGCGGAATTAAGAACTCCGGCTACGGACGCGAACTCTCCAGCATGGGTATCCAGGAGTTTGTGAACAAAAAGCTGGTTCGTGTCGCTTCGATCGACGCGCCGGCATAGGCGTCGCTTCCGGACTGATCAACGGTGAGAGATGCCGACTGAGCCCATCCCAGAAAGAGGAGTAACCATGGAAAGGAAGATGCAAGCCGCAGTTGTCGAACAGTTCGGAAAACCGTTGGTGCTTCGCGATTGGAATATTCCCTCTCCGGGGGCGGGGCAAATATTGGTGAAGACCGAGGCTTGCGGCGTGTGCGGCACCGATGTCCATGCCAGGCGAGGCGACTGGCCGGTGAAGCCCACGCTCCCGTTCATTCCTGGCCATGAGGCTATCGGGTTGGTCGCCGCCGTCGGATCCGGCGTGACTATTGTGAAAGAAGGCGACCGGGTTGGGGTGCCCTGGCTCTACTCCGCGTGCGGTCATTGCGAGTATTGCTTATCGGCTTGGGAGACGGTTTGTCCCCAAGCGCAGTTCGGCGGCTATACCAAGAACGGCGGCATGGCCGAATACCTCCTCGCCGACCCGAACTACGTCGCCCACATACCTTCCGGGCTTACGGCCAAAAGTGCAGCGCCGATCATCTGCGCCGGTGTCACTACCTACAAGGGAATCAAGCAGACCGAAGCGAAGCCCGGGCAATGGATCGCCATCTCCGGCATTGGCGGCCTGGGGCATGTGGCCATTCAATATGCCAAGGCCATGGGACTTCACGTCTGCGCGATCGATATCGATGACGGCAAGCTCGCCCACGCTAAGCGTCTTGGAGCCGATCTCGTGTTCAATGCGAAGGCCGGAGACCCGGCAGCCGCCGTACAGAAGGAGACCGGTGGCGGAGGTCATGGCGTTCTGATTACGGCACCCTCTCTTCCAGCGTTCAAGCAGGGAATTGCCATGACCCGCAGGCGCGGTACTTGCGTCCTGATCGGACTGCCCGCGGGCGAATTCCCGGTCCCAATATTCGATGTGGTGGCGACGTGCATGACCATCTGCGGTTCGTTTGTCGGCACTCGCGAAGATATGGCCGAAGCGCTCGCCTTTGCTGCCGAGGGTAGAGTCAACGCCGATATCGAAATGCAACCCTTGTCGTCGATCAACCAAGTGCTCGACCGGCTAGAGCATGGAGAAGTGGCGTCACGCGTGGTCCTCGAGTCAGAGAAGTGGAGCAACTAAATGCATGGCAACGCGGCCGTTCTTAATATTTTCGAATCCGATGGACTCCGACGGTCGCGACGCCGTGAGGGTGCATCATAAACGCGCCATTCCTTTACGAGGACCGGAAGAAAGGTCAATACACCGCGCGATCCTCATCGGAGACCTTATAGTTTCGGTTTTCGGCGGTGCGCGAAGAGAAAGGGTGAGCAGTGATTGGATGTCCGGAGACTCGACTGAACCCGCAAGTGATCATGCCCAAGACTAGAGATATTGTCCGAATTTAATGCTCTGACCGGAGGAACAGCAATGAAGAAAGAAAGTGGTATCGCCCTGATTACAGGATCCAGTGGAACAATTGGGTCCGCAGTGATGCGGCGATTCGCCGGGCGCTTTGACAGCATCGTCGGCTTTGACCATGAGGCACCCAAACCGCCGCCCCCTGGCTGTGCGCACATTGCCGTCGAATTTACATCTGACGAGAGTGTACAGGACGGGCTCCGGATGCTACGTGAACATCATGGCGCGCACGTTGCCACGGTAATTCATCTCGCTGCCTACTACGATTTCTTCGGCGCACCGAGTCCGAAGTACGACGAAACCACGGTGCGGGGCACTGGACGTCTGCTGCGAGGGCTGCGGGATCAGGGTTTCCAAGTCGAGCAGTTTATCTTCTCGAGCACCATGCTTGTGCATCGTCCGGCCGAGCCGGGGCAATTCATCAATGAGGATTGGCCGCTGGGACCAACCTGGGCGTACCCGGAGTCGAAAGTTCAGACCGAGCAACTCATTCGGGAGGAGCGCCATGATATCCCGGCAGTCCTGCTGCGCATCTCTGGAGTTTACGGCGATCGCTGCCACTCGATCCCTCTCGCGCACCAGATTCAGCGCATCGCTGAGCGCCAGTTCACGAGCCATCTCTACTCTGGCAGCACTTCGCACGGACAATCTTTCATGCATCTGGATGATCTGGTGGATGCTATTGAGCTGGTAGTCGATCGCCGGGCCACGTTGCCGCACGAACTGCCAATGCTGCTAGGTGAGGCGGAGCCGCTAAGCTACGACGAGGTTCAACACACATTAGCCCGACTGATTCACGGGGAGCATTGGGAAACTCTCGAGGTGCCGGGCCCGCTAGCGCCGCTGGCAAAGGCGGGCGCTTGGGTGATGGAGCAACTACCCGGTGCCGATCCATTCATTAAGCCGTGGATGATTGACCGCGCGAACGACCATTACGCCCTCGACATTACGCGCGCCCGCACGCTACTCGGCTGGGGTCCGAAACGGTCGCTACGGGCTACACTGCCGAAGATGATCGCGGCGCTCAAACTTGACCCGCTTGGCTGGTACCGCGAGAACAAGCTGGAACTATCATCCGATTTGCAAAGACAGGCTGAAACGCCGCCCGAAGAGGGAGGTAAGTCCGATGTTGCCTGACCACGCGCAGCATGCAGCCCACATGCCATCCGCCAACCCCGATCCACCGCCGGCCGGCGAACCCATGCACATGCACATGGATGACAAGCCTGCCGCCCCCAAATCGCACATGGAACATATGCAACCGATCTGGCCGCACTTTGCCAATATGGTGGTCGGAGTGTGGCTAACCACGAATGTTTTCACGCTCGACTACCGCAGTGCCGCACTTCAGGCTAGCGATGCGGTGGGCGGCGCGCTGGTCATCGCTCTGGCTATCCTCTCGCTGTCGCGTTTCCAGTGGTTCAAGCTCTGGGCGCCGTGGACGAACTCGCTGGTCGGCCTGTGGCTGCTCTTTGCGCCGCTCGTTTTCTGGTCGCCTACGCCGGCTGTCTACTCCAACGACACGCTTGTCGGTGCTCTCGTAATCGTGTTCGCCATCCTCGCGCCGGGGATGCCGATGGCGCCCGGAATGAGTATGGAGCCCGGTCCGAACGTACCCCGCGGCTGGTCCTACAACCCATCGAGTTGGCCACAACGCGCGCCGATTATCGCGCTTGCGCTTGTCGGATTCTTTTTGTCGCGGCAGATGACTTCTTTCGAACTTCATTACATTGCGTCTTTCGCCGATCCGTTCTTCGGAATCGGAACGGTGAGCGTCCTCACCTCCGCCGTTTCGCGCGCCTTCCCAATCCCCGACGCCGGACTCGGCGCCGTCGCCTACATGCTCGAGTTCCTGATGGGTTTTATGGGAGACAAGGCCCGATGGCGGACGATGCCATGGATGGTCGCATTTTTCGGTATCCTCGTCGTGCCGCTCGGCATCGTCAGCATTACGCTCATCATCCTACAGCCACTCGCCGTCGGGGCGTGGTGCACGCCGTGCCTTATCGCAGCTGCTGCAATGCTCGTCATGATTTCGCTCACGCTCGACGAAGTAGTAGCCACGCTGCAATTCCTTGTCCAAGCGCGTCAGGAAAGGCAGTCCCTCTGGAAAGTATTCTGGTTGGGCGGCACGCTGCGCGAAGCGCCTGAAGCTACCCCCCCTTCGGTTCGTCCCGAAGTGGTGAGTCCGGCGGCAATGGTCTGGGGGGTGTTGCTGCCGTGGAACTTGCTCGTCAGTGTGGCGATGGGACTCTGGCTGATGTTCGCGCCCGCAGCACTGGGCAGCACGGGCTGGGGTGCTCATAGCGACCATCTTTTCGGCGCGTTGATCGTGACCGTCTCGGTGATCGCACTCGCCGATGTGGGTCGCGCAGCTCGTTTTGTCAACGTACTCTTCGGCGCGTGGGTGATTGTTGCGCCGTGGCTGCTGAGCGGAGCAACGGCGAACGCCAGGTGGAACGACCTGATCGCCGGTGCGCTCGTGATTCTTCTGAGTTTCCCGCGTGGCAAAATCGGCGAGCGGTACGGCAGCTTTGAAAGGTACATTCGATGACTCTTGAGCGGAACGACGCCAACGTCTATCTGCCTAGCCTGTACGATCGCGATCTTGGCGATTACGTTATCTTCCCCCAGCGCCCCTTTCAACCTTGTCGATGAAACATCCGGAGAATCCACCCATGAATGTACTTGCGATCGATATAGGCGGGACCCACGTCAAAATCCTAGCTGCCGGACAGACAGTTCATCGGGAATTTCCTTCCGGACCGACCCTGACCCCCAGGCGGATGGTCTCTGCCGTCAAGAAACTGGCAGGGGATTGGAATTATGACGTGGTTTCGATTGGCTATCCGGGCCTTGTTGTTCACGGGCGACCCGTTTCGGAACCCCACAATCTGGGATCCGGCTGGGTCGGATTTGATTTTGCGGCCGCGTTCAAGCGGCCGGTCAAGGTGATCAATGATGCGGCGATGCAAGCCTTGGGTAGCTATAAGCGCGGCAGGATGCTCTTCCTGGGCCTGGGAACCGGCCTGGGCTCCGCCATGATTGTGAATGGCATCGTCGTGCCAATGGAACTAGCCCACCTGCCTTACAAGAAGGGAACTTACGAAGATTATGTGGGCATTCGCGGGCTGAAAAAGCACGGCAAGAGCAAGTGGCGGCGACATGTCGTCGACGTGGTGGCACGGTTGACTGCAGCCCTCGAACCCGGCGAAGTGGTTCTGGGCGGAGGCAACGTCAAGAAGCTGAAGAAGCTGCCTCCCGGTTCGCGCGCCAGCGACAACGCGAAAGCATTCACGGGCGGGTTTCGGCTGTGGGCAAATGCCAATGGCAGACGACCGGCTGTGAAGGCAGGGCCTTCGGGAGAAAGAAGTGGCGAACGGCCGTGAATCAAGCAATGGGACGAGACGGAACAGAGTTTAAATTCTGTCGCTAGAAAGGAAACCACAATGCAAATCGGAATGGTTGGACTGGGCCGTATGGGCGCCGACATGGTTCGGCGGCTGATGAAGGGCGGCCATCAGTGCGTGGTCTTCAACCGGTCGCCGCAGAAGGTGAAGGATCTAGTTAAGGAAAAGGCAGTCGGTTCCTCTTCGCTCGCCGACCTCGTGAAGAAACTCCAGAAGCCACGGGCAGTTTGGCTAATGGTGCCCGCCGCTGTCGTGGACAAGATGATCGCTGATCTGATGCCGCTGCTGGAGCCCGGCGACATTGTGATTGATGGCGGCAATTCGTACTACGTGGACGACATCCGGCGAACGAAAGAACTCGCGCCGAAGGAAATTCACTATGTGGACGTGGGAACGAGTGGCGGTGTTTGGGGATTGACGCGCGGCTACAGCATGATGATTGGCGGCGAGGAAAGCGTGGTGCAGCATCTCGATCCCATCTTCGCCACACTGGCGCCGGGCATCGGCGACATTCCACGTACTACCGGGCGCGAGAAGCTTGGCGGAACCTCGGAGCAGGGTTACCTGCGCTGCGGTCCGAACGGCGCCGGCCACTTCGTCAAGATGGTCCATAACGGCATCGAGTACGGCCTCATGGCCGCCTATGCGGAGGGGTTAAGCATCTTGCGTGACGCCAATGTCGGCAAGCAGACGCAGAACCCCGATGCCGAGACGACGCCTCTGCGAGATCCCGACCATTATCAATATGACCTCGATCTGGGTGACATTGCCGAGGTGTGGAGGCGCGGCAGCGTCATCGCCTCTTGGCTTCTAGACTTGACGGCGGAGGCGTTGGTTAAGGATTTCACCCTTTCGCAATTCGCTGGCCGGGTATCCGACTCCGGTGAAGGCCGGTGGACGATTAAGGCCGCCGTCGACGAAGGCGTGCCGGTGCCGGTGCTGACCACGGCGCTTTATGCGCGATTCGCTTCCCGGGGTGAGGCGGATTTCCAGGGCAAGCTGCTATCGGCTATGCGCTACGGGTTCGGCGGGCATCTGGAGAAGTCCGCGAAATGAGGAGCACCGCATGAGCGACGTTCCTCACTCCGATGCCCTCGTCTTCTTCGGCGCCACCGGCGACCTTGTCTACAAGAAGATTTTTCCCAATCTCTATGCGATGGAACGGAGAGGACATCTCCAGGTACCCGTTATCGGGGTCGCGAGATCGGAGTGGACCATCGGGCAGTTTCGCGCGCGCGCTCGCGACAGTATTGAGCGGCATGGTGGCTTCGACGAGGCGGTCTTCGCAAAGTTCCAGGAGCGGCTTCACTACATCAGCGGCGACTACGGCGCTCCAGCCACGCACGCCGCGCTCCGGAAGGAACTTGGCAGTGCTGCACACCCGCTACACTATCTTGCAATCCCTCCCAGTGTGTTCGGGAGCGTCGTCGAGGGGCTCGGCCAGTCCGGCTGCGCTCGTGGCGCCCGCGTTATTGTTGAGAAGCCCTTCGGCCGGGACCTCGCGTCCGCGCAGGCGCTGAGCGCGACGTTACATACGGTATTCGACGAATCGTGCATCTTCCGCATCGATCATTACCTTGGGAAAGAAGCGGTGCAGAACCTTCTGGTCTTCCGCTTCGCAAACACTTTCCTCGATCCGTTCTGGAACCGCAACTATGTTGAGAGCGTGCAGATTACGATGGCCGAGAGCTTCGGCGTCGAGGGCCGCGGCAGTTTCTACGAGGAGTCCGGCGCAATTCGCGACGTGATCCAGAACCACATGCTTCAGGTAATAGGATTCCTCACGATGGAGGCGCCGGCGAAGACGAACCATGAGTCGATCCGCGACGAGCAGGCGAAGGTGTTCAAGAAGATCCGCCCGCTCGGCCCGGCAGACCTGGTGCGCGGGCAGTTCCGCGGCTACCGCCAGGAGGAGGGCGTCGCTCGCGACTCTGTGGTTGAAACGTTTGCAGCAGCCCGGCTCTCGATCGACTCTCCGCGCTGGGACGGCGTTCCCTTCTTCATCCGGGCGGGCAAGTCCCTCCCTACGACGATGACCGAGGTGCTGGTCACGCTCAAACGGCCCTCACTCAGCGAACTGTGCCCCGGCCATGCGAACTATGTGCGTTTAAGGCTAAGCCCCGAAGTGACGATAGCTATCGGTGCCCTCGTGAAGCGCCCCGGCGAACAGTTAATTGGCGATCCGATAGAACTCAAAGTAGTTCACCGCCCAGAGGAGAATGAGATGGACGCCTATGAGCGTCTCTTGAGCGACGCCATCGTAGGCGACGGTACACTCTTCGCTGGTCAGGACGGCGTGGAGGCCGCGTGGGCGATCGTCCAACCCGTACTGGGGACGGTGGTGCCGGTGCAAGATTACGAACCCGGCACCTGGGGCCCGTCCGCGGCTACCGCGCTCGCGGCGGACATCGGTGGCTGGCACCGTCCGTTTGAGACAGGCATTTCAGAAATCCGATGATTGATTCAGCGTGTGATCCGGCATTTCATTAACCGAAAAGGTGTCGGCCGGATTCAAGCCGTTCACTCGCCAAAATCACCGCCTCGAACACCGCGAACTTGATAGCCCGAGCCCCTTGTTTGTCGGGATGCGTGTGTTAGCGTTCCCTGCTTTCACGGATGGCATCTTCGTCATTCCGAAATCCGGACGAGGCCAGTTTCGTGCGCGTGGACTTGTAATCCGTGTGAAGAATACTTCGAATCCCCAACCCTTCAGCGATCTGAACGAACATCGGCGTGTTTTCGATATAGAGGACCTGCTGGGCGCGCGACTGGGCGATGTCAGCGCAAGCCGAAAGATGTCTGCGCCGGGCTTGCGGATATGCACGAAGCAGGAGGAAACAAAAGAATCCACAAACTTGTCCAGCTTGAACTTGCGAATCCGATATGCATTCAGTTCGCGCGCTTCGTTGCTGACCACGGCGATCTTCAACCCGCACCGTACCTTGAGCTGAGTGACCAGATCGATCATCTCGGGGTAAGGTTTCGATTGCGTGAACATGAAGCGTGTGAACTGAGCCCGAGTGAACGATCGCCTGTGGTGGAAGACCACTCGATCCAAATATTCTTCCAGCGTGAGCTTTCCCTCCTCGAACGTGGCGAAATTGAGCTGATGCCGTTCCTCCATCTCGGCCCACTCCAGTTTGAAGGTCGTTGCAGCCCGTCTGCGGGCATGATGATCCCACCCGTTAGTGAGTAGGACACCGCCGATGTCCAGAAATAGCGTCGTGAACGGGATCGTTTTTTTCATTCGGCCTCCATAACGCCGTCCGCCACGTTAGATAGTTGGCTCATCGAGCCAGAAGTATGGCGCTGGATCTGGGACTCACGCTGTAAGTGTGCGGATCTTCCCAAAGCGGTTCCTCGCCCGTGGCAAACAAATCTTTTGGCGTTTCGCGATCGGTGCTAACTGCCAGACGCCATCGAGCTCCCGGCGGTGCGGGCGGCAAACCGAAAACGGCCGCATCGGCGCCGGCATTGAACATCAGGTATAGTGCGCTCCGTTCGCTTTCATGGATCAGGCAGGCAAACTGTTTCGTTTTCGGGTCGGCCCAGTTGGGGAGTCCCATTTGCGGATTGAACCAGCTGATCTCGGCGTCTGTGTAGAATTGCTCTTTGCTCAGCACTGGATGCGCCCGGCGAAAGGCGATCATGCCGTGGGTAAATCGGTAGATTTCCTGATGCTGCTCAAGATGGGTCCAGTCAATCCAACTCGTTTCGTTATCCTGGCAGTAGGGGTTATTGTTGCCTCCTTGCGTCCGGCGCACTTCGTCCCCGCCGAGCAGCATCGGCACCCCGCGCGAGATTAACAGAGTGAGCAGGAAGTTCTTGATTTGGCGTTTCCGGATAGTCTCGATCTGTGCATTGTCCGTCTCGCCCTCAACGCCGTAATTCTCGCTGAGATTGTCGTTGGTCCCATCGCGGTTGCTCTCTCCGTTGGCTTCGTTGTGCTTGTCCCGATAACTCACCAGATCGTTCAAGGTGAAGCCATCGTGACAGGTGACGAAATTAATGCTGCACTCAGGACACTTGTCGCTGTTGCCATAAATGTCGGCGCTGCCGCTGATGCGGCTGGCAAAGGAACCGAGCATCCCATCGTCGCCGCGCCAAAAGCGGCGGACATCGTCACGGTAGCGGCCGTTCCACTCCGCCCAACCACCTCGCGAAAAGCTGCCGACCTCATAGGCACCGGCGGCATCCCACGCTTCGGCGATGAGTTTAGTTCCGCTCAGGATCGGATCCTCGGCGATCCGCTCGATCAGCGGGGGGTTAGACAGCAACTTGCCGGCGCCATCCCGGCCGAGAATCGACGCGAGGTCAAACCGAAATCCATCCACATGCATCTCCACTACCCAGTAGCGCAGCGCGGTCAAGATGTGATCCCGCACCACAGGATGGTTGGCGTTGATGGTATTGCCGGTACCCGCGAAGTTCTTGTAGTAGCGCTTGTCCGACTCCAGCATGTAGAAAATCGCGTTATCGATCCCGCGGAAACACAACGTTGGGCCGAGTTCGTTCCCCTCTGCCGTGTGATTGAACACGACATCCAGGATCACTTCGATACCGGCACAATGGAGCTCTCGGACCAATTCCTTGAACTCCAACTTCTGTTGCCCCAAGCCTCCCGCACTGCTATAGGAGGCTTTGGGAGCAAAGAAGGCCACCGGATCGTAGCCCCAGTAATTTCTGAGTGGCTTGCCTGTTTGCGGATTTATGCCCGGAGCCTGGCTTTCGTTGAACTCGTATACGGGCATCAGTTCCACGGCGGTCACTCCCAAGGTTTTGAGATAGGGGATCTTTTCCATCAGGCCACGGTAGGTACCGGGATGCTCCACGCCAGAGCTCGGATGAATGGTGAAACCGCGAACATGCGTTTCATAGATTACGGTATCCGACCACGGATGCCGGAGCGGACGGTCCTCCTGCCAGCCAAAATGCTCTTGCGTGAAAACGCATTTCGGCATGGCTCCGCTATCATCGGCGTTCGAACGAACAGAGTCCGGCGGTGCTGCAGCTGGGTCGTAACCCCGCGCCGGGCCAAAGTCCCAATCAGGCAGCGGCGAGATCGCTGTCGCAAAGGGATCCAAGAGCAGCTTGTTGAAATTGAATCGATGTCCGTCGCTGGGTTGGTAGGCGCCGTCCACTCGGTAGGCGTACAGTTGACCGGGACGAATCCCTTCAATCCATACGTGCCACACATCACCCGTTCGGTTCCGTACGGGATCGAGATCAATAACCTTGGCTGGTGTTGAGTCTTTCGGGTGATCAAACAAGTCCAGCCGAACGCGGCTGGCGTGGCGGCTGAAGAAAGCGAAGTTGACTCCTCGCCCATCTTCATGGGTTCCCATCGGTAACGGGACGCCCATCCGAATTGCAGTGCGATCGGAAACCTCTTCGATGTATTCAGCAAGCGGACGCTCAGGCATCTTCATAATCAACGCTGCCAAAGGATTTGAGACGCTTCCAGGGGAACGGCTACGCCGGAGAAGTACGGTATCGCTCGCGCCGTATAGTCCGTCGTCGGACGCGTCGCAGGCACTTGCGCACCGTAAACGTAACCACGAGCCGCACCCTCCACCTGACGCAGGGGCTTCATCTCCTGACGCACAGGAGCGCCGGATCCATCAGCGTAGATCTCGACTCGCACCGCATTCGAGTCGACGTCGTTTAGATAAACCTGAACCTCAAATACGTGCTGCTCGCCACGAGTCTCAACTTTCACCTCGCCAAAATGCAGAGTGTTCCATTTTTGTTCCAGATTGTGCTGCCACTCGACCATTTGCCTGCCGATAGCGCCTTTCTCGGCAATGCGCGAACGGTAGGCGATAGCAGCCGGGAGGTAGTGTTGCTCGGTGTATTCGCGGACCGTGCGGCTGGCGGAGAAGCGCGGCGTCAACTGCGCCATGCTTTCGCGCATCCGCGTGACCCATGCGGCGGGGATGCCCCTCTCGTCTCGGCTATAAAACTCCGGGATCACCTCCCGCTCGAGGAGGCTGTACAGTGCTTCGGCTTCGGCAGCGTCCCACGCCGGATCCTCGCCATGTTCCTGGCCGTCGCCCAAGGCCCACCCCACTTCAGGGACGTATGCCTCGGCCCACCACCCATCCAATTCCGAGAGATTGATGCCTCCGTTTACGAGCACCTTCATGCCGCTCGTGCCACTGGCCTCCCACGGCCGCCGTGGCGTGTTGATCCAGACATCGACGCCCTGTACAAGGTGCCCGCTCAAATGCATGTCATAGTCGCTGAGGAAAATCACATGCGGGCGGGCCTCGGGCCGCCGGATGAAATGCACCCATTCCTGAATCAGTTCCTGCCCCGCCTGGTCTGCCGGATGAGCCTTACCGGCGATGATGAGTTGCGCCGGGCGCTGCGGATTGGTCAACAGACGAAGCAATCGCTCTGGGTCGTACAGCAGCAAGTTCGGTCTCTTGTAGGTCGCAAAGCGGCGTGCAAAGCCCAGCGTCAGAGCGTTGGGATCGAAAAGATGCTTTGCACCGTCAAGCTCCTCGGGCGGCGCGCTTGCTGAGGCCATGTCCAGGAACAATCGTTCGCGAGCATACTCTACAAGAGACTTGCTGGCGGCCGTCCGAAATTGCCAGAGCTTGGTGTCGGAGACCCGGCGAATGTCCTGTTCCAGGGTCTCCGTGGTTCCCAGCCAGCGATCCTTTCCACAGGCTTCCGTCCAAAGATCATCGGCCAGGGCCGAATCCCAGGTCGGCATGTGAACCCCGTTGGTCACGTGTCTGACCGGGATTTCGTCCTGCGGCCAATGAGGAAAGAGCGGCGCAAAGAGGTGCCGGCTCACCTCGCCATGCAATCGGCTTACGCCATTGACCGCCCCACTCCCTCGAATTGCGAGATACGCCATGTTGAAGTCCTCCGCCGCGTCGTTCGGATTCTGGCGGCCAAGGGCGAGCAAATCCTGAAGCGTAATACCGAGTTCCTTCCGGGCGTACCCACCTAGGCAATGTTCGATAAGGGCCGGAGCGAAACGGTCAAACCCGGCGGCTACCGCCGTGTGGGTGGTGAAGACATTACCCGCTCGAGTCGCGGCCAGTGCGACTTCAAGGGGCTGCCCTGTGTCTATCATGAAACTCCGCGCGCGTTCTAACACGGCGAAAGCCGCATGCCCTTCATTCAAGTGGCAGACTTCCGGCTTGATGCCAAGCACGGCGAGCAGCCGCCATCCGCCGATCCCGAGGACCAGCTCCTGAAGGAGGCGCAGGTCCGGTCCACCCCCGTAAAGCTCGCTCGTAATCCCCCGGTACGGCGGGAAGTTCGCCGCATCATTGCTGTCCAGCAGGTAAAGCTTGACTCTGCCAACTTGGACCTGCCAGGCGCGAAGCCAGATCGGGTGGCCCGGAAGGTCGAGCTTCAACCGCAGCCACTCCCCATTCGGTTGGCGCAAAGGCGTGATCGGCAACTGTCCAGGATCGTTATACGGGAAAAGGGCCTGTTGCGCTCCTTCCTTATCGATCATTTGTCGAAAGTAACCCTGCTGGTAGAGCAATCCCACGCCGACAACTGGCACGCCCAGATCGCTAGCGGACTTGAGTTGATCGCCGGCCACGTTGCCAAGCCCACCCGAGTAAATGGGCAGCGCTTCGCTCAGCATGAACTCCATGCTGAAGTAAGCGGCGCTAGTCAGGGGAGCCTGTGGATGATTTTGCTGAAACCACGCGGGCGCCTCCGCCGCCTGCCGGCTGGCTTGCAAAAAGCCGTCTACGTTCTTGCGGAAAACGGGATCGCCTAACACGCGCTCGATCCTGTCCCGCGAGACCGTCTGCAGGACGACCCAGGGGTTATTCGTGATCTCCCACAGTTCGGAATCAAGCTGCCGCCACACTTCGTCGGTAGCGTGGTTCCACGACCAGCGCACATCAAGGGCGAGTTCCGCCAGGGAATCGAATCCCTCGATTTCGATGGGTAGAAGACTATAGATCGGATGGCTAACGCGGGTTTGTTTACTCATGATTTTCTCTCTCCGATCTCTTGATCTGATCTCTCAAGTTTGCCTTGTCGCAATACGCTTCCAGAGATGACCCCGATCACTACTAGCAACGCCCCTGTGATCGAGTAGCTCGCTCTCATATTCAAAGCAAAGAGCAGGCCTCCAAGCGCCGCGCCTGCTGCCTGACCCAAACTGTTGGCGGCATTTCCCAAACCGAGCGCTGCGCCGGTCTGCTGCCGTTGACCTTTGGATGCAAGCGCCGTGAGGTTTGGCGTGACCAGAGCCATCCCGAGCGCCTGTAGTCCAACAATGGTCAAGACCAATGGGGTACTGCGCGCGAACAACACCACTGCCAGATCCATTCCCACCAGGACAAATCCCACTGCAATTTGGTGACCCGAGCTCATCCTCGGCGCGAGATAACCGACCGCTCCTCCCTGAAATACAGCCATCACCGAACCGCAGACCATAAAGACAGCTCCCACTCCGGCAGGGCCATACCCCAACATCTGCTTCGCGTGGAGCGCAAAGGTCGCCTCAAACATCGCCAACCCGAATTGCACTGCCAATGCCAGGGCCAGGAGCGGCCAGAGCTGAATAGCCAGGCCGCGCAACCTACTGAGCGACTGCTTCTCAGGCGTGAACGCGGCGCTGCTGGGCATGGATTCCGGTAGCCACCGAATAATCACCGGAAGACTGAGTAAAGCCAGCACCGCCGCCGCAAAGAACGGGACCGAGAAGGCAGGGATGGTCAAGCGACCGGAACCCATCGGGACTTGTAGGTCACTACGAGCCAGCAAACCGCCAAAGGCGGGACCAAACACGACGCCCAAGCTGACTGCGGTGCCTTCCCATGCCATGCCTCGGCTACGCTGATCCTCAGTTGTCACATCGGCAACATAAGCAGTTGCAGCCGGAAACATTGCCGACGAGAAGACGCCGCCGAAGATTCGCGCACCGTAAAACATCCACAGGGAGGTTGCCATTCCGAACAGCGCTTGTGCAATGGCAAAACCCGCAATCCCAATCAACACCAGCGGCTTCCGTCCGATACGGTCCGACCAGCGCCCCCACAGCGGTGCGAACAGAAACTGCATCAGGGCGTAAATTCCTGTCAACAACCCCACGTGGACCGCTGCTGCACCCTGGGAGGCCCCACCTGCCTTCGCGAGGCGCTCGGCATAGAACGCAAATATCG
>JBDTTL010000072.1:0-17370 GCA_039930665.1 Acidobacteriota bacterium
GCGGTCACTTCAAAATGTCAAACCTCAGGGCTTGACAGGTCGCTCCATATCAGAAGGTAAACTTAATTCCGAGGCGGCCCTGGAAGCCGGGGCGGAACAAATCTTCCTTGCCGAATCGGGGATCAATTGCACCGTATGGCTGGCTCGCGTCGCTGGTGGCAGCCACCAGAGCCTTATAATCGTAGGGCTTCGTGAAATCGAACGTTTTGTAGTTGACTTCCGAAGGGTTGGTGCGGAACCGATTGTAGTAGGTGTACAGAATCTGCGCCGTCTTCTGGTTGAAGACGTTCTGGGCATTGAACTCAAACCGAATAGCTTTGGTCTCACCGATTTTTACGGTGTGGGCAATCATCAGATCCGTTTGAAATATGGCCGGACTGCGGCCCAGATCACCTCTGCCATTCACAATCACAGGAGCGTTTTGCGTGGAACTGACCAGGGTGCTTTGTGGCGCTCCACTCTCTCCCAACCAAAACCCACCGATTTCGCTGGTCCCCCAGTGTCCCCTCCATGGCAGTTCATAGGATCCGTACAGTTTGAACTCGTTCGGACGGTCCGAAGGCAATAGGCCGTAGTTACCCTTATTGCCGTGAGCGTCCCACTGCAGGTAGTCCAAATCGTAGTAACGGCTGGAAGAGGTTCCGGGACGCGTGACCTGTCCTGTAAAGCTCTGCGACAGGGTACTAGTGCGCCCGGTGGAGGGGGGGTTCACCTCGTCTGTACTGACCAGACCCGAATAGTTACCGTACAACCGGCTATAAACATAGCTGCCGCTCAAGAAGAAGTGATTGGCAAAACGGCGGTTGAAGGACAATTCCAACGCGTTATAGTCGCGCTGCGGCCGCGGTTGCGGGAAGGATTTGACGATTCCATTCGGGCCCTGGCTAGGGCTGCTATTCGCTGTCAGACCCTGCCCGGGATTCCCATAGACATACACCTCGTTACCGAACTGATCGAGGGTCCCTACGTCTTCGATTGCGTTGCGGAGGTGGTTCCTTGTGTAGCGTGCAGCCACCACCAACTTGGGATTCAGTTGATATTCGGCTCCGAAGCTTAGGAGCGAGCTACTGAGGGGTTTAAGATTGGGATCCAAAGCATTACTTCCAAAACTCGGAATGCGGTTGTCAAGGTAGGGTGCTGCGCCGCCTGCAAATAGATTGCGACCGGGCAGATTTCCGTTCCCCAAGCTTGTGACGTCCGTTGTATCAAGCGACCGCGTGAATTCGAACCAGTGGTCACCGCCGAAAGTGCCGCGCGAAAGTTCGTACTTGATCCAGTCGTAGAACAGGCCGTAGCTCCCGTACGCCTTAAGCTTGCCGTTACCAAAGACGTCGAAGCTTGCGCCAACACGCGGTGCGATCTTTTGCCCCCAGCCAAACTGGAAAGCGTATTCCTTCACGTCGCGCCGGAAGGAGGGGACGGTCTCTTTCTCCAGGCGTATGCCTAGGTCAAGGCTAAGCCGGTGTTTGATGTTCCAGCGGTCCTGAACGTAAAAATTATCAATGGTGCCTCCGGTCGAACCCTTCGTCCCGATATCGTCGACGGTGTAATACCCATAGGTGCCGGTGTAGTTTTGGGCGGTAGCCGAATCGGTGAAGGGAGTGTTCCAGTACAGCGTGACGTAGCCGCCGCCCGGATAACTATCGTCGACGTTATTGACATTTTTCATGCGACCGATGCCGACTTTGAAGTCGTGGGTCCCACCCAGATTCACCAGTTTGCTGAAATCCGCCTGCAAGTTGGTGCGGGTAGCGAGGTCGTGAGCCGTAGTCCGCGTGCGGGGAATGGTGGAGTAATTCTTGGCCTGCTGGACGGCAGCGGGAATCGGGTTCGGATACGCAAGGGTGGGAATGAGTCCAATCGAGGAGTTACCCCATTCCACTGAACTCTGGCCAAGTACGCCGAGCGCCTTGTAGTCATCCCAGTTGCGGCCAAAACGAACCGTAAAGAGCGATGTTGGAGAGACATTGTACAGAACGTCCGCGTTATAGTTCGATTGCGGATTGAAATAGCCCTGGTTTTGGTTGGGCAGAAGCGCAGCCTTGCTCTTGGTGCTGTAATTACCATAGGCGTCGTAGGCTGGTATCGCCCCTTGGCCGTGGAACGGGGACCAGTAGAAGCCAGCGTTCATGCGCAATCTGCTGGTGATGTCAGCAGAGAGCTTGTTGTAAGCCTGCCAGAAGGTCTGATCCTGATATAAGGTTAATGTCTGACTATCGGAAGTCAGGTATTTCACATCGCGGCCCTGCCAGCGGGGGGATGCCGCACTAAAAAAGAAGAGTCGATTCTTGATCAGGTATCCGCCCAGGGAATAACCGGCCTCGTGCTGGTCGTTCCTCTGTTTGGTGTCCTGCTGATAGGTGGTCGTGATCAGATTCTTCGGATCCATCAACAACCGCGGTACCGGACCGGCTGAGATGCCGTTGCCCTGGAAATAATAATGGATATCGCCGTGGAATGCGTTACCGCCGGATTTCGTCACAGCGCTGATGACGCCACCGGTGGCGCCGCCGTATTGTGCTTCGATGCCGGAGGTTTTCACCTGCACCTCCTCCAAAATCTCAAAGGATACGTTGGTGCGGGACTGGCCCTGCAGAACACTGCTGGTGGTGATGCCATCCACTATGAAATTGTTTTCGCCCGCGCTGGCGCCGTTCACCTGGATGCCGCCTTCCAGATCGCCTTGGGTTACCGTGGGCGACGAAGTGACTAAGGACTGGAAGGTACGAGACTTCGGCATGCGGTCGAATTCGTCGGAAGTCACGTTGTGACCGACTTGCGTCGAGGTCAGATCGATCAAAGGCGCCGCTTCGGTGACAACCACTTCTTGCTGGTTCGTCGCCACGGTCAAGGGAGCATTGATCGACAGGTTGCGGCCGAGAATTAATTGGATGTCAGAGTACTCAAGGCCGCCAAAACCCGGCGCCTGAAACACGAGTTTGTATCGTCCTGGCGAAAGATCGCGAATGATATAAACGCCGTCGGAGCCTGTCTTCGCAGTCGTAACTCGCTGCGTGGCTTGATTGGTAGCAGTAACAGCTACGCCGGGCACGACTGCGCCGCTGGGATCAGTGGCGGTTCCACTGACTTGTACGATGCTTTCCTGCCCGCTCAGATTTGACACGCCGGTGAGCGCCAGCAACATGATGCCTGCTGGGAACAAAGTATGTCTAGCGGCATTGCAAAATGTATTCATCTTTAGCCTCTATGGGTTTGTACGGGCTGCTCACGGCAGGTAGGCCGATATAGCCCGGGTGAAAATATTAGCTGGTATACAGTTATAAAGGAGACCTGCTGCGGTTGTTGCCCCCAAAAGGCCTCAACTGAACTACCACCAAAGTTCGCGACGACTAACGACGACTGACAAGGTCTAGGGAATACCACTTTCCCATTACAAACAATTTACCGTTATGATACTCCTGACCGTTAGCTTGTTACAATTTTTTACTTACAGTCCCGTTCGTTCGGCGGAGCTCTGTCGGGAGGATTGCTATTTGGGCCTATTTTGCAATAGATTGCGGGCTTGAGGGCGGAATTTCTGACGGTTTTCTAATCTTTTCGAAGTACTGTTCGACGAATTGCTCGTAGATCGGCGGCACTTCGTCGCGGTGGATCTCAGTGCCGGCTTCGGTATGTGTAGATTCGCTCTGCCCCAGCGGTGTCTTCAACTGCTGCTTGGTAGACCCGACCTCCACCATCATGGCGCCCTTCACGTTTTCGGCACGCTTGCCTAGCAGCTCCGAAATTTTGCCCATGGCCTTCAGCGCTTCGGCCTGTTTGGCGGTCTTGTCGCCTTCCTGGCTGCCCATTCCGCTTTGGGTGTCCTGCGAAGACTTCATCTGCGCCGTATTGCTGCCGTCCTGGGCGTTATTCGACTGCTTGCCGTCCTGCGCCTGCTTATTGTCGCCCTTCTCCTGGCTCTGCCCCTCTTGCGCCGCCTGCTGTTCGCTCTCGGTAGGGTCGCTCTTCTGATTCTTGTCGGAATCCTTCGGAGAAGACTTCATCTTGTTCATCATCTGATTGAGCGCGTCTTTTACTTTATTTAGGAGAGACGGCTCCTGATCCGCCTTGTCGCTCTGCTTGCCGTCGGCGGACTCTTTGCTGCCCTCTTTCTTGTCATCGGCAGGGGCATCCTTATTGAAATTGTTCCCCTTGGCGTCAGGGTTGTTCCCCTGCTCCTTCTTCTCTTCCTGTTTGCCCTGATCCTTAGGAGTTTCGGGCGTCGCCGGGTCGAAGTTGGCCGATGGATCGCCGGCGAAGTCATTGTTCCTCGACGCATCCTTGTCCTGGTCGCGTCCGTCGCCAGGTTGCTCACCGCCGTCCTTTGAACCTTCGAGTTTCGGCTGCTCCTGTGGCGCCCCGAATACGTTCTCGTATGCGCTCGCTACCAGCGACGTGCGCGGATTGATCGAACCCAGAACGGCGTAACGCATCAGGAGCAGTCCGACCAGTCCCAGCGCCAGCGCCAGCGCTGGATAGAGCGCGCGCGGACGAGCGAGCGGCAGCGCTTGCTTTAAATCCACCGATTCGGCGAGGTGTTCCGCCTGCAACCGCTGGCTATCGCGAAGCGATGCATCGGCTGCCGCGGGGGTCTCCATGAAATGCGTGGCGGTGGAGAGAGTATCGGCCAATTTCAACTTCGCATCGATGCGTTGCGCTATCCCATAGGTGGACGGCAGCTTGCGCAATGCGATATAGACGCCGGCGCCCAAAGCCACCGCGACTACCAGCACCAGCCAGAGGGCGCTCAGGTACTCAGTGCCAACCAAAAGAATAACGATGCCGCAGGCGAACGCCACGGCGATCGCGCGCGTCAACTGTTGCAGGAGCAGGTGCTCGAACGAGCGCTGGCGGGCCTTGGCGAGCAGATCCGAAAGTGAGCGGCGCAACTCCAAACGACTCGATTATCCCACAAGAGCCGCGTGGCTCAGCGCCGGCGGTGCGTCACAGGATCAGCATGCAATCGCCATAAGAAAAGAAGCGGTAACGGGATTCGACCGCATGGCGATAGGCGGCGAGGGCCAACTCCTGGCCGGCGAAGGCGCACACTAGGACCAGCAAACTCGATTTCGGCAAGTGGAAGTTGGTGAGCATCGCGCCGGTTCGCCGGAACGTAAAGCCAGGTGAAATGAAGAGGTCGGTTTGCGGACGTGCCGGATCGCTTTCGATTGCCCGTACGCTGGTGGTTCCCACCGCGACCACGCGAGAAGCGGCATCCATCGCGCCGAGTGTCTCGGGGGGCACCACGAAGCTCTCCGAATGCAGCTTAACCTCTTCGACGATCTCGGTGTGCAGAGGCTGGAAAGTGCCCAGCCCGACGTGCAGTGTAACCCGCGAGATAGCCGCCCCGGCCGCGCGGCAATCGTCCAGAATTTCCGGCGTGAAATGGAGCCCGGCAGTCGGCGCCGCAACGGATCCGCGCTCGCGGGCAAACACGGTTTGATAGCGTTCGCGGTCGGCGGCCGTGTCGGGTCGGCGTATGTAGGGTGGAAGCGGAACGTGGCCTGCGCGCTCCAGCACATCGAAGACATTGCCCCCCGGATTCAGCAGCACCGCGCGTTCGCCGAACTCGCCGCGGCCCAGAATCTCGACTGTTAATTCGTCTGAGATAACGATCTGTTCCCCGCTGCGTATCTTGCGGCCGGGGCGCACCAGAGCGCTCCATCGCAGCCCGTCCGCGGACTCCTGCTGGGTCAGGAACACTTCCACGCGCCCGGTGTGTCCCTCGCGATGACCATAGAGGCGCGACGGGAACACGCGCGAATCATTCAGAACGACGCAGTCGCCCGGACGAAGAAAGGAAGGGAAGTCGTGGAAACTGCGGTCCTCGAACGTGCCTGTCTTGCGTTCGATCACCAGCATCCGCGAGGCAGCGCGATCCGGCAGTGGCTCCTGTGCGATCAGTTCTTCGGGAAGGTGGTAATCGAAATCGGAAAGGAGCACCGCTACCTCACGCTTTAATTGGGTATCGGCCCAGCGCCTGCAAAAGGCCCCGCTCCGCGAGTCTTTCCGGTGCATTGAATCGCAGCAGCGCAGCAGTTGCCGTACCCGCGTCCGAAGCGGCTCGAATTGTGTTGGTGTCGAGTTCAAAATGATCGGCCGAGCGGTCCTGGCGGGGATGAAACAGCCGCACGATTTCGCCGCTGCGTTCATCGACGGAGGCTACATCGCTACCTTTGCGCCGGTTGCAGATGACACATGCGTAAGCCAGGTTCTCAAGTACGGAAAGCCCCCCATGCTTGCGGCTGATGATGTGATCGACTTGGAGACGGAACCCAGTATCGTTCTCGTGGATCAGACAGTACTCACAACGGTGTTTCGCACGGTCAGCCACTTCGCTGCGAAGCGCGTCGCTAATGTCATTGCCCACTTGTCAAAATCTGTTGTGCACGAGCCTTAGCCATTCTCAGGATATGTTCCAGTTCCATAAAATGATCCAATTCGGCTCTTTCATCCGGAGAAAGAAGATGTTCTTTTTCGAGCCCGATCAGATCGGCCACTCGCTGCTGGGCTCCGGGGGAAGGCTGAAAATGAGTGACTGCCTCAGGCGTGGTGCCGGTCGCAATAAAGTCGATGATCTCCAGGTAAACCGGGCTCGCCGCGCTCATCTCGTATTCAGGATACATCAGACAGCGTGCATCGGACCAGACGAGGCACATCCCGTAAACTAGGTACCAGTGCGCATCTTAGGCATCGAATCGTCCTGCGATGAAACGGCTGCAGCGGTGGTCGAGGATGGTTCGCGCATCCTCTCTTCGGTAGTCGCGTCGCAGATCGCCACGCATGCGCGTTATGGCGGAGTGGTTCCTGAGCTCGCGTCGCGCGAACACTTGAGCGCCATCGTGCCAGTGGTCCGCTTGGCGCTCGAACAGTCCGCGTCGCGTCTCGAAGACCTGGGAGCCATTGCGGTCACGCAAGGTCCAGGTTTGGTCGGATCGCTGTTGGTCGGGATCACCTACGCCAAGGCGCTCGCTCTGGTGAGAAGCCTCCCGTTGATCGCGGTAAACCACATCGAAGGCCACATCCATGCCGTAGTAAGCCAGAATCCGGTGGAGTTGCCGGCGCTGGCCTTGGTCGTCAGCGGCGGACACACGCATTTATATGAAGTCCAGGAGGGCTTCGTCTACCGTCTGCTCGGCAAGACGCGCGACGACGCCGCCGGCGAGGCCTTCGACAAAGTCGCCAAACTGCTCGGCTTCAGCTATCCCGGCGGCCCTGTGATCGACATGCTGGCGCCTCGCGGCGATCCCCGCGCGGTTGCCTTCACACTCGCGAAGATGAAAGGGAACACGCTCGACTTCAGCTTCAGCGGCCTGAAAACCGCCGTCCTACGCTGGACCGAAGCCCGCGATCTCGCGGCCGAAGTGGCCGCCCGCCGTGAACTTTTACGGCGCAATCCACATCCCGGCGTGGAAGAATGGCTCTCCGTCACGGCTCAGGAAACGCTTGACATGCTGGCTTCGTTTCAACACACCATCATCCGGGAATTGTTGCGCCGCGCTGTGAAAGCGGCGGAAGAAATCGGCGCGCGCAGCCTGGTGATCTCCGGTGGAGTCGCCTGCAACGCGGGTCTGCGCATCGCCGCGGCTGCCACCCACCTGCCCTATCCGATCTTTTTCCCAACCCCCGGGCTCTCGACGGACAACGCCGCCATGATTGCCGCCGCCGCATTCCCCAAGTTCACGCGCGGCGAATTCGCCAATTCCACGATGCGCGCTCAGCCTAATCTTGCGCTGGCTTGAGCGGGGTCGCCGTCATTGGTTGCTACCATCAGTTAGATGGGTCCCCAACAGCCTCCAGCAGCTCCTCCGAAAATGCCGATCCCCGGCGTCCGCCACCTCATAGCCGTCGGTTCCGGCAAAGGAGGAGTCGGGAAGACCACGGTCGCCGTTAATCTGTCGATCGGGCTGGCCAAGCTAGGGCGCAAAGTTGGGCTCCTCGACGCGGACGTCTACGGCCCCAATGTCCCGCTCATGATGGGCGCTCACGAAACGCCGCGCGGCCAAGGCGACCGCATCGGGCCTATCGAGCGCTACGGCGTTAAGCTGATGTCCATGGGGTTCCTGAATCCCGGCGACAAGCCGCTGGTGTGGCGCGGCCCCATGCTGCATAGCGTGATGCAGCAATTTCTGCGCCAGGTCGATTGGGGCGAACTCGATTACCTGATCATCGATCTTCCGCCCGGCACCGGCGACGTGGCGCTGTCGCTGATCCAAACCGCTCCGCTCTCCGGCGCGGTGGTGGTGACGACGCCCTCGGATGTGTCGCTCGAAGACGCGCGCAAGGCCGTGAATATGTTCGCGCAGGTGCGTGTGCCGATCCTTGGCATGATCGAGAACATGAGTTATTTGATCGCCCCCGGCTCGGGCGAACGCATCGATGTATTCGGGCAGGGCGGCGGAAAGCGCACCGCGGAAGCGATGAAAGTGGCGTTTCTGGGCGAGCTGGCGTTGCAGCCCGAAGTCCGTATTGGGGGCGATACCGGCAAACCAGTCGCGAGCCGCGATGCCAACGATCCCCACGCCGCGCCGTTTCTGGAACTGGCCCGCAAAATTGAAGCGCGCTGCGTGGAAGAACAAACCACCGGACCTAAGATTACAGTTGAAGATTAGTGCAGGGACAGTCGAGTTGGAGCGACTATAGGTCCTGCTTGGGCGGCTGCGGCGGGACGATTTCGAAATCCTCGGGCGTGATCTTTATTGTCAGCACTTGACCGCGCGTCCCCAGCGGACTGATGACCTTGCCGTTCCAGCGTACTTCGATGCCGCCCGCGTTTCCCACCTTCATTGTCGCCCGGTCCAGTCCGGTGAGTGTCTTCGACTCGCTGGGCTGCAGGATGCCGGCGAAGATTTCCTTGCCATTGCTGCTAATCGATAACCAAGTCCGTTCGGTAGCTGAAAGCTTCAGCACCACGCTACCGGCCTCTTCCGTATACGTAGCGGTCTCCACCTCCGGCTGTACTTGCGGTTGCATCGAGGGAGCAGATGCTCTCACCATGGCCAATGGCGTCGTTTGCCGTGCGATGGCGGTGCGGACCGGTGCTTGCGGGACCCGTTTCCACCACGCGTAGATACCCGAGCAGGCGAGCAACACGATAACCAGTCCGGCCACGGACCATCCCATCGAGATGTCCGGAATGTGGTGGCGGTTGGTTGCCTGCACCAGGCGGTTGGGTACACGGATCTCGGGTCCTGGCGGCACGTCTTCCGGCTCGTGAATCGCATCGAGAGCCGGCAGGATTAGTTTCTCGTCGACGCCCAAAACTGCCGCATACTGCTTCGCAAAATTTTTATAGAAGAAAAGCCCTGGAACGCCGGTAGTGTCGTCGTCTTCGATAGCGCGCAGGTAGCGCTGGGTGATGCAGAGTTCTTCCGCGATGCCAGCGATCGCCCGACCCTGGCTTTCCCGCTCTTTGCGCAGAATGCTACCGACGGAGGTCATTAGGTTCAGCGTCCTTAACCAAGTTCCGGAACTTCCGTACCGGACGTACTATCATACATACCCTAGCTATTTTGGAGCAAGTTCTTTTCTCTAATCTTTCAACTCGGTTGCCCGGACCAGATACTTTAGGTGTACGGTATCGAATTCGCATAAAGTTACCGCGGCAATGTCCCGACCTCCGGGGCGTGCTCAAGCGGGAGATCGGTGGAGCTTTCGCGGCCGTGTGCCGGGTGCGACCCGGTTTGAATCGGCTCGGCCCGTTCCGCGGCGGCGGTTATGATAAAAGAAACGAATGCTTGCTTCGAATAAATTATGGGTCGCGGTGCTGGTCCTGGGATCCGCCGCAACCGCCGCGGCGGCTGGTGTATCGGGAACCTCTGCACTGGAATTCACGCGTCGCGCCGTAGCCTTTGGGCCGCGCCCGCCGGGTTCGGCGGCCATTCATTCCCTGCAGAACTACATCCTGGCCGAGCTCCGCAAAGACGGCTGTGAAATCGTCGAGGATAACTTTACGGCCAAGACGCCGCAGGGCCTGATCGCCATGAAGAATATCATCGCCCGCTTTCCGGGTAAGCCTTCCGGCGCCGGTGTATCCCGCCGCGCCATTGCGATCACTGGTCACTTCGACACCAAGTTCTTCCCCGGGCGCAAATTTGTGGGCGCGAGCGATGCCGGGTCCTCCACTGGCTTGCTGCTTGAGTTGGCTCGCGTGATGGCGCGTCAGCCGCGTATCGATGATGTCTATCTGGCCTTTTTCGATGGCGAAGAAGCCTTCGGCGAGTGGAGCGACACGGACAGCCTCTACGGAAGCCGCCACTTGGCTGATCGCTGGGCCAAGGACGGAACTTTGCGCCGTCTCAAGGCCTTGATCAATGTGGATATGATCGGCGATAAGAACCTGAACATTCCTCAAGAGACCAATGGCAACGCATCGCTTAACAAGCTGATCTGGAGCACGGCGGCCGACCTGGGCTATAAAGCCTTCTTCACCAGCCAGCAGATCGCCGAGGAAGACGACCACATGCCATTCGTACGCGCGGGAGCCCCGGCGGTTGATCTGATCGATATCGATTATCCGCCGTGGCACACCGACAACGACACCATGGACAAGATCAGTGCCCAGAGCATGGAGATCGTGGGAACTGTGGTGTATGAAGTAATTCAGCGGCTCGAACGGCAATAAGTTGCGCCGCCCTGCCATTCACATCCGGTGAACTGGCACTTCGTGCTCGGGTCCCGGCGCTGACGCGGACGAAGAATAGCGTGGGTTCTCACGCGTCGCCTGGTGATAGTGCTCGCCGAAACCGGGAAGCGCTTGGTTCAACATACCAACAAGTTTTGCGCTGGAGAGCCCGATTAAAGCCGCCTTGACGTCGTGCCAAGCATCGTAAACCGCGCTTTTTTGAGCCTCCGGATAAGCGCTGATCATCCGCTGGCCTCGCGGCGTCAGGGAGGCTTCCTCCCTTTCCCCACCCAGCATACTCGCCAACATCACCCCGCCACCGAATGCCAGCCTCAGCAACATCATCGGATTTCGCTCGTAATAGGTTCTCCAATCCGCAGCTTGCTTCACCTTATTCTCCAGTTCCTGCAAGTGACCCCCCAATTCGTTGCGGGTCAATGCTATATGCTGCTCTATCTGCTCTGGTCTTTCAGCCACTGCACATCCTCCTTCACGCTTCTAATAGTTTTTTCGGGCTTTCTGACCTTGCTAAGCCGCTCCCGACCCGTGGTGATCAGAATAGCCGCGATCACTGACACGAACGCGCCAATCGCCAATGCGGAGAGCCAAGGCTGCAAGAATAGTGACAGCCCATACACGGCCGCCAGCAGCAGCAGGCCTCCGGCGTACAGGCCGAGTACCGCTCCGGCAATCAGGGATTTCGCGGCGCGTGCGGTTTTTCCGGCTTCCGTTTTGATCTCGGCCTGAGCCAGGCGAACCTCGGAGCGGACGATGTCCTGCACATTTCCAAAAATATCTTGCAGTACATCGGAAACAGAACGTTCATCGTTGCGCGGCATGGCAATTCGCCGCCTAGTTGCGGAAAGCGCGGCCGATCAAAAACCCGAGCGCTCCGGCTATTAACAGCGACGGCCCGGGATTTCTCTTCACCACGGTTTCCACATCCGCCATAATCTGCTTGGTGTCGTGGTCTTGCAGATAGCTGGCGACTGCTTCCACTTTGTCCGCCGCGGAGTGCGCCATATCTGGAACGTTCGGCAACTTTTCGGCGTTCTGGTGCAGGCTGCTGGCCGCGTTATGCAATGCTCCGGCGGCCGACACACGATTGTCTTCAATCTTATTCATTGCGTCACGCCCAAATTCCTGAGTCTTGTCTTTCACTGTCGTGGCCGTGTCCGCGATAGATTCCTTGGCTTTCCGAGCCATGTTCGAAGCCTCATCGCCGAGTTGGCCGATCTCGTTTTCCCGATATCCATAAGTTGTGTCTGGCATTTTGTTCATCTCCTCGCAGTCTTCGTCTTCGACACTTCGGCAGCGTCGCTTGTTAGATGCACCAAGGAGGATTTTGTGTCCGGTTCCCGCGATTAACCAGGCAGCGCGGGGCGCGTGAGCGAAGCCGGCTGCGTGCCGGGGGTATCCTAGACATGGAGCGCAAATCTCACCGGTCGACGACTCTATGAAACCTGTTCTGATTGCGTCGGGGCTGGCAATGCTGTTCGCCCTAGCCGCGCTCCCCCAACGCGGACGCTATCGCGAATCTTCCGCAGAAGACGAACCCGCCATCGCCGCGCGCGAAGCCGAATTTCATTTTCTGCGCGTTGAGTATAGCGACCTCCCTCGATATCACCGCGGCTTCGGCTACGCTTCCCGCGATGGGCAAGGTACCGGCTGGTGGCTGGTCGACTGGCCTGACGCAGACAACCATTTCACACGCGGCATCCAGCGCCTGACCAAAATCGACATCGGTGATCCCCGTCACCTGCGGCTCACCGACGAACGCATTTTCGATTACCCCTGGATCTACGCGACGCAAACCGGCTGGTGGGGCCTGAGCGACGCCGAAGTCGCGCGCCTTCGTGAATACCTGATGCGCGGCGGCTTTCTGGTGACCGACGATATGTGGGGCGCCGACGCCTGGGATGTCTTCCGCGAGACCATGCAACGTGTGCTGCCCGGCCATGACATCCCGGACCTGCAGGAATCCGATCCCGTCATGCACGTGCTCTATGACATCCGCGACAAGGATCGTACCTTTATTCCCGGCTCCCGCCATCTGTGGCGCCGCGGAGATGGCGTGCAAATCGTGCAGCCCCCCGGCTCCAGCCCGGCTTGGCGCGGAATTTATGACGATCACAACCACATGGTTGTCGCCGTCAACTACGACACCGACATCGGCGACGCCTGGGAGTTTGCCGATGTGCCCTATTATCCGGAAGCCATGACGGCGCTCGCCTACCGCTACGGCGTCAACTACATCATCTACGCGATGACGCACTAACGGCGGCTGGCGATCAACCACAGCGCCGCCGGAAACAACGTGGTAACGCCGGTGCCAATCGCTACCATTCGCGGGTCCATGCCCGCATCCATCACGCGGCCCGCGATGAAACTCGATATGGACAGCGCCAGGGTCATGGCTGCGGTCTCGGTTGAGAATACGCGCCCGCGAAAACGGTCTTCGGTCTGCTGCTGCAACAATGTCGTCGAAGCCGTCCAGCAGGCCGAGCCGCCGCAGTGCGCTGCTATCAGAGTCAGCGCCGCGATCGTCAGCGAACCAGCCACCGTGCCCAACGCGACATAACCCGCACCCGCCAGCAGGAATCCCAACAAGATAGTGAGGCGCAGCCGCCCCGGGTCGCTCTTGGCAAAACCGGCGGCCGCAAACGCTCCAACCAACGCGCCGATGCCGCGCGAGGCGAAGAGGGCGCTCATCCCCAACGTGCCGGCTTGTTGCGCGTTCATGCCGCCGAGTCTTAACGGAAACACTCTCTCTCCCATCACCGGCAGGATCACCCAGTTCGCGCCCATCAAGCCGATGCCGCCTTTTACGAAGACCGTCGCAAGCAATTGCCGGTCCCGGGCAATGTAGCGCGCTCCGTCCGCGATTTCGGAGAAACCAAACAGATCGCGCACGCGCAACGGCGGCCGGTTCTCGGCGTGCGGCTCCTGAAAGCGCATGCGACGGATCAACCATGCCGATCCCAGGAATGAAAGCGAATTCAGCACGAACACCGCCTCACGCCCAAATGAGACCAGGGCCAGCCCGCCCAGGCCCGTTCCGATGGCGAAGTTGACTGACCAGGTGGTTGACGAAAGCGCGTTCGCCGAGGGGATTTCGTCATGAGCGACGATGTTGGGGATCACGGCGGACCGGCCCGGCTCGAATAATCCCCAGGACATCGCTTGACAGAACAGGAGCAAGAACAACAACCACATCGAGCCGCGCGAGCGGACCAGCAGCATGGAGAACACAAGGACGGCGCTCGCCAGATCTGAAGCGATCATGACCTTCTTGCGGCTGAGGCGGTCGTTGATAACTCCGGCAGCCGGAGCGATCAAGGTATTGGGCAGCACCTGCATCAGGAATGCGAAGGACACCACTTGAGCGCTGCCGGTGAGCTCCAGCAGGAAACTAAGGATTGCGACCGAGTAGAACCAATCGCCCAGCTCGCTCACGATTTGCGCGAACCACAGGAGCCGAAAGTTGCGGTTGTCACGAAGCAGGCGCCAGTAGGACGATAGAGTCACGAACCACCGGCTTCGTCAGGCGGCGGGGTGAACTACTTGCCCACCATGTGCGGCACGTCGCGATTGTTTTCCGCGCAGATAAATTCGCGAATTTCTTCACCGGCTGCCAGATCGGCCACCGACTTGAAGCTCCGGGGCTTTGCCAGCACGCCCGGATCCTCTACCGTCACGTCCTTTTCGAGGTGGCCCAGGTCCGGACGCGAGTAGCGCTCGATTATGTGCAGCTTTTCGGAATGCGGGTGCGCGGTGGGGTCCAGCCACAAGCGTTCATTGAAGCCGGCTCGGTCGACCACCAGCGTGTCCCCCTCCCAGCGACCGATGGAGTCGCCGTACCAGAGATCCATGTCGAGTTCCTTCGGATGCGCACTGCGGTCCAAGTGAATTTGATGGAAGCCAGGGCTTTCATCGTCCGAGATGATGACCAGCAGTTGCTTGGTTTGCGCCAACTCGAACAGGGGACCGAGCCGCGTCGCCGCCGAAGGCAGGCATTGCGCCTGCGGATTTTCCGCGCCGTTATTATCCAGCCTTCGCTTGGCCACCGCCTGCGCCTCAGGCAGCCACTCGGGCTTCCCCGGATCTGTGACTACAGGAGACCACCACACGCCCGAAAGATCGGGCTTGCCATCCACGGCTCGCGGCGTTGGCCCTGACGGCGGATTATGCCGCTTGCGATCCGCGATCAGGCCGACGGGATCTTCGCCCAGCGTGTTCAATTGCGTGGTTTCGTCAAGCTTGATGTTCAGCTCCAGCGCCTTCGCCGCCGCGACCATTACTCCCTTTTTCTCGAACGCTTTCGCGCCCGGTACCGCTACCGAGATGTCGTAGGTTCCGGCGGGCAACTCGGCGAGAGTGTAGTTCCCCGTGGCGCCGCTGACTGCTCTCGAGACACTTCCGCTTTGCACGTTCTTGGCTTGGACGGAAGCATCCGCGAGGGCCCCGCCCAACGGATCGCGAACCGTGCCGGATATGGTCCCGCGATCATTCTGGCCGAAGGATGCAGTAGCGAATAGGACTGCGAATAGAACCGTGAGAGATCGCATAACTTGCACCAGTATATTACGCGAGCCGCCGGTAACATGCGTCGTGATCTCGCCGCGATAACGCTCCCGGGGCCAAAACGCTTAAGCGACCAGGGCGCCGGTTTCCGACGTGTCGTATCCGGCCAGCACCTCTAACTTGCGGCGCAGCGCGGCGCGCTGCAGTACATCCAGGAAGGCCTTGACTGCGGGGAGATCCGCGGTTCGTTTGCGCATCACCAGGTCATAGCGCTCACTGCGCAGCGGAATGAAATCCAATCCAAAGGTCTGAGCCGCGGAACGCGTCGCCAGGCACGCATCGGCGTCGTGCGAGAGCACGCAATACGCGGCCGCAAGGTGCCCAAACGCGATCCGGTCATATCCTTGGATCTTCTGCGCGTCCATCCCTGCCTTCTCTAAAAGCTTGTCCAGCAGACCACGACTCCCCGAGCCAGGCTCGCGATTCACAAACCGGATGTTCTTCCGCGCCAGATCCTCGATCTTACGGATGCCTTTGGGATTTCCAGGCGCGAGGATGAGCCCCTCTTCCCAACGTGCGAACGTGACCACGCTGAAATCCTCGCCCGGAAATTGTTTGCGGAGATACGGCAGATTGAATTCCCCGGTTTTCGCGTCCTCCAGATGGGAACCGGCGATGTGCACGTTCCCTTCGGTGAGCCAGGTAAGCGCGAGCTTGCTGGACGCTGCCGCGGATACGACCTCCACGCCGCTGATCTTCTCTACCATTCGGGAAAGCAGACCCGTAGCAGGGTCACAGCCCGCCAATACTAAGCGCTTCTGGGACGCCTCGTCCTTCGCAAACACCACCAGGTCCGCACGGCCATTGGCCCGATTGGCTCGCTTAATAATGCCGTCGGCCTCGGGCATGTAGTAGGGAGAGGCGCTTACCGGAACGCTGACCCAGCGCGATCCCATCTGGCAGACGCGGACGGGTTGTCCCTTCGCGGGCGTTTCCGCGCTCAGTAGTTCGGTGGCCAAAGCGCCCGGCAATTTCTGATCCGCCACTTGCAGCGAAAAAAGCTCGTCGACAGTCACTTCCAATTCGCGCGCAAGATTCAGCGCCACCTCGGTGTTGGGGACGTATGTTCCGGCTTCGATCGCGTAAATGGTCTGGCGGCTCACGTTGACGCGACGCGCAAGGTCCGAGGCGCCCGCGCCTCTGCTCTTGCGAATCTGGGCCAGCCGGTTCTCAACGCGCGGCTTCACAAGGGCTACTTCCTTACCTGGACGACTTCTAGACTGAGACCCAAAACCAAACGGCGTCGTGTATACATGACCACCTCACATTGTAGGATGTCGTCGGCTAGAAATGAATCTTGCCGACAAACTCGAAATCGCGTGAATTACCGGCGCTGGTGATCGAACCGAAGGCCGGGCTTCCGAAGATTCCGTTCGGATCGTTTAGGGGCGGGGTATTGGACACGTTAAATACCTCGGCTCGAAATTCCAGGTTCACGCGTTCGGTTATCTTGAACGTGTTGCCGATCATCAAGTCGGCATTTTGAAGGCCTGGTCCGCGGACGGGGTTGCGGGAACTCGATCCGATGACGAATGGCCCGGCCGGCGTGAACGCTGCTGTATTGAAATATTGGGCGACCGAGCGGCCCACGAAATCGTTGGGGTCAC
Organism: Acidobacteriota bacterium; assembly: GCA_039930665.1. GTDB lineage: Bacteria > Acidobacteriota > Terriglobia > Bryobacterales > Bryobacteraceae > Palsa-187. Next base: position 16,816 of record JBDTTL010000072.1, read on the forward strand.
CGACGCGATTGGGCCGCTGTACGGCGAAGCCCAGGCCGGAGTTATTGTTGGTGGCCTGGGTGACTGCCACGGAGTCGCCAGTCTGCACGCGGACCAGACCGCCGATCTGCCATCCCGAAAACTTCCACACGCGGGGGATGTCATAGACCCAGCCAAGCGCAAATACCTCCGGGATGTCGCCGCTCGAAACATCTTTTTCGAGGTGGCGGTTATACGCGTCCGCCGCGCCGGTGCTGTTGAGAACCGGACCGCTGAAAACCGTCTGCGAAAAGACACTGGAAGCATCGTCGATGAGTTTCGAGAACGTGTAGGAACCCGTGAGCGTCAATCCGTGCGATAGTCGCTTCTCTAATTTCAATGCCGCCGCCTGATAGGTGGAATTCCCAACATTATCCCGGAACAGCGCCACGTTGGTGAAGCGCGGGTAGGGACGCAGCAGTTGCTGCGCGGCGATCGTCGCTCCTCCGAGAGACGACGAGGCCGGAATTTGTCCGACGTTGGGATTCGGAACCTTAGTCAACAGCTCATTGCCCAAAGAGAGGTACTGCGAGGGGA
>JBDTTL010000073.1:0-17238 GCA_039930665.1 Acidobacteriota bacterium
TCGCCAGAGGGGACAACACCGGGCGCTTTACGCTCATGACTACCTCTCCGTGCACAATCGCAGACCGCTGGAATTCTGATTCTCCCGGGCCCCAGCGGCGCCCGGTCCCATAGCCAATGCCTCTTTGGCGCTGCGCAGAAAATCGGACTGCCGAAACGGCTTGGGCAGGAATCTTTGTCGCGCCGACACCAGAGCTGACCGCAGGTCGTCCCCGGGTATAGAGCCTGAAACATACAAAACAGCCAGTTCGCCGTCCATGCTGGAACATTCGCGGGCAAGTTCGACGCCCGTCATGCCGGGCATCTTGTAATCCGTCACCAGCAGGTCAACCGACGGTTGGGCATCGCGGTAAAGGATCAAGGCTTCCGCTCCACTATTCGCCGAAAGAACATGAAAGCCGGCCTGTTCGAGCGTTTTACACATTACGAGTTTCGACACCTCCTGGTCGTCCACCACCAGGACCGTCGCTGGGAAGTTGGTGTTTGAGCTCATCGTGACACTTTCTAACCAAATGCGGTCATATTTCCAGGGCGCGCTATGCCCGCCCATCCTTTCGCGCCTCTTTGCCGGATTTTTCGGGCCGGAGATTTTCGCTGAGGTTGTCGAGAATCTTCTTCATATCGTCGGCGTGCTCTTCTTCTTTGGCCATGATCTTTTCCATCAGCCTGCGGGTAGTCGGGTCGTCGGTGCCAAGGTAGCGAATGATTTCGTTGTAGGACTCGACCGCCACTCGCTCCGCCACCAGGTCTTCGCGGACCATATCCAGCAGAGTCTTCCCTTCGGAATACTCAGAGTGGCTGCGGGAGGTCATGCCGTCGGGACTGAAGTTCGGCTCGCCACCCAACTGGGTGATGCGTTCGGCCACCGAATCGGCGTGGCTCTGCTCTTCTTTGGCATGCTCCAGAAACTCCTCGGCTACCGACTGCGAGTGGATTCCGGTCGCCATATAGTAATGACGCTTGTAGCGCAGCACGCAAACGATTTCGGTTGCCAGCACTTCATTTAGAATCCGCAGAACTGTCTCGCGATCGGCCGTATATGAGCTGGTAACGGCTCCTTCTTCCATGTGCTTGCGGGCTCGGCGCCGGAGCTCCTGGATGTCGGAAACGAAGGGTTGATGTTCTTCCTTAACAGGCGGTTGGTTCACTTGGCCGGTTCTCCTTACGAACAAACATGGGTTAGACCGGTAAATAGCTCGCACGCATGGGGCCATACGCACGTCAATTCTTCCCGGCTGCCAATCCAGCGCAAACTCAGCCGCGCCCGGACGAGTCCGTTGTACACTTTGAACATTGGAGGTAACCGCATGAAACGCCCACTTCGCTGGCTCGGGGTAGTCGTGGCACTCCTGCTCGTGATTGCGCTGGCCCTCCCTTTTCTGATCGATGCCAACCAGTTTCGGCCGACCCTTGAAGCAGCGCTCACCCAGGCGCTGGGGCGGGAGGTCAGGCTGGGGGATCTGAAACTCTCGATCTTCTCGGGTGGGGTAGCCGCGTCCGACCTGTCCATCGCCGACGATCCTTCCTTTAGCAAAGCCGCATTCATTCAGGCCAAATCGCTGAAGGTGGGAGTGGAACTCCAGCCTCTGATCTTTTCGAAGAAGCTCAACGTAACCGGAATCGAGATCGCGAACCCGGAAATCGCACTGATTCAGTCGGATAACGGCACATGGAACTTCGCGACCTTGGGAGGAAAGAGTGCCGCGCCCACGCCTGCCCCCTCGAGCGATTCCATGCAAAATTTGACTGTAAAGCTGGTAAAGATTACTAACGGGCGGTTGTCGATAAAGATGGCGGGCGAGACGCGGCCCAAAGTCCTCGACAAGCTGGACATCCAGGTGAAAGATTTCGCTGCGGACGCCTCCTTCCCGGTCTCGTTGTCTGCCGACATCGAAGGCGGCGGCGATGTGAAGCTCGACGGCAAGGCGGGCCCCATCGATACCGCCGATACTTCGCAAACCCCCTTCGACGTGACCCTCAAGCTCAACAAACTTGATATCGCCAAGGCTGGCTTCGTGCGGCCGCAAACCGGGTTCGGAGGATTGCTCTCGATCGACGGCAACGCCGCCTCCACCGGGCGCGAATTGCACCTGAAAGGCGCGATTGAGGCGGCGCAGCTCAAGCTCGCGAAGAACGGCAAGCCGGCCAGCAAGAGCGTGGCTTTCGACTTCGCCATCAACCATAATTTGCGCCAGCGCACCGGCGCTCTCACCCGCGGCGAGGTTGCTATCGGAAAGGCCAAGGCGGAACTGACCGGAACCTACAGTGAAGCGAACAACGCCACGGTGCTCCACATGAAGCTGGCCGCGCCTGGGATGCCGGTGGGGGAACTTGAGGCTATGCTGCCGGCGCTCGATATCGTGCTGCCTCAGGGATCTTCGCTCCAAGGTGGGACCGCTTCGGCGAACGTGATCGTCGACGGCCCTACCGATAAACTTTTATCCAGCGGCACAATCGCGTTGCAGAAGACCCGGCTCGCAGGCTTTGACCTCGGCAGCCAGATCAACACCATTGCGAGGCTGACTGGCATCAAGGTCAGCCCGAATACCGATTTCGACAACATCAGCGCCGCGGTGCACTCGGGTCCTGAAGGCGTGAAGGTAGAGAACATTTCGGTGATCGCCCCCGCCATTGGCGAACTGACCGGAGCCGGCACGGTGAGCCCCGCCAATGCGCTGGATTTCAGGATGCGCGCCAAGCTCCACACCGGCGGACTGCTGGCCTCCGTGAATCCCTCGGGCAATACCTCGGTACCGTTTTTTATTCAAGGCACCTCTTCTCAACCGAAGTTTCTGCCGGACGTGAAGGGTCTGGTGGAAGGAATCGCTCAGCAAAAGCTAGCGCCGCTGACCAATACCGACATCGGCAAGCAAGCCACGGGCATCCTCGATATGTTCCGCAAAAAGAAACCAAACTAAGGACACCTTTTGGGTACTAACGTCACGCCCCCCCCGTCGGCCTACGATTCGATTCGAACGCAGAAGACCCTGCTGGGCCATCCCGCGGGCCTGTTCGTATTGTTCTTTACCGAGATGTGGGAGCGCTTCTCCTACTACGGCATGCGCGCGCTGCTGGTCCTCTACATGGTGGACTACCTGATCAAGAATGTGCGCGACGGTACGGTTCACGTTCTGGGATACGCGTCTCTGGAGCGGGGCATCGAGGGGATATTCGGACCGCAGAACATCCAGCCGATGGCTTCGCAAATCTACGGGATTTACACCGCGCTGGTGTATCTCACGCCGCTATTCGGCGGCATGATCGCGGATCGTCTCTTGGGGCAGCGCAAGACGGTGGTGATCGGCGCAATCCTGATGGCGATCGGCCAGTTTTTCCTCGCCGCCGAATCGATGTTCCTGGTGGGCCTGTCCTTCCTGATTGTCGGCAACGGCTGTTTCAAGCCGAACCTGGCCACCCAGGTGGGCGGTTTGTATCCGCCGGGCGACCCGCGCATGGACCGCGCCTACAGCATCTACTATATGGGCGTGAATCTGGGGCGTTCCTCGCGCCCTTGGTATGCGGCACGCTAGGGCAGAAATTTGGATGGGGATACGGGTTTGCGGCGGCCGGTGTGGGCATGGTCTGCGGTCTGATCTTCTACTTGTGGGGCCAGAAATTTCTGGCTGAAGACAATCTGACGCGCGGCAGGAAGACACACACCGAGAAAGTTCCGCTTACGTCTCGCGAATGGAAAGTGATTATCGCCCTGATGGTTCTGGTGGTCATCAATGCCTTGTTCTGGGCGGTCTATGAGCAGCAGGGCAACACTCTCCAGATTTTTGCGGACCGCAATGCCGACTGGCACGTCTTGGGATGGGAAATGCCATCCACCTGGTTTCAATCCGTGAATCCGATGTTTATATTCGCTCTCACGCCGCTGCTGATTCCTTTTTGGGGGTGGCAGTCGGGGCGCGGCAAGGAGCCCGGCAGCATTAGCAAAATGGCTCTGGGATGCACGCTACTGGGCCTATCGTTCTTGCCGTTGATTTATATCGCGCATGGCTTAGGGGAAACCGAAAGGATCAGTTTTCTATGGCTGGTGGGCAGCACCTTGATCCTCACCGTAGGCGAGTTATATCTTTCGCCCATCGGGCAATCGCTGGTGGCGCAGGTGGCGCCGCCGAGCCTGGTGAGCATGCTGATGGGCATGTGGTTTCTCTCGAATTTCATCGGCAACTACTTCACCGGCTACCTGGGGACATTCTACGAAACGATGTCGCGGGAAATGTTTTTCGTCATGCTGGGAGGGCTCGGGCTGATCGCGGGCGCCGCGATCTTCGCGCTGGGCAAGCCGCTGAGAAACGCCATGGGGAGGAAAGTGTGAAGATCCTCGCAAGTTTGATTTTTGCCGCTGTACTGTTTGCCGCGCCTGTAAGCGATCAGGCGACGCCGAGCGGTGTGGCGTGGTTGAAGCTGATCGATAGCGCCAAGTACACCGATAGCTGGCGCGAAGCGAGTACCTATTTCCGCGCGCGCGTTCCCGAAAAGCAGTGGGTAGCCATGGTGCAGGGCGTCCGCGCGCCGTTGGGGGCCGTGGTGTCACGCAAGCAACGCAGCATTACCATCGAGAAGACATTGCCGGGCGCACCGGACGGCAACTACGCAGTCATCGTGTTCGACACTTCTTTCCAGAACAAGGCCAGCGCGATGGAGCAGCTTACCGTGATGGCCGACGGCGAGAAGTGGCGGGCTGCAGGATATTTCATTCGCTAACGGAGACCCATGTCAGATTGGAAAGAACACGGAATTCGCATTGTGCGCGCGGGCGAGCTGGATAGCAACACGCCGCAGACGCCGGGCATGTCACGCGCCGCGGCAATCACCCACGCCCGCACCGGAGCCAGTAAACTCTGGGCCGGCGCGGTGACGGTTGCACCGGCCGCCAAAACCGGCGCGCATCATCACGGGGAGCTCGAAACAGTGCTCTACATCGTTCGCGGGCGTGCGCGATTTCGCTGGGGCGATCATCTGGAATATGTGGAAGAGGCCGGTCCCGGCGATTTCATCTACGTGCCTCCCTATGTGCCGCATCAGGAAATGAACGCGCGCGCCGATGAGCCGGTGGAGGCCGTCGTGGTGCGAAGCGGCCAGGAGCCGATCGTCGTCAACCTGGACATCGCCAGCGCTGAGCCCGCGCCTCCTGCCGGCGGGGATCCGTTTCATTCGAACGGTTCGTGACGCCATAAAGCATGACCACGCATAGGATCGCTGTCATCCCCGGCGATGGCATCGGCAGCGAGGTGGTCCCAGAGGGAATTCGGGTGCTGGATGCGGCGGCGCGCCGCTTCTCTATCGATCTGCGATATGACGGCTTCGATTTCGCAAGCTGCGATTACTATGCTCGCCACGGCCAGATGATGCCGGACGATTGGAAGGAGCAAATCGGCGGCCACGATGCGATTTTCTTCGGCGCGGTGGGGTGGCCGGAGAAAGTGCCGGACCACATTTCGCTGTGGGGCTCGCTGCTGCTGTTCCGCAGGGAGTTCGATCAGTATGTAAACCTGCGGCCGGTGCGGTTGATGCCCGGGGTGGCAAGCCCACTCGCGAATCGTCAGCCGGGTGACATCGATTTCTATGTAGTGCGGGAGAATACCGAGGGTGAATATTCTTCAGTCGGCGGCAAGATGTTTGCCGGCACGGAGCGCGAGATCGTTCTGCAGGAATCGATTTTCAGCCGCATCGGTGTCGACCGTGTCCTGCGCTACGCGTTCGAATTGGCGCGGCGCCGACCCAAGAAGCACCTGACGGCGGCGACGAAATCGAACGGCATCTTTATATCGATGCCCTATTGGGACGAGCGCGTCGCGGAGATGTCGCGCAACTATCCCGATGTAAAGATGGACAAGTTCCACATCGATATTTTGACCGCCCATTTCGTCCGCCATCCCGATTGGTTCGATGTAGTGGTGGCGTCGAATCTGTTCGGCGACATCTTGAGCGACCTGGGTCCCGCGTGCACCGGCACCATCGGTATCGCTCCTTCGGCCAACATCAATCCGGAGCGCAAGTTTCCTTCGCTGTTTGAACCTGTGCACGGCTCCGCGCCGGATATCGCGGGGAAGGGAATCGCGAATCCAATCGGGCAGATCTGGTCCGGCGCGATGATGCTGGAGCATCTGGGCCATGCGGTCGCTCACGACGCCATCGTAAACGCGATTGAAAAGGTGACGGCGGAAGGCCCGCGCACGCCCGACATGGGAGGCACGGCATCGACGGCGGAAGTGGGGAAAGCCGTGGCGGAGGCGGTGAGCGCATAAATGCGGCGAGCGGCTGGAGTGCTGATGGTCATCGCCGGAACACTTCATGGCCAATCCCTCGCGGATTCCATGCTGGCGGCTCACAACGAGGTTCGCCAGCGGGTGGGGGCGCCGCCGCTGGTTTGGTCCGAACGCCTTGCCGACTTCGCACAGGAGTGGGCGGAATTTCTGGCGTCACACAAGCAATTTTTCCACCGCCGCAATTCACCTTACGGCGAGAACCTGTTTGAGATTACCGGGGCCAACGTCTCGCCCGCGGAGGTGGTGAACGATTGGGCCGCGGAGTCCAGGAACTACCAATATCGTGCCAACACCTGCCAGGGCGTCTGCGGCCACTATACGCAGATCGTCTGGCGCGAAACGAAGCGAGTAGGCTGCGCAACAGCGCGCAGGGGCCGAACCGAAGTGTGGGTTTGCAGCTACGATCCGCCGGGTAACTGGGTTGGCAAACGGCCTTACTGAGACTGGCCAATCCTTCGGCTAAGCCGGTAAATACGCATCACGCTGTCGGATGATCGCGGCGCGCAGCAATGCGCGGAGTCGCCGGTACCCGCACTGCGGCTTCTGCCAGGCCAGTGATACTAAAGCTTCTTGCAGCGGCATTGCGGTCCGGCCTCCCTTCACGAATTTCCTGTGATCAGCTTGCCGCGACCGCGCCCGGTCATATGACGGAATACAGTCATCGACTTTGGGCGGCACTGTCCTCGGGGCGCATGCACGTCTTAACTTGGAGGCGGCCCCTGAGTTGCACTATCACTTTGGACTAGGCTACCTCAGGAGCGGTTATTTATGTCCGCACCATTAGCGACCACAACGGAAATCGATCCAGTTTGCGGAATGCACGTAGACCAGAGCGGGGCCGCTTCGTCGGCGCATGCCGGAAAGACTCATTACTTGTGTTGCACTGGATGCAAGGCGAGGTTTGACAAGAATCCGACTGAGTTCGCGGAATCGAAGGGGCCGAAGACCTCAGACGGCTGCGGCTGCGGGTGAAGGTCCCGGAGAGGCCACGGCCTGAGATTTTAGCGAGCGCGTGTTGTAGTTTTTAGGCGGCAAAGAAACTGCGCGTTTGCCGCGACGATGATTGTCGAGAGGATGTTGGTTAAGCCAGGAGAGCAAGTTTATGCAATTCCCTACGTTACTGAATACCACCGGAGCAAGTTTGCCCAAGAGAGCCGCATTGACTCCACGAAGACTATCTGTACTCATGCTCGCGGCCTCACTCATGGCGAGCGGTACTTTCGCGCAGCAGAGCGAGCCCAAAGGCGGGATGCAACCGGGCAGGGGCCAGGGCGGCATGAAGAGCGGGGACATGCCAATGGCGGCCATGCACACGCAGATGATGGCTGATATGAAGGCCATGGAGGCAAGTCTGGATCTGAAGGTGGCAGCCATGAACGCGGCGAAAGGCCGCGCCAAAGTCGATGCGACGGCCGCCGTCGTCAACGAGATGGTCTCTCAGCAAAAGCAAATGATGGCGAAGATGATGGGTATGCACGATCAAATGATGAAGGGCATGAGTGGTATGAAGGACATGGACGAAAAATCCCCGGATGCCCACGAAAAACATCACGAATCACAGAAATGATTGCGAGCGCCAAGACGCCCGCTTGCTGCGGTCCAATGGCGGGAAACTTCAATAGCACGCCTGCCTCAGTTAACGGTCTGGGCGCGCAACGGCGGCTGTTCGTAGGGCGATGGAAGGGATTATAGCCATATGATGAACGGATGGAACGGAGGGATGGGTGGAACGGGATGGTTGGGTGGAACGGGATGGATGGGCGTAGGGATGTGGATTTGGACAGCAGTCGCCGTACTGTTGGTGGTCCTGCTGGTTGTTGCGATAACTAAGCTGTCCACAAGGCAGTAGTTCACGGCCCGCCTGTGAATTGAATAAACAACATCATGCTGATCAAATATTCCACGGACAAGACGGTTAGCGAAACTGCAGCTGCCTTGCAGGCTGCCGTTCAGGTCAACCACTTTGGCGTTATGCAGGTTCATAACCTCAAGGAGACGATGACGAAGAAGGGTGTGGAATTCGCTCCTGAATGTCTGATCTTCGAAGTCTGTCAGCCCCAGCAAGCGAAAAAGGTGCTCGATAAAGACATGAGCGTTTCTACGGCACTCCCGTGCAGGATTTCCATTTACGAGGAAGGCGGTAAGACCGTTTTGGCTGCACTGAAGCCGACGACTCTTCTGGCGATGTTCAATACGCCGCAACTGGAAGGTGTGGCGCAGGAAGTGGAAACCACCATCGTCAAAATCATGAAGGAAGCGGCGTCAGGTTAATTGACTCGCATTCAGACTTCTCGATGTGATCTTCCTGCTGCTACGCTGTTTCCTATTGAAACTGGTGCGGATGAGAGGACTTGAACCTCCACTCCCTTGCGAGAACATGGACCTGAACCATGCGCGTCTGCCAATTCCGCCACATCCGCATGTGTAGGGGGGACAACCCATTCTCCGATGCGCGGCGCTCCGTGTCAAATTTGCGAGGCCTATGCCGCGGTGCGCAGTTCGACGATCAGGCGCATTACCATGCCCTCAATCTGCGTTGCGACGGTGCGATAGTAGGATTCGTTTTGACCGATCGGGTCGGCGACTGTCCAGTCGACCACGCGTGCGCCCGGCAGCCCCACGGGCACGCCGCTCATGTTGATGACGACATCGAAGTGCTGGCGGCGCATCAGATCCATACCCTTGGGAAAATGGTCGTCGATACGCAGATTGAATTCTCCCAGCGTTTGCCCGGTGAGCGGCGCGATGTAGGTGGCCGGACTGACTCCCGCGCTTTGCACTTCCATGATGTCGGCGCCGTAAGCCCGCGCGAAGGCTTCCGCCATCTGACTGCGGCAAGAGTTGCCGATACACACGAACAGCACCCGCTTTTTCACGGAGGCGGATTTTGAGATCGCGGGCGCGGCGCGGGGCGGCTGCGCGGGCGGCGGCGGCGCAGGACGCGGCGGCGCAGGTCCATTGACTCCGCTCGGGTCGATTCGGCTCGGACCGCGCAGACGGTGGCGCGTGCCTCTTACGCCGCCGGTTGGGTTTTTGTCGTTTGCGTCCGGTACCATTCGAGTGTTCTCTTTAAGCCTTCTTCAATCGTGAAGCGCGGGTCGTGCCCTAGTTCGGCAACGGCGCGGGCCGTATCGGCCATCGAATGCCGCACGTCGCCCTCGCGCGCGGGCCCAAAGCGGGGGGCGATTATCAAGCTTTCCATATTCTGCAGAACTTCCCACACGAATTTGAGGGTGAAGCGGCCGCCGTTGCCGGCGTTGTACATCTTGCCCGCCACACCGGGCGCGAGCGATGCTTTGAGGCACAGCGCGGCCACGTCTTCGACATACGTGAAGTCGCGCGATTGTTCGCCATCGCCGAAAATTGTGGGCGTGGTGCGCGCCAGCAGATGCTTCATGAACAGGCTGAGCACACCGGAGTAGGCGCTGTTGGGGTCCTGCCGAGGCCCATAGACATTGAAGAAACGCAAGGCCACCGTCTCCAATCCGAAGCAGGAGTGGAAGACCGACGCGTATTGCTCGCCTACCAGTTTCTGAACCGCGTAGGGGGATTTCGGGCGGGGGTTCATGCTTTCCACCTTGGGCAGCGTTTCGCTGTCCCCGTAAGCGGAAGACGACGCCGCGTACACGACACGGCGCACGCCGCCCTGCGCCGCGGCGCTAAGCACGTTGAAGGTGCCGTCGATATTGACCTCGTGGGAGGGCACCGGATCGTCAATCGAGCGCGGTACCGACGGAATCGCCGCCAAATGATAGACCGTATCGGCCCCGCTCATCACCGGTGCCAGTGCCGCACCGTCGCGAATGTCCAGACGGTGGAACTTGATGCGATTCTTAACCTCCTTGAGATTGTGTTCGTACCCTGTGAGCAGGTTATCGATCACTTCCACTTCGCCGTCCGCCTGGTCGAGAAGCGTGCGCACCAGCGTTGAGCCAATGAACCCCGCTCCTCCCGTAACGATGTGTCTCTTCATATTCTCCGATTCACAGAATTCAAGTTCTTTTCGCCACCGCCACCAGCGACAGTCCCGGCCAGGGCAGGAGCCCGTCGACGCGACGCCAGAACCATACGGTCTTGTCGAATAATTTTAGCGCCGGACGGCTGATAGTCCTGCGATGTAGCAACTTCCCAAAAATCCACCAGGATAGTGTGCCGATCTTGTTTAGCTGATACATGCGATCGATGGTAAAGCCCGTCTGTCCGAGAATCTGGCCTAGCTCCTCGCGCGAAAACCTCCGCAATTGGCCCATGCCTTCATCGAGCGACCCGTACAAAGCCTTTCCCTGCGGAACTAATACCAGCACCGATCCACCCGGAGCCAGGCAAGTTCGGATTGACGTCAAAACTCCTACTGGATCTTTTACCGACTCCAGCACATTCACGCAGAGTGCGGTGTCAAATTGACCTGCTCCGGGCTCGTAATCCGCGGGCACTTCCGGATGCAGCTCACAGACGGTTACGTTCGGCGTGCGAAGAAAGCGGTTGCGCAGCGCGTGCAGATAAAGCGCGTCCCCCTCCCCCGCCACGTATTGCAATTTGCGCGCCATCAGGCGGCCGGTTAGATTTCCCATGCCCGCGCCGATCTCGAGCACGCGGTCGCCCAGGTGCGGCCGCAGCACGCGGGTCACCCAGCTAATGTATTGCGGAGTGCCGGTCAAACTATTGAGCAGGCCGCGGCCGTAGTGGGGTTCGTAGAGATCGTCCACCACCCAGAAGTACAGAATGACGCCCAGCGCCTTTACTCCATCCTTCCAGCCGATTTTCTTGCCTTCCTCGTAGGTGCGCCCGTGATAGCTGATGGGCACCTCATACACCCGTAGCTTGCGCTTCGAGCACTTCATGGTAATTTCCGGCTCGAAGCCGAAGCGATTAGAGCGAATCGGGATGCTCTTCAGCAGATCCGTGCGAAAGACCTTGTAGCACGTCTCCATATCCGACACGTTCAGATTGCTGAATATGTTGGATAGCAGCGTCAGGGTCTTGTTCATCATCGTATGCCAATAGGGGAGCAGCCGGGTTTGATCGCTCACTAGATAGCGCGATCCAAACACCGCATCGGCGTTGCCATCCACTAGCGGCCGCAGCAGGCGCATGTATTCGGAGGGGTCGTATTCCAGATCGGCATCCTGCACCAGGCAGAAATCGCCCTGCGCCTTTTGAATCGCGGTGCGGACGGCGGAGCCTTTGCCTTGGTTGACGAGCTTGCGAAACAGGCGAATGCGCGGTTCGCCGGCTGCCATGCGGTCCAGAATCTCGGAAGTACCGTCGGTCGAACAGTCGTCGACGATGACCAGTTCGCGTTCCATATTCTCTGGCAGCGGGGCGCCGAGAACCAGGGACAGGCTCCTCTCAACAACGGTTCGCTCGTTGTAAACAGGGATCAGAATGGAGAGCAGCATCCGTTTCCAACAGTATAATTGGAAGTGCTTTCCAAAAATCACATGAGCCTGAATACTCTCGTACTGGAGACGAACGTCTCCAGCCTCAAACTCCGCGGCCGCGGTAAGGTCCGCGATATTTACGAAGATCCAAAGAACCCCGAGCGGTTGCTTATCGTCGCGACGGACCGCATTTCCGCCTTCGATTACATCCTGGCCAGCGGTATCCCCGAAAAGGGACGCGTGCTGACCCAGATGAGCCTCTTCTGGTTCGATCTGCTGCGCGATATCGTGCCCAATCACCTTCTGAGCACGGACATGTCGGGCCTGCCGCCGGAACTCGAAGGCCGCTCGATGTGGGTGAAGCGCGCGGATATGTTCGATGTCGAATGCGTGGCGCGGGGCTATTTGTCGGGCTCCGGCTGGAAAGAATACCAGCACACCGGCGCTGTTTGCGGCATTGTATTACCGCCGGGCCTGCAAGACAGCAGCGCTCTCCCGGTGCCCATCTTCACGCCCGCGACCAAAGCGCAGACTGGCCACGACGAAAATATTTCGTTCGAGCGCATGAGCTCGCTGATCGGCACGGACTTGGCGACTCGTTTGCGTACGCTCACGCTCAAGATTTATCGGAAAGCCGCTGAATACGCTCGGCCGCGCGGCATCATTTTAGCCGACACCAAGTTCGAATTCGGTCTGATCAATGGCGAGATCACGCTCGCCGACGAAGTGCTCACGCCGGATTCTTCGCGCTTCTGGCCGATGGAAACGTACAAATCGGGAGGCCCGCAGCCCTCGTACGATAAGCAATACGTGCGGGATTATCTGGAGTCCATTCATTGGAACAAGCAGCCGCCGGCGCCGGCTTTGCCCGAGGATGTGGCCCGCCAGACCAGCGAAAAATACCAAGACGCGTACCGCGCCCTCACCGGACGAGCGCTCGATGCTACAAGCGCGTGAGCCTGCTCGACCTGTTAGCGGTAATCGTGGTCGGCTCGTCGGTGGTGGCCGGTGTCATGGCCGGCTTCGCGCGAGTGAGTATTGGTTTTCTGGCCGCGATTTTGGGTGCTGTGTTGGGATTTTGGTTCTACGGCGTCCCAGCAAGCTGGGTGCATCGCTACCTGCATTCCGTCGCGGCATCGAATTTCATCGGCTTCCTGCTGGTGTTCTGGGCGGTGCTGGCGGCGGGCGCGCTGTTCGCCAAACTCACTTCAAAACTGTTTAAATGGACCGGGCTCTCCTGGCTTGATCGGCTGCTGGGGGGAGCTTTCGGCTTGGTGCGCGGTGCGTTGATTGCCGTGGCCTTGATCGCGGTGCTACTGGCTTTCGCTCCCAAGCCCATGCCGAACTGGATGGTGAAATCGCAAGTGCTCCCTTACGCCATGGAGGCATCGAATACCATCGCTGGGCTCGCCCCTGGCAGCATCAAGACCGCTTTCCGCGAAAGTATGCTGGAACTTCGCCGCATATGGAATCAGCAACTGAGCGAGGGCCGCGGACAGTTTAGAGCGCTGGAACGCGATATCGCTCCGCCGTACCCCAAAGACAAAAAGGAAAAGTGAAAGATCTTCTCATTTTCGACCTCGACGGGACTTTGATCGATTCCAAGGAGGACCTGGTGAACTCCGTCAATGCCATGCTCGCCTGGAATCACCGCGACCCTCTGCCGCATGAAGTGGTCGCTTCTTACATCGGCAACGGCGCCCCCATGCTGGTGAAGCGCGCACTGCCCGGACTGAACGAAGACGACCATCTGGCGGCGCTGCAATTCTTCCTGGATTACTATCGCGAGCACATGCTCGACGCCACGGTTCTCTATCCCGGAGTGCGCGAAGCGCTGGACCGGCTGCATCGTGAAGACATTCCGCTGGCGGTGCTTACGAATAAGCCGGTGCGTTTCAGCGTGCAACTGATCGGCGGACTTGGTCTGGCCGGACATTTTTCCCAGATCTATGGCGGCAATAGTTTCGAGGAAAAGAAACCCCATCCCATCGGCATCGAACGCTTGATCGCAGAATCCGGCGCGGACCGCGATCGTACAGTTATGGTGGGAGACAGTGCTGTGGACATCCTCACAGCACGGGCCGCTTCGGTCAAATCCTGCGGAGTCTCCTGGGGATTCCAGCCCGAAACCTTCGCCCAAACGCCGCCGGATTTTATCGTTGACGATCTGCGAGTGCTGGCGGAGATGGTGCTGGAAGGCGCTTAGGTTGCGGCGCCTATTTTGTTTTGGCTGCCACCGTGGCCGCGCCAAGTTCAACTGTGTGAGCCACCAGCTTCTCGTTGACTTTCGCCGCGTGAATCACGATCCGGTCGCCAACCTTCACGTCGGTTTTCTGAACCGGCTGCTTCGAGCGCGCGTAGGTTGTCTTGGCGTCGAAACCAACTTCGACGATTTTGCCAGCCGGGGTTTTGACAGTGACGGAGGTGTCCGAAACCTTGGTTACGGTTCCGATGACATGTTCCTCCCCACCGTGGGCGGAAACAATGGTAGGCAGGAGCGCAAGCGCCAGCACCGCGAGAAGCGCGATCTGGATCTTGATCCTAGTGGTGGTGATGCTCAGTGGGTTCATGCGATGATTCTCCATTCAAGAAATCTCTTTCTTCCCTCTCTTCTTTGAGTTCGTCCGGACTCTTCGGATTCAGCGTTTGCATTTCCCGCTCCTCCTCGGCCGAAAGCTGCGGGAGGTGGCGAATAAAACGGACCAGCTTCCAGGAATCCTGCTCGTCGTGCTGCGAGCAGCTGCCCCAGGCGGGCATGCCGGTCATGCGAATGCCGTTTTGGATGATGAAAAACAACTCACCGTCCGTCATGTGCTGAGTTTCGGGCTGCCGCATGTCGGGCGCCTGCGGATACATGTGCTTTCCCATTTCAACATCCCCGCTACCGTTGTTAGCATGACAGACTGCGCAATGATCGGCCCAGTGGGCGCGGGCGTCTGCCAGGGTTTGAGGTGAATCGGGAACGGGATTCGAGCGTTGCCGGGCGTCTTTGGGTAGGGCGAGTGCACGGGCCTGGCGCGCAACCCATCGTTCGAGCGTGCCGGGCTGCTCACGCGCGCTGAAGCCATGTGCGCTCATGAGCAAAACTCCCAGGAGCGTCGCGACGGCTGAAAGCGCGCCGGCAAGAAACAGCCCGAGCTTATACATGCCCCTCCCTCACTGACTAACAGGCTCGATCGAGGTGACTTTGATGGTCTTGGTTTTTTCGTTGTAGATGCCGGCGACTTTGACTTTTTGGGCCGCGAACTTTGCCGGAGTCTTCTGGTCGCTCAGCTTCAAAACGTTTTGGCTGTCGTAGAGCGCGTACTGGCCAGATCCTTTCGTGCAAAGTCTCACGCAGGCAGCGTCGGATTGCGCCTTCATCATAGCGTGGCCTGCGCCGCATAGGGTGTCCGTAATGACACCGGTGAAGGTAGTGGGAGCGTCGGCGGCGCTGAGCGCGCCAAAAATTCCCGCTTCAAAAAGGGCGAGCATCAGGAAAAGAAGTTTCATAGTAATTAGTCTCCTCAATTTGCAGCCGGCCTGAGCCGGAATCGGATAAAAACATTTCCTCCGATGGGATGGCCGCCATAGTAGGGCTTGATGGCGCTCGGCAGCGAGTAGCCGTTGAAGTTTGCTCCGATGCCGGTCTCGACGAAACGGAACAGATTGATATCGCGCGTGTAGCCGATGGTGTACGCACCAACCCGGAAGGTGCTGCCCGATACCGCATCGAGGTGCTCTTCGATATCCGGTTGACCGGCGAACAGCTCGTCCTTATCGACTAGTTCAATCCGCCCGGTAATGAAGTCTTTGCGCGTAACCGGAAAGACGGACTCGGCAAGATATGAATTCAGATTGCGATGGGTCGCCGTACTGTGGTTGCGCCCCCAGATCAGGCTCGAGGACCAAGCTCCGCCCGGCATCGGCTTGCTGTATGCGAGAGACGCTGTCGCGCGCACCTGATCCCCTGGCTCCAGCGCCTCGGGACGGGTGAGCCTTCCGACCGAAACTTGCGCGGCCCAATTCTTGGTGGGAAAGAACCAGAATCGGGTGGCCCACGAATTGATGGGTCCGCCTTGAATGATCCAGCGGTTCTCGCCCGATTCGGAACCGTAAAAGCCGCTGGCTTCCAGTCTCACTTTCTTATGCGAGATCCCGAACGTTAGAACCTCGTCGGCGATGTGCGTGGCGTCCTGCCAATGGTGCGATATTGGCGCCTGCGGGAGTTCCATCGCCGAAGCTCTGTGCGGAAACGCAACGGGGCCAAGAGCCGGATCGCCGACCGGGGCAAAGTAAACATCCGCGGTGGTGTTCTCGCTGAGTTGGTGAGCGTAATGAAATCCGAGGCCCATGATGAAGTTGTGCGGATGCTGCGCATCGAGCAACGGTTTTCCGTAGGCGGTCTCTCCGGTTTGAAACAGTAAAGGATAGCGCTGACTAGTGACGGTTGCGGGATCCAGGCTGAGCATCAGATCGAACTGGAATGCTCCCTTTTCCCCAACGCGGTGTTCCGCACCGGCCATGAACCAGTTCGGCGAATAGAACTTGTCGCCGCCGCGCGGCCCCGCTTGCTGCGTGTCCACCAGGAATCCGACGCCCATGAACATCGCGTTCCAGGAACCGAAGTGAGTCATCACCATCGGCATTGGCCAGGATGCCGGATTGGCCGAAGTGCCGGAAGACAGGTTCATGAGGTGCATGCTGGCCGCGTTCATGTCGACCATATTCATGCCTCCCATAGCGGGCGGCGGGTGCGAAGCTTCGTGAGCGGGCGCAGAATCGCCGTGGTTCATGCCGGGCATCGGAGGCATGGGCGGGGTCTGGCCGCAGACGCGAATGACCGAGACCGCCGAAAACAATCCCGTTACGATCAGGCGCGGCCAGTGGCTACGAATACACGCTAAGAGGTGCTTTACAAACATGAGAGTCCTTCCGCCGCGAGCGGCAGTTCGTGTGAGCAGCGAAATTCAGGAGACGCGGAGGAAGGTCAGATTCTCAGAACGAGCAGGGAGGTGGTTCTAAGCTTCGGAGGTGACAGAATAAGGATAAGCGGAGCGTCGGCGACGAGATCCGAATGCGATTCGAAGACGGCGGGCGCCGGCCCGGCAGCGATTCGAAGAGTGGAAACGGAATCCTGGGATAGCGACGACCCGTTTGCACTCAGGAGCTGAAATTCGTGGCCGCAGGGAGCAGGACCTTGGTGGTCTGAACTTTGGTGGGGATGATGACATGGGGGCATAGTGCCGCCGGGCATGCTTGTTGCCATGCCGGTGGGATTAGCGCTTGCGAAAGCACACGATGCCGCGCATTCGGCGGCGCTAAAAACCAGTGCCACGATAAGGAATTCCGCGAGTTTATAAGGCGACCTCACCATCTGAGCTCATCTTAACATGCGGGGCGCCTACGCAGTCCAAACCGCCACAGGGGACGTCATCGACATCGACCGTAGACGCAAGAATGCGGTCGCCGCGCGCCGACGGTGTCCGCAAGGGTACGATGGTGAATGGAGGAATGGCCGAGTGGTTTAAGGCGGCGGTCTTGAAAACCGTTGACGGGGAAACTCGTCCGGGGGTTCGAATCCCTCTTCCTCCGCCACTA
>JBDTTL010000074.1:0-17148 GCA_039930665.1 Acidobacteriota bacterium
CTCCTGTTGCCTTGCTCAGATGCAGGTGCGCAACGGTGGCCGGCGTGTGCATCCCGTCGAAGGTTCCGGTCACCGTGAGTTTCGACGCCGCCAGGACCGCCGACACCGCCCCATGCCCGGTAATTACGGACACGAGCTGAACATCCACAGCCACCGGCGAAAGGCGCGCTTTGAAGGTCTCCTGCGTCTGCGCCGGCAAAGCGGAAACCAGCCCCAGCACTGCGAAAACCGCTATTAGACATCGCTTCATATGTGCTCCAGAGGCCCGCAAGAATAACACATCGCAATCGAAAAGCGCGCCTGCCGATTGACGGCCTCAGCCCTTCCAGTTGATTTTTTTGAACTCCACGCGGTAGTAGTGCGCGGGGAAGGCGTCGGTGTTCTTGAAGGAGTGCGGCGGTTGCTTACCTTCGCGGATCGCCTGCGGAAACTTCACGGCTTCAAACTTGCGTTCCACCTGAGTCGACTTGCCGTCGTGGAAGGTCGTGAGGCCTTTGGGCTGCCGCTCGTAGAACAGCAGCACGCTGGGATACAACTGTTCGCCCATCTCCTGTGCTTGCCCAGGCGGAATCGTTACTTCCACGAAGCGGATGTCGAAGGTCTCGAAGCGTACGACGTCGGTCTTGCGCGAAGTGATGATCTGATCCATCGAGTCCGGCCAGGACCATGAATCCACCTTCACGTTCGGCAGAGTCGTCACGCGATCTTTGTTATAGGAGATCATCGCGCCGTTCGGACCCGGGCATTCGAAGGGTATCTTCTTCAACTCCGCGCGATAGAAATGTTTGTTGAATGTGTCCAGGTTCTCGAAGGCATGCGGCGCCTGTGTTCCGGCAACGTTGAGCAGCGGAAAAGCCGCGTCCGCCGGGATAACGCCGCCGCCCGTTCCCGCGGTTCCATCGGTGCCGTGGTCGCGGCCCTTGGGCTGCGCTTCGTCCTGCATGAAGACCGAGAGCCACTGGTGATCGTGCTTCTTGTTGCTCTGCATGGGAGGTGTGTGCACATCCACCATGCGAACGTTTTCGTCTTCGTAGAGCACGACGTGGTTCTCCGGAGCGGCGCGAACTGCATCCAGCGAGTCCGGCCAAGGCCAGCAGCCGGATTTTCCCTTCGTCGTCCCCGGCGCGAGTTTCGGAACGTTCGCAGCGGTCGCCTTCGCCGCCGGTGCCGGAGGCGCCTGACCTGCCGTCTGGGCACCAACTCCCGGACTCAATAATAGAAGCGCAGCCAACACTACTCCAGCAACTACCAGTCGAAATTTCATCGAAACTCTTCAGCCCTTCTCGTCTTCCCAAGGATTGGGCGGCCGGCCGGTGATCTGTTCCAGACTGGCCGGCTTGGGCCGATAAGGCTGACCGAAGTGCTTGTCGACCTCATTGCGGTAGCTCATCTGAGGGCCGGGATAGCCGATCAACTGCCAGCCAATTAACCCCGCGTTGCCGCCATGCATCGGGTCGCAGAACATTCCTTCGATGGTGTGAGCGCGCAGGAGTTGGAAGAAGTGTGAACGCTCAATGGACTTGAGCTTTTTGTCCTGTTCTTCGGCGGATAGTGCGGTAAAATTGCCAAGATCTTTGAGGCCCTCCCGGTAGGTTTCCTGCGGATTTGCTTTGCCCTGGTAGCCGTGTTCCGGCACGGACTCGACCCACGGCGCCTTGGTATAGCGATACTTGTCGCGCCCGTAAGGCCCGGCGAGCTGGCGATCAATATAGATGACCACAGCGGCTTCGGTAGCGCCGGGACCGCTGGCGTCGCTCGGAAAAATGCGAGCGCAAGCGGCGGAGACCACTCGAGCCTCATCGGCGGTGAAAAATCGCAGCGGAACTTTCACCGTGCCGTCCTTGCCCCCAGTTTGGGCCTGCAGGCGGACCGGCTCACGCGCCAAAGTATAGAGCAGTGTGCCTCCGAGGGCGGCTGCGGGAACAGTTAGGAACTCTCTGCGTTTCATATTAGTTGCTCCGGATGCTTAAAGTATCGATTAATGATGGCTTCGGATGACATATAGCTTAAAGCTAGCGCGGTGAGGGTCGGATTCTGAGCGGCGTTTTGCGGGAAGGCAGACGCTCCAATCACAAAAAGATTCGGCACGTTCCAGTGCTGAAGATAACGATTGACCACACTGTTCTCGGGTGACGTTCCCATTACCGCTCCGCCCTGAATGTGGGTCGACTGATAATAGATGGTGTTGTAGGGGGCGCGGGACGGCGGGGCGTCATCGAACCTGGCGCCCATCTCGCGAGCAATCTTCGCCTGGATCTTGACCGCGAACTCACGCTGCTTGAACTCGTGATCGGTCCAGTCTAGCGTGAAGCGCAGCAAAGGATCGCCGAACTTGTCGGTGTAGGTCGGGTCCAGATCCATATAATTCTGACGATACGACAGATGCTCGCCCGACAGGCCGATATTGGCCGAGTGATCCTTCCATTCGAGCGAAGCCTTCTTCCACTCCGAGCCCCAGTTGGATTTGCTCGCGCCCTTCGGCATGTTGCCGAAAGAACCGATGGGTTGGTCGCCATTGCTGCTAAGTGCGATCATGCCCACGCGCAAGAGCCCGTCGTCGTCGCCGCTGAGCCCAATGTCCCCGTCGAAATCCGATATGCGCGCGCCTAGCTCACCGGCTCCCATGAAGGCGTTCAGCGGCTTGTCGAAAAAAACGCGTGTGCCGGCGCCAACCTGGTGCGTGAGATTGCGGCCGAGGGCGCCTGTGCGCGCGACCGGATCATACGGCGTACCGATTTTCGAGAGCGCGAGGAGACGCGTATTGTTTAACGTGAACGACGCGAGGATTACCGTAGCGGCGGGTTGGAAAAACTCTTTACCGCTAGCGTCCGTGAACTGAATCCCGGTGGCGCGGCCGTCCTTGTGGACAATGCGCCGGACCCAGCTACCGGTACGCAGCTCGAAGTTCTTGCGCGTGGTAAGCACCGGCATGAGGGTGTTGGTGGGCTGAGCCTTCGCGCCAATCATGCAACCGTAGCGCTGGCAATAGCCGCAATAGGCGCATCCCGGGCGCGTGATGCCGTCCGGGTTTTTATAGGTTTCGCTCAAGTTCGCGGCAGGCGTGGGATAAGAATGATAGCCCATCTTGCGCACGGCATCTTCGAACATGCTGCTCGCGTAGGAGCGTTTCAACGGCGGTGTCGGATACTCCTGCTGGCGCGGCCCTTCAAAAACGTTGCCGCCATCGATTTTCTTGCCGCGCAGGTTGCCGGCTTTGCCACTGATGCCCATCAACTGCTCTGATTTCCAATAGTAAGGTTCGAGTTCGTCGTAAGTGACGCCCCAATCCTGAACCGCAAGGTCCGCGGGTAGTTTCGCTGCACCATGTTTCTGCGTGAGATGGCTGCGCAGCAGGAACAGATCCGGCAGGAAACGGAAGGACGCGCCGCCCCAATGCTCGCCTGCGCCCCCGGTTCCGGTTCCCGGATGAAACGATCCATGCTGGCGAACAGGAACCGCCGAGTCCTTCAGCGAATGGCGATGCGTGATGGTTTCCTCGGCCGTGTTCTGCATCATGCGCAGGCGGATGTTGTGGTCGATCTCATCCATGGTCACCGCATAATCCGCCGTCTTCCGCGGAATGCCGCGCTCGAAGACGGCAACCGACTGCGACGTCTTTGCAGTGATTTCCTTGGCCATTAAAAGGCCGGTCCAGCCGCCGCCGATGATGGCGACGTCGACAGGTTTGAGATTGGTCATTGACGATAGCCTCGCTTCCCCGCTCCGCGAACGAATTTGGGCAATCCAATCATACTGCCACGTCGCGCGGACGATGTCGAGGTCGGCCGAATACCGCAGGTAGAGCGGGAGCATCAATTAGCGGCTACGCATCCGCCTTGCAAGGCGGATGCGCGGTCGTCAAGAGTCGCTGAGAGTCCCTGAGACTCAGCGAATAAGTGCGCCTGTCACACTACTGCTGCTTCTGTTTCGCTGGAGCCATGCCGGCCGGGTGCGGACTCTGTGTTCCATCGAGATTTGTTCCGGGATTAGTTTCCGGATTGTTCGGGTTGTTGCTGGGACGATTGTCCTGGCCCCCGGATGCACTGATCCCGGAAGGGAGTTGTCCAGCGGCCGGAGCTGCGCCGGTTGCCGGCCGGCCGTCTATATTAGTTCCGTTTTTTTCAAGCAGGGGAACGTTACGCGTATTACGATCGGGCCCGCCGCACTGGGTAAGCAGCAGCGGAACAAAGAGGAGGAGAAGAAGCGAGAACGGTTTGGAAGTTTTCATACCTTGCGCCGAGCACACGACGCGCCAACTTGGCCGATTTCAGGTAAGCGTTAGCGGCTCAAGGTAACCAGAACTGGTGGTTATCAGCCACCCGAAATCCATTCTAGCCATTTTTTATCAATGGTTTGTCTATGGCAACTTGAGTGCATAAATAGGGGCGAGGGTGAAGCTCCTATGATGCTCAAACATGTTCCGTTCAAATTTGCACTTTCCACACTTGTGGCAGGCGCCATGATATTGACTACTCCTGGCGTGATATTTGCGCAGCGCGGCGGAGGTGGTCAATCGTCCGGGGGCGGTCGTTCCTCGGGTGGAGGCGGCGGTCGTGCGGGTGGTGGAGGCGGCGGCTCGCGCGGTTTTTCAGGCGGCGGTGGCGCCCGTGGATTTTCGGGTGGTGGTGCCGGCGGTTTTTCTGGTGGCGGCAGTGCTCGCGGTTTTTCTGGCGGCGGGAGTGGCCGCAGTTTTTCTGGTGGCAGTAGTGCCCGCGGTTTCTCTGGTGGCGGTGGCGCCCGCGGTTCCGGTGGCCAAAATTATTCCGGCCGCGGGGGCTCTTCGGGGGGAAGCAGAGGCTTCAGCGGCGGACAGAATTTTTCCGGTGGTCAACGGAGCGGCTCACGTGGATTCTCGGGCGGCCAGAACTTCTCGGGCCGCGGAGGCTATTCGGGCGGAAGCAGAGGCTATTCGGGCGGAAGCAGAGGCTACAGCGGCGGACAGCGTTTTTCGGGCGGCAATCGCGGGCGTGGATTTGACCGGGGCGGCCGCGGGGGCTATTACCGCGGTGGCAGATATTACGGCGGAGGTTATGGGGCTTACTACGGCAGTTACTATCCCTATAGCTACGGATACGGCTACTACGGCGGGAGTTATTGCAATCCCAATGGCTACTATGACGAGTTCGGCAACTGGTACGCCGATCCTAACTGTGGGGTCGACCCCAACTACGACTACGGCTACGGTTATTAAAAACGACCCGTAGAGTTCTGGAACGTAAAGTGCAACTGGAATGGGCATGGACACCCCCAAGAAATGCGCTCATCCCAGTTGCCGATGCGTTGCCAAGGAAGATAGCGACTATTGCAGTACGTATTGTGAAGGCGAGGCGAAGACGGCAGATATCATCTGCAGTTGTGGCCACGCAGCGTGCGCGGACGCTGTAAGGTAACGCGGCGTAACCATCTCAAGAATCGGGCGTTTCGCTTCTGCCGGTAAATTCAACCGGTGGGTTGGCGAACGCCCGATTTCTGCATCCCGGGCAATACAATCCGGCATCCAACTTGCATGGATTTGCAACTGAAGGGCAAGCTCGCACTAATTACGGTTCGACGGCGGGCATCGGATACGCTATTGCTGAATCGTTAGCCCGCGAGGAGTGCGGCGTGATCGTCACTGAACGGACCCAGCATCGCGAGGACGCGGCTGTCGCGAAGCTGGAGGGCGCAGGCGCTAACGCAGTCGGCCTGGCAGCCGACTCGGGAACCGCCGGCGGCGTCGAGCAAACGGTTGCCCGATTCCCCCGGGTCGACATTCTGATCAATAACATGGGCATCTTCGAGCCGAAGGCCTTCGAAGACATTCCCGACGAGGACTGGTTCCGTTTTTTCGAAGTGAATGTCATGAGCTGCGTCCGGCTAAGCCGTCACTATATGCCGCGAATGCGGGATGCCGGATGGGGCCACATCATTTTCATATCGAGCGAATCCGCCGTCCAGATCCAGGTGGAGATGATTCACTAACGGCATGACGAAGACCGCGCAACTGGCCATTTCGCGCGGACTCGCGGAAACCGCGGCGGGAACCGGCGTGACGGTGAACGCGATCCTCCCGGGTCCGACGGCATCTGAAGGCGTCGAGGGATTTGTCGAAAACATGGCCGCGCATCAAGCGACCGACCGCGCGACGGTCGAAAAGGAGTTCTTCCAAAGGGTCAGGCGGAGTTCTCTGCTCCGGCGGTTTGCAACACCTGCGGAGGTGGCGGCCATGGTGACCTACGTGGCGAGTCCACTTTCGGCTGCAACCAACGGGGCGGCGCTTCGGATGGATGGCGGGGTCGTCCGGTCAATCGTCTGACCGAGTATCATGCTGCCATGGGCTCTGAACAGTTTCGCAGCGAGCACGACAGCATGGGCGAAGTTCGCGTGCCGGCGGATGCGCTCTATGGGGCGCAAACCCAGCGGGCAGTGGAGAACTTCGCGCTCGGTCCGCAACGCTTTCAGAGGCCGCTGATACGGGCGCTGGGCCTGGTGAAAGCCTGCGCGTCTCGCGCCAACGCAGATCTGGGCGTTCTGCCGCGGGAGCTGGCATCCGCCATCGAACGGGCCGCAGAGGCCATCGCTCAAGACGCCCACTACGAACAATTCGTGGTCAACGTGTTTCAGACGGGCAGCGGCACGTCGACCAATATGAACGCGAATGAGGTGATTGCGCGGCTGGCGAACGCCCATCCCAACGACGATGTGAATCGCGGCCAGTCGAGCAACGATGTGATCCCGTCGGCCATTCACATCGCGGTGGCGGTAGAAGTTCAGAGTGGGTTAATCCCTGCCCTCGAACAACTCGGCGCCGCCCTCGAAAATCGCGCCACAGCCTTTTGGGACGTCATGAAAATCGGCCGCACCCATTTGCAGGATGCGACTCCCATGCGGCTGGGCCAGGAGTTCAGCGGCTATGCGCGACAGGCGCGTTCGTCGGCCGAGCGGCTGGTAGCGGCGCTCGATGGGATCTATGAACTGCCGCTGGGCGGAACCGCGGTGGGCACGGGCGTAAACGCGCCTCCCGGTTTCGCGGAGCGCACCATCGCGCTGATCGCCGAGCGCACCGGCTTACCGTTTCGCGAGGCGCGCAATCACTTCGAAGCGCAGGCGGCGAAGGACGCGCTCTCATTCCTGAGTGGGGCGCTCAAAACCTGCGCCGTGGCGCTGACCAAAATCGCCAACGACATTCGCTGGCTGGGATCGGGTCCGCGCGGCGGGCTGGGCGAGATCCGGCTTCTGGAATTGCAGCCCGGGTCAAGCATCATGCCGGGAAAGGTGAATCCGGTGATCGCGGAGAGCTTACTCATGATCTGTGCGCAGGTGATGGGACACGACGCCGCCATCACTTGGGCTTGCGCGTCAGGCAGCTTCGAACTGAATGTGATGATGCCGGTGATTGCGTACGACCTGCTGGATTCAATCGAGCTGCTGAGCGCGGGCGTCCGCAATTTCACGCTGCGCTGCGTGAATGGGATCGAGGCCAATCGCGACAAGAGCGGAGCGCTGGTGGAACAATCCCTGGCAATGGCAACCGCGTTGACCCCCGAGATTGGCTACGACCGGGCGGCAGCGATCGCTAAAGAGGCCTTCGCAACCGGTCGTACGGTCCGCGAAGTGGCGATCGAAAAGAGCGGACTTTCCGAACAGAGGATCACGGACCTTCTGCGCTCCGATTGAGTCCCGCGTGAGCGCCCGACTAGCGTAATCGGAAGGTGCACACTGTCATGAAGCCAGCAGCCAGGCTTCTTTGGAGTTTGCGCGTCTTACGCCACGCCAGCACCAGCAGCCCGAACGAAGTAAGCAGCAACGTTCGCGGCTCGGGGATCGTTTGTGAAACAGCTAAGTCTGTAGTTTGGATCTGAATTCCATCGAAGTCGAAATCTATCTGGCCTTGAGCGTTCGTCCAATAAAGATCGAAGTGTCCGTCACAACCTGCACCCACCTCCACGTTATACAAACCCGGCAGGCTAATCTGTCTATTCATGATCACGGACGCGGAGAGGCTAAAGGGTACGCCCACGGCCAACGCCCCCGCCGGTCCCGTGTCAAGGGTTCCGTAGCAGTCCATGCCGCCCGCGGGATTTGCCCTGTTAAAAGGCGACCAAATGCCCACAATTTGGCCGGAACCAACATCGCCCGTGATTATGAAATTTTGCTGGAATAAGAGTTCGCTAGTGAGGGTCAGTGTCGCGATGTAGTTTGGATCAAGTACTGGAGTGCCCAGGTGCATACCGGCTTCGCCGCTTACTGAAAGGAGGAGTCCATTCCCCCAGGTAACCTGGACTTGAGAATGGAGTTGCGTGTACTCGCCAATACCCGGTACGGAGTTACAGTCACCGACTACCGTGTCGGTTTGCAGCGTGGTTACTGAACAGGTGGTTGAGGAATCGCCGACAACCAAAATTGAGCCACCCCACGCCGATGTAACAGATAGGAAAGCCAGCATCACTATTGTGCAGCGTCGCGTTCGATAGGGCTGAGGTACCATTAACCTGTCTTTCTGAAAGGGAATAAGGTCAGAATGATATCACAGTTACTTAACGGCTCGGGAAGTCATGGCACGAAGTCATGGCACGAAGTGATTGCAGAGTGTCGAGCGGAGAATTCCAAGCTTCGGATTCATTCCTGAAGCTCTGACGGAAACGGCCGGTGTGTGCCTTGTGTGTATGCATTGGCGCCCGAGGGAAGGATGCCCGCTATAATGGGGCACATGAGTCGGGCCATGCCGGAACGGTACTCGCACATACGAAAAGCAGCGAAGGTCGCCGCGATCGCTGCAATTGAATTGCGATTTCCGTTTCCGACTGCCCTACCCCAAAAAGTCCCAGCGGTGGCCGATTTTACACTTCACAAAGTCGCCGTAATTCAGTGACCGGGCGGTTAGCTCAGCCGGTTAGAGCGCCTGCCTTACAAGCAGGAGGTCCACAGTTCGATCCTGTGACCGCCCACCATTTGAGTCAACTGGTTAGAGGCTCGGTTGAACAACCATCGGGACTCATGTCCGCATAAGCAGCAACTGGCCACCCCATCGGGCCGAAATGTGAAGGTTCAATGAACTAGCACATTTTTTACGGCGTCGTGACCGGACGGGCTCGGGAAACTTGTTTTTTGGTTTCACCCAGATGTTTTATTGAAACCTTTCCCCGCTCAAAATGCTCTATTTGCGCATGAGTCCTAAACTGGGAGTGCCCCTGAGGAATCCCCGTTTCACCACAGTTGCATGAGAATCCGCTACTGGATTGTTCTAAGCATTGGTGCCGTCACCGCCCTTTCATGGCTTACATTGCTTGTAGTCGTCTTGTCCCGTGGCCGGAACATTTCCAAGTGCCCCCGGTGCCGTTCCACCAGGATTCGCCCTTCGTGGCCCACGGTCATAGAACACGTTTTGTCCGTTGCTCATATATGGCCTTATCGTTGCGAGGCATGTAGGCAACGCTTCTATGGCCTGGGGCGTAAGCGAGGGTCTGCGGAGATCCTACGAGTTAAGAAAGCGAGGGTGGGATGAGGGTCACCAATATTGGGACGAAGCTGGTTCCACGGTAATCGGATTACGGTAACTGAGTGGCCTGTCGTTCCACCATTTGCCATCCGCCGGCCTGCTTCACCCAAACCGTGGTCAGGTAGACGTGGTGCGAGACTTTGGGCGTCGTGAACATCACGTTATGATTGGTAATAACGATGTTTCCATACTCCCGGACCTTAGTGGTTTCGAACGTGATCGCAGTGTACTTGACCTGGCCCGCGATGCCCTTCAGAACTTCGGCCTTGGTTTCCCGCGCACCGTTGGAATGGAAATAGTCGACGTCGTCGGCGAGTAGCTTGGCAACACTAGCCAGGTCGGATTTCACCATGCCGTCGTCGAATTGTTTTTCGGCGGCGAGGACAGCTTTCTCATCGCTGGGATTCGCTAAACCGGCAAAGGCGGGGAGCGAGAGCGCCATTAGAACGGGTAGTGAGAGTATTTTCATACGCGAGTATCATAGCACCTGAAGAACAGCGCTCTCGGCGCCTACTGCACAAAAAATCAAAGCCACTCCGCGACCGTCCAGGGCGCCAATGACTTGCAACTGTCAAGCCCTGCACAAATTTCATCGCGGGACGGTCAGAATTGCTGGGACGACCGCGTCGCCGGTTCTTCTTCAATAGATCTCTTAGGTTTCGGGGTGGCATTCGACTTGCTTTGTTTTCTGTAGTTCGCCTCGCCATTCGGCAGCTGAATTCATCAAAGGCGAACAAAACGAGAATAATCTTTCGCTGGCTTCCGATTTCGACCGACGGAGTAAAAACGATGCTTGGATGGCTAACGGTCTTTGGAATGTTGACGCTGTGCAGTTCCATGACAATGGTTTTGGGAAAGGCCCCCACGATTCCGGCGGTATCGGCTAGCTTGTTGTTTGCGCTGCTGTTTTTTCTCTGTCTACTGACGCGGGCGGTGCGCGGCCGCGCCTGACGTTCCAGCGTCAAATGACGGCCCAGCGTCGCATGGCTGAGAAATCATCCCGGATAGTATTTGCGATCTATTCTTCGCGCGAAGAGGCCGAAAAAGCGTATCGGAAAGTGTGCTCCGCGCGACGCGGGCGTTGTTTGCTGCTTACGCCGAACGCCAGGCCCAAGCCGCAGTCGACATTGAGCCGCTATGCAGCGCTTCAGTTCGAAGGCGAGAACGCGCTCTTGGTAGAATCGCCGCCTTCCGAAGTTCAAGGCATCGTAGGAGAGCTGCGGCGAGCGGGCGAGTCGTCCATTTTCATTTTGGCAGGGCCGGCTGCTGAAGCTCTTCCTGCGATTACAGTAAAGGCCTCTTCTCTCTCCATAGAAGAAATGGCGCGAGAATGCTCCCAGCGCCATAATGCTTCTCCGCTGCTGAAGAAGGAAATCCTGTCTCGCTTGCGCGCTTGCGAGAACGGTCTCGAAACGGTTCGCGGGAGCTTGGCGCAAGCTGCGCGTTTAGACCACACGCTGACCGCGTCGGCGGAGTGGTTACTGGACAATGCATACTTAACCCGCACCAGCATTGCGGAAATCCGGCGATCCCTCCCGCGCAATCATATTCGCTCCCATTCCGGGCAGTACGGCTTTCTTTGCGTCTACGAACTGGCGGCCGACCTGGCGCGCTATTCGGACAATGTGTTGGACGAAGCAAACATTTCCCAGGCGCTCGCGGAGTATCAGCGGTGGACCCCGCTTTCCATCGCCGAGCTGTGGTCGTTTCCCCTTCTGCTTCGGCTGTCGCTGATTGAGTCGCTGGCGGCTCTCGCGGGGGGCGTGGACCGCGCTCAACAAATTCGCGAGGCCGGCTATTTTTGGGCGAATCGATTAGCGGTTAGTTCCCGCCGCGATCCGAAATTATTTGCGGGTATTTTGCGCCTGATGGAGTCGGAGCCGCTAGCGCGTCAGCCTTATTTTGCTACTTGCCTGGTGGAACAACTTCAGGATGAAGATCGGGCGCTGGCTCCCGCGCAGCAGTGGATCGAAGCGCAGCTCGGAACCCCGCTCGCCGAAGTAGTCCGCAACGAGCACAATCGCGAGGCCGCCGAACGGTTGTCGATCGCCAATGCATTTGGCAGTTTGCGGACGCTCGCGAGACTGGACTTTCGGAAGGTCTTCGAGGCCACCAGTCTGGTGGAAGCGGAGCTGCGCAGCGATCCCACCCACACCCACAGCGATTTTGCTACACGCGACCGGTCGAGGAAAGTTGTAGAACACATTTCGCGGCATAGCGGAACCGAAGAATTGGCCGTCGCCCGCCGCGCGATTTTTCTTTCGCGGCAAGGCAATCGGCCGGAAGCGACATCGGTTTCGTATTTTCTTCTGGCGGAAGGTGTCACGGAGCTGGAGCGGGACGTTGCCGCGCGAATGCCTTTCCGGATTCGCATAACCCGCGCCGTTCGCCGCAGAGCCACACCGCTTTATCTTGGAAGTCTAACGGCCCTGACCGCGTGGTTCCTGGCATTGTCACTGGCGTTCGCGTGGGACCTGGGCGTTCGGCAGCCATGGATGCTGGCCATCCTTGGCACGCTAGCGGTGTTTCCTCTGAGCGAATTGACGGTTCAGATCATCAATGCGCTCGTGATCTCGCTGTTGCCGCCCGATCCGCTGCCCAAGATGGAATACCAGGATGGCATCCCCAGCGATCACGCGACGCTGGTGGTTGTACCGATGATGTTGTCCAGCACCGAGGTGGTGCGTCTCGAAGTAGAAAAGCTGGAAGTCCGCTATCTCGCGAATCAGGACCCTAACGTCTTTTTCGGCCTTTTTTCGGACTTTACCGATTCTCCGGAAGCCGCGGCATTTGGCGACGGCGAAGTGCTGGCGGCGGCGAGGCACGGAATCGAACAACTGAACAGCCGGTATAGCGGCGGCCGCTTTCTGTTGTTCCATCGGCCGCGCGTGTGGTCGGCGAGCGAGAGACGCTGGATCGGACGCGAGCGCAAGCGCGGCAAGCTGGAAGACTTGAACGCGTTCCTCTGCGGTGAAGGCGACCCCTCCATTAAAATCGTGGGCGACTTGCCGCTGCCCATCCGATATGTGATCACATTGGATGCCGATACCCAACTGCCTCCCGGCAGCGGGAGACGCATGATTGAGACGCTGGCGCACCCGTTGAACCAGGCGGTTCTCGACCCGGTGACGCGGGTCCGCAAGCGCGGGTACGGGATCATTCAGCCGCGAGTCAGCATTTCGCTGCCCGGCGCGACGGCCACCCACTTTACGCGAGTGTTCGCCGACACGCTGGGCACCGACCCTTATTGCCAGACCGTGTCGGATGCGCAACAGGATCTGTTCGGGGAAGCCATTTTTCACGGCAAAGCAATTTATGACGTGCGCTCTTTCCGCCAGAGTGTCGGCGATCGCTTTCCGCCCGAAACCCTGCTGAGTCACGACCTGATTGAAGGCGCATATGCAGGGGTGGGGCTCGCCAGCGATATCGAATTGTTCGAACAGATGCCGTGCGACTATGCGAGCTACAGCAAGCGCCAGCATCGCTGGATTCGCGGCGATTGGCAGATCGCGCCGTGGATGTTGGGACGCGTGCCTTCCGCGAATGGGGGCTGGGAACGAAATCCCCTGAGTCTCATCAACCGGTGGCGGATTTTCGATAATTTGAGGCGCAGCCTGGTGCCCAGCGCCTCCATGCTGCTGTTGTTGTTCGGCTGGCTGACCTCCAAGGCTCCTGGTGTCTGGAGCCTGCTGGTGGGTCTGGCGGTGGCGATTCCCGCAGTCGCGCCGCTCTTTGAACGCTCCGCCAGGTATTTGCACGGGTCGATCCGCGGATGGCGGGGGGCGTTCGACGAAGTCGTGCGAGCGGCTGTACTCTTGGCGTTCCTGCCCCATCAGGCGTGGCTCTCTGGAGATGCGATCGTGCGCGTCACCTATCGACGGTGGTTCAGCCGGCACCACCTGCTCGAATGGCAGACTACCGATAGCGCTTCCCGCACCCAATCTCAGCTCAATACCACGATGCGCCACATGCTGGTGGTTTATGGATTCGCCGTGGTCCTCATGATCGTAATGCAGTTGCAGGACACGTTCGGTCCTACCGCATTATTCCTGGTGCTTTGGGCGGTTTCTCCGTTTCTGATGCACTGGCTGTCGCGTCCCGCTCGCGACTCGCGCCGCCATCGCTTCGAAATCGGCAGCAACACTTTCTTGCGCAGCTTGGCGCGGCGTACCTGGCGCTTTTTTGACGACCTGCTGGGACCCGCCATGAACTGGCTTCCACCCGATAACACGCAGCTATCCCTACATGTGGAAGTGGCGCCCCGCACGTCGCCGACGAATATTGGCCTGTGGCTCACTTCGGCGCTGGCGGCGCGCGATTTTGGATATCTGACGCCGGACGATTTCTGGCGACGCTGCTCGCAAACCATGACCACGCTCGATCGTCTGGAGCGATATGAAGGGCACCTGCTGAACTGGTACGACACTCGAACGCTGGCGCCGCTCGAACCACGCTATGTTTCAACCGCCGACAGCGGCAATCTGCTGGCATGCCTGTGGGTGCTCGAACAGGGATGCCAGGACACGGCGCGCGCGCCGGTGCTGGGCCATCAAAGCTTGCGGGGACTCGCGGATACTCTAGGTGTCCTGCGGGACGCTTGCGGAACGGATTCGCTCGCGGCCGTGCACATGAATGTACTGCGGCGCCTGCTGCGCGGCAAGCCGGAGGGTTATGCGGTCATCGGCCGGTTGCGACTGGCTCTGGCGCCAATCCAGCAATTGCGGGAGATACAGCATGGCGAAGAGGCCGGCTACTGGGCGTCGCGTCTCGAATCCGAGTTGCATTCCTGGACCGAGACCGTGGATCTATACCTGAAGTGGATGGAAACGCTGATGCGCGCGCCCGAGGCAACCGTGCGCGTACTGGGCGAGCATGTCGGTAAACTGCGTCGTCGCGCGGTGCGCATGATTCCTTCGCTGAAGGGGCTGGCCTCCGGACATTCCGGCCCGGTGGATGAAATATTGACGCGCCGCATGGACCCGGGATTGCCGTCCGAGGTTGCAGGATGGCTCAATCAACTGAGCGCGGAATACCAGGAAGCCCGCGCCAATGCGGCGCGCATCGTGGCCAACTTGGAGCAACTGGCGGTCTCCGCCGAAAGTCTGGCAACCGGTATGAACATGCGCTTCCTCTACGACAAAGAGCGCCGCATGTTCGCCATTGGATACGCCGTTGGCGCCCCGGCGGAGTTCACCAGCCACTATGACCTGCTGGCCAGCGAATCGCGCATCGCTAGCCTGGTTGCCATGGCAAAAGGCGATGTTCCCGTGGAACACTGGTTCTCTCTGGCCCGCCCCTGCGTCCCTTCGCCTGGGGGACAGACCTTACTCTCCTGGAGCGGCACGGCCTTCGAGTACTTGATGCCGGCTCTATTCACCCGCCTGTTCGCGAACTCGCTGCTCGAAGACGCGTGCCGGGATTGCGTCGGCCGGCAGATCGACTACGGAAACCGGATGAACGTCCCCTGGGGCATTTCTGAATCCGCTTACAGCGCCTTGGACGCCAGTCAGACGTATCAATACCAAGCGTTCGGAGTGCCGCAACTGGCGC
This sequence comes from Acidobacteriota bacterium, assembly GCA_039930665.1. Taxonomy (GTDB): domain Bacteria; phylum Acidobacteriota; class Terriglobia; order Bryobacterales; family Bryobacteraceae; genus Palsa-187. The sequence goes on from JBDTTL010000074.1 coordinate 15,029, forward strand.
TGAAGCCAGGCCTGGACGCCGAAGGGCTGGTGATCTCCCCTTATTCGACCATGCTGGCTCTGCCGGTGGAGCCGGGCGCGGCGGTGGCGAACTTGAAACGTCTGGAAGACCTCGGCCTCATGGGACCAATGGGGTTTTATGAAGCCATCGACTATACTCGCACGGCAAAGCGGCAGGGCGAACGAGGCGTGATCATATACGCCTACATGGCGCACCACCAGGGCATGAGTCTGCTGGCACTCGATAACACCGTGCACCGCTTGGTGATGCAGCGCCGCTTCCATGCCGATCTGCGCATTCGTGCGATCGAGTCGGTTTTGTTCGAACGGATTCCGCTGACGAATTCTTCGCTCGAGAAAACCCCCAGCCCTACGCCTGCAATTCGTCCCTCGTCGGCCGACGAGCCTGCCGAGCGCATCTTGAAGGGGACGAGTGCAGTTCCACGCGTCCACTTTTACGGAAACGGGCGCTATTCACTCATGGTGACGGATTCAGGAGGCAGCTATAGCCGGTGGAACGATCTGGATCTGTCCCGCTGGCGTTCCGATACCACGCTGGATGCGTGGGGCAGCTTCCTCTACATCCGCGACACGCGTTCGGATGCGGTGTGGGCCGCGGCCGCCAAGCCTGTCGGCAGCCAGTTGGGGTCCGCGGAGGTGCGTTTCTCCGCCGATCGCGCGGAATATCATCGCCAGGTGTTTGGCATCGAGACGATCATGGAGGTCACCGTCGCGCCCGAGGACGACGTTGAGCTACGGCGTGTGAAAGTGTTCAATCGCTCGATTCGAACCCGGCCTCTGGAATTCACCAGCTATTGCGAGTTAGCGCTGACCGCGCACGCGGCCGACAAGGCCCATCCGGCCTTCGCAAAAATGTTCATTGAAACTGAGCGAACTCCCGATGACCTTCTGCTCGCGCACCGGCGTCAGCGCTCGCCTGACGAAGCACAGGTGTGGTCGGCCCATTTTCTAATAGGTGCGAGCGGCGACCTTCAATCCGAAACCGACCGGGCGAAGTTTTTAGGCCGGGGCAACACCGTGGAATTTGCGGAAGCCTTGCGCCGGCCACTCACGGGCTCGGCGGGGATCGTTCTCGATCCCGTATTCAGCCTGCGGTGCCGTGCCGCTCTGGAGCCGCTCCACCAAATCGAATTGGTGCTGGTGACGCTGATTGCGAATTCCCGCGAGCAAGCGCTGGCCCTCGCGGCAAAATATCGTCGTCCCGAATCCATCGCGCGAGCCTTCGAGATGGCGTGGACCCGCAGCCAGTTGGAGTTTCGCTATCTCGGCATTGGTCCTGCAAAGAGTCACCGCTTCCAGGAACTTGCCGGCAATCTGCTGTACTCCAATCCCAATCTGCGAGTGCAGGGAGCGAGGCTGCAACGCAACCGGCTGGGACAGCCGGCTCTGTGGGGCTATGGAATTTCCGGGGATCTTCCTATCCTCACTGTGATCATTGCCGATGTTCGCTCTCTACCGCTGGTTCGCGAACTCCTGCTGGCGCACACCTATTGGCAGATGCGCGGATTTCGGACCGACCTGATTGTCCTCAACCAGGAGGGTCCCAGCTACGAACACCCGCTGCATCACCAGCTACAGCGTCAGATCGACGCCCACTCCAGGAACGCCGGTAATAATCAGCGGGGCGGGGTTTTCCTGATCGATTGGAACGAGTTGCCGGAGGCTCAAGTCGACTTGCTGTTGTCCACGTCCCGAGTGGTTTTGAGCGGAAGCCGCGGCTCGCTGCAGCAGCAACTCTCAATCGGCGGGAAGAGTCCGGAACAACCGGCGTTCATTCGAACCGGCGACGGCGCGGAAGAGCCTTCCGTCCCCTTGCCGTTTCTCGAACTCCCTTACTTCAACGGGCTGGGTGGTTTCACCAAGGACGGACGCGAGTATGCGATCTACCTGGCCCCCGGAACCAAGACCCCCGCGCCTTGGGCGAACGTCATGGCCAATGCGAACTTCGGGACGATGGTGACCGAGAGTGGCTTGGGATTCACCTGGCGCGGCAACAGCCAGACGAACCGGCTGACGCCGTGGCAGAACGATCCGGTGACCGATCCCCAAGCGGAAATTATCTACCTGCGCGACAACGACAGCGGTGCCTGCTGGACCCCC
>JBDTTL010000075.1:0-17075 GCA_039930665.1 Acidobacteriota bacterium
CCCTCGTTACCGCCGTGAAAGGGCGATGTCCTAGGCCGACTAGACGATGGGGACAGGCTTGGGAAGGACTGAAACTACTTTAGCATTGACGCCAACGCTGCCGCATAGATGGTTCGCAATCTCTTACAAACCAGCATCAGCGTTGGCCAACGTCTGCGCGTGCGCTTTATAACGTCTTCAGGTAGGCGATGATGTTGTCCTTGTCTTCGGAGCTGATCGCGTCGCCGAATGGCGGCATCGCGCCACTGCCGTCGGTGATGATTGCCTTAACGTTCTCGTCATTGACCGGTTTACCGTTCACCAGTTTCTCGCGCTTGAACAGACCCTTCAAGCCGGGGCCCACTTTGACGTCGGTGGAGTCGGTGTTATGACATGGAGCGCAGCTCTCAAACGCCATCTCGCCCTTCTTGGCGTCCGGGTCGGCGGCGGTCAATGGGAGGCCAACCGCCAGCAGCAGGCCTAAAGTCGAGACTGTCAGAATTCCCTTTTTCATAGTCACTAGTCTACAATCTTGACGTATGCCGATCCAAGTGGGTGACAAGGCCCCCGAAATTAAAAGTTCTGTATTTTCGCTGGCCGCGCTCAAGGGCCAGAGGGTGGTCCTGTTCTTCTTCCCCAAGGCGGATACTCCCGGATGCACTACGGAAGCCTGCGAGTTTCGCGACACCCAGAAGAAGTTCACCAAGAAGAATGCGGTAATCGTCGGCATCTCGCCCGACAAATCTGCAGCGCACGATAAGTTCGCGGCCAAATATGGACTGCCCTTTTCGCTGGTCCCTGACCCCGACCACGCCATCGCCGAAGCCTACGGCGTGTGGAAAGAAAAGAGCATGTACGGCCGCAAATACATGGGGATTGAGCGTACAACCTTTGTGATTGACGAGAAGGGCAAGGTCGCCAGGATCTTCGCCAAGGTCAAGCCGGCCGGCCATGCGGCTGAAGTGCTGGAAGCCATGGCGAAGTGAGACCCGGCATTGACGAACCGCGCCGCCCTCAATTGACCGGCTTGAAGCGCTGCACCCGCCGGCCGTAATCGGTCTCAGCTACGTATAGATTTCCCTTGGAATCCACGGCGATGGTATGGCCGTGGGTAAAATCGCCGACCTGATGTCCCGGCCGGCCGAAGGACGAAAGGATCTTGCCGCTTTCGTTATCCACGATCGTCACTACCTCATTGCGGCCATTCATAACGTATAAGTATTTCTCCTGCGGATCGCGTGAAAACGCTACCCACCAGACCGTGCCGCGCGGATCGGGCAGCATCGGGGTGCCTGTCCGGATCCATATATTGCGCAGAAACTTGCCTTGCTTGTCGAACACTTCGACGCGGTCGCCCGAACGGTCACAAGCGTAGATCAGCCCGCTCCGGCTCATATTGATGCAATGCACGTAGTGTGAAAATACGCTCGGCGCGCCGTCCTCGGCTTCCTGCGGAGTCCCCTGGCGGCCCCACTGGCGCAAGAAGTTTCCAGTCTGATCGAACACCACGACCCTCCTGTTGCCGTAGCCGTCCGACACATAAACGTCTCCATTGTCGGGATCGACCACGATGCCGGAGGGGTTGTACAACCGATCGTGCGCAGCGTTCAGCGGCTTGCCCTTCTCGGTTCCATCGGTCGAATCCACGAGCCCGCGGGTGCCGATCTGTAACAGCAACTTCCCTTCGTGGCTGTATTTCTGAATGATGCCGTCCAGGTTACCGCCCACCCACATATTGTTTTCGCGATCGAACGTGCAGCCATGGATTGAATTCGGCACCACATTGGGATCGCCGAACGAGTTGACGAGTGTACCCGCCGCGTCGAACATCAGAATAGGAGGAGCTTGCTGCGAGGTTTCCTTCTCTTCGTCGGTAATATTGCGCCGGTTGACCACCGCAACGTGATCGTGCGCGTCCACGCACACGCCCCCCAACTGCCCCACGATCCAGCCCGGCGGCAGCGGCTTCGGCCAGGAGGGATCTACTGCGAACTTAGGCGCGTTTTGCGCGGAGGCTGCCAGCGCGAACCCTAGTAACACTCCAATGAATGACGATTTGCTCATGTCTGCTCAGACTTTCTGCGCCGAGACTGGCGGCTGGTCCAGATTACCAAATCGTCGGCCATCACGGGACCGCGGCCTCTTGACTTAAGGCGGAGTCAACGCTCCGATTCGGCCTCTGCTTCGGCGGCCCCGGCGGGTCCGGCGGAAAGAGCGTCGGCAATTAACTGCTGGGCGCGCTCCGCATCTTCTTCGGCCACGCGGATTTCTTCCGAGAGGTTCGGCATGGGGCTGTCGCCTATCAGCACGGTGTTGATGCCGTTCGATTCCAGCAGTTGCCGGACGGTCAATACTTCCATCTCGTCGATGCCGCCGCCGGCCAGCCGGAAGACCGTCACCAGGCCGGGTTCACTCGAGGGGTTGTTATCAGATTCCATTCCCTGAGCATACTCCGTAGAATAGAGGTATGGAAAGAAATAACGGTGAAAGCTTAGTTTGGTTCCTGATTGGCGCGGCGGCTGGCGCGAGCGTCGCGCTTTTATATGCGCCGCAGTCGGGTGATAGAACCCGCCGCATGCTCGGCCGCAAGCTGGCGGACGGCCGCGAAGCCCTGGAGGACCAGGGAAGCGATCTACTCGAAAAAAGCCGGGACCTGTTTGAAAAAGGCCGCAAAGTGGCCGACGATGCAGCCGAGCTGTTTGAAAGAGGCCGGAGCATGGTCAAAGGTTAACCGGGTAGAGCGTCCAGCTTGACAGCATTCGTCAACGAAATTTACGCGGATTTCTCGTCGCCCGAGGTGTGGGCGAAGGTCCAAGCCGCGCTTTCCCTGGTGCGTTCTCAACTTGGGCGCGATTACGATTTGTGGATTGCCGGCGAGGCGCATGGCACCGGCGATCTGCTGATCAGCGTTAACCCGGCGCGGCCGTCTGAAGTGGTGGGCCGTCATCATAAGGCTACTGCGGAGCTGGCGAATCGCGCGATTGAAGACGCTCACGCCTATGCGCCCGTGTGGGGCCGCACTTCACCGGTGGAGCGCGCGCGCTTGCTGACTGGCGCGGCCGCCTTGCTTCGCGAGCGCAAGTTCGAGTTCGACGCGTGGCTGGTGCTGGAAGCCGGCAAGACGTGGCCCGAGGCCGAAGCCGAAATAGCCGAGGCCATCGACTTCTGCGAATACTACGCGCGCCAGATGGTTCGGTTCGCTTCTCCCGAAGCAGTGGTACAGATGCCGGGTGAACGTGACGATCTGGTCTACCTGCCGCTGGGTGCGGGCGTCATCATCCCGCCGTGGAATTTTCCGCTGGCGATTCTGGCGGGCATGACGGTGGCCGCGTTGGTCGCGGGCAACACCGTGGTGATCAAGCCGTCGAGCGAAACTCCCACCGTCGCCGCGAAGTTCGTCGAAGTGCTGCACGAGGCCGGGTTCCCGCCACGCAGCCTGGCACTGTGCACCGGCAGCGGCGCCGTGATTGGCGATCTTCTTGTAGAACACCCTAAAACACGCTTTGTGTCTTTCACGGGCTCGCGCGAGGTGGGTCTGCGCATCAATGAACTGGCCGCCAAGCCGCGAAAGGGTCAAATATGGATCAAGCGTGTGGTGGCCGAAATGGGCGGGAAGGACGCCATCATCGTCGACCGTGAGGCCGATATCGAGAGCGCCGTCGCGGGCGTCGTGCAGTCCGCGTTCGGCTATCAGGGACAGAAGTGCTCCGCCTGCTCACGCGCGATTGTGGACGATCCGATCTACGACGAGTTCGTCGAAAAGCTGGAGGCCAAAGTCTCGGCGCTCAAAGTCGGCGCTCCCGAAGATCGCTCGAACTTCATGGGCCCCGTGATCAGCGCGGGCGCGCGCAAAACGATTCTCGATTACATTGAAGTGGGCCGTGGCGAAGGCCGACTGGTCGCGGGTGGCGGAACCTTGCCGAACGACGGCTATTTCGTGCAGCCGACGGTGTTTGCTGGAGTCGAATCCAAGGCGCGCATTTTTCAGGAAGAGATCTTCGGGCCGGTCCTGACCATCTCCCGCGCCCGGGATTTCAACCATGCGCTGGAACTCGCCAACGACACCGAGTACGGCCTCACCGGCGCAGTGTACTCGCGCAATCCGGAAACCATCCATCGCGCTCGCCAGGAATTCTTCGTGGGCAACCTCTACATCAACCGCAAATGCACTGGCGCCATGGTGGGCGCGCACCCCTTTGGCGGATTCAACATGTCCGGAACCGATTCGAAGGCCGGCGGCCCCGATTACCTGTTGCAATTCCTGCAAGCCAAATCCATCGCGGAGAAGCTCTAGCTCGCCTATGAATCGTCACACTGTCTTCGCGTTGTTGGCTGCGATAACGTCCTTCGCCCAGTCCGTTACCCCCACCAATCCAGCGGCGCTCGCGGCTCGCCAGTGGCGGCAGCAGCATGAGCGCGCCATCATGGACGAATTTGTCTCGCTGCTGGCGATTCCGAACATCGCCGCCGACCGTCCCAACATTCAGCGCAACGCCGAAGCTATCGCCGCCATGATGGAGAAGCGCGGCATCGCCGCCAAATTGGTATCGGTGCCGGGCGGGAATCCCATAGTCTTCGGCGAAATCAAAACACCAGGCGCCACCCGCACCATCGTCCTCTACGCGCACTACGATGGGCAGCCGCTCGATCCCAAGGAGTGGGCCACGCCTCCCTTCACGCCCACGCTGCGCGACAAGCAGTTGGAGCGCGATGGGCAGGCGATTCCGCTGCCCGCGGCCGGCCAGCCGTTTAATCCAGAGTGGCGCATGTATGCGCGTGGAGCGGCGGACGACAAGGCTCCCATCATAGCGATGATGACGGCGATGGATACCATCCGCGCAGCCGGAATCAAGACCAAATCCAACCTCAAGTTTGCCTTCGAAGGCGAAGAAGAGGCCGGCTCCGCGAACCTCGAAAAGACGTTGGCTGCCAACAAGGACCTCTTTTCCGGAGACCTGTGGCTCATGTGCGACGGACCGGTGCATCAAACCCGTCGCCAGTTGATCGCATTCGGCGCACGCGGCGCGGCACGCGTTGACGTCACCGTTTACGGCGCGCGCGGCGAACTGCATAGCGGCCACTATGGCAACTGGGCTCCGAATCCGGCCCTGCTGCTGGCCCGGTTGCTGGTGTCGATGAAGGATGAGAGCGGACACGTTTTGGTGGATCATTTTTACGACCAGGTGGAGCCGTTGAGCGACCTGGAGAAGGGCGCCGTCGCCGAGGCTCCGGATATCGATGCCGACCTCATGCGCGAATTCTGGCTGGGTTCAACCGAAGGCGGCGGCAAGAAACTTACCGAGTTGATCACGCTACCCTCCCTCAACATCCGCGGCATGGCCAGTGCGCGCGTCGGCGCTCAAGCCTCGAACGTGATTCCGGCGACGGCCTTTGCCACCATGGACGTTCGTTTGGTAAAGGGCATGGACCCTCGCACCACAGCGGAGCGGGTGATCGAGCACATCCGCAAACAGGGATTCTTTGTGGTGGATCAGGAGCCCAGCCGCGAGATGCGGTTATCCCACCCCAAGGTCGCGATGGTGATTGCGGGCCGTTACGAAGCTGCCACACGGACGCCCATGGACCTGCCCATTTCGCAGGAAGTAATCCGCGTGGTCGAGAGCGCGCGTGGCCCAACGGTGAAGATTCCGAATATGGGCGGCGGACTGCCGCTGACCAGCGTCGAACGGCCGCTCGGCACACGGACGATCGCGATTCCGATCGGCAACCACGATAACAATCAGCACAGCTATAACGAAAACCTGCGCCTGCAGAATTTATGGGACGGCATCGAACTGATGGCGGCCCTGATCACGATGTAGCGGAGAGCGCTACTTGTTCTTGAGCGCCTCCTCGATGGCGGAGGTCAGCTCCTTCGACCCCGGCTCCACCGGCGCGTCGAATCGACCCAGTACCTTGCCGTTGCGATCCACCAGATATTTGGTGAAGTTCCACGGAATCTCGCCGCCCGTCTTTGGATTGGCGTTCTTGTCGGTCAGAAACTGATACAGCGGAGCCTTGTCGCTGCCGGCTACGGAGATCTTCGAAAACATCGGGAAGCTCACGCCAAATTTGGATTTGCAGAACGCGCCGATTTCGGCGTTTGACCCCGGCTCCTGCCCGCCGAAATTATTCGCCGGGAAGCCCGCGACCACCAGGCCTTGGTCTTTGTACTTCATGTACAGCGCCTGCAAGCCTTCGTACTGATAGGTGTAGCCGCACTGGCTCGCGACGTTCACCACCAGCATCACCTTGCCCTTAAAGCTGGCCAGCGGTGTGGGCGTTCCATTCAGCGCGTCCATCGTGAAGTCATGGACGCTGGATGCGGCGAAAGCGGCGCTCGACATAAGCAAAACGGCTCCAAGTAGCGATTTCATGCACCGATTTTACTACGTCCGATCACCGCTCGTCCCAATGGCGTGTGATTTCCTCGATCACTTCATCCGGGTGATTGGTGTACACCCAGAACAGTTGCACCGCGTTGGTCCCCCGCACCTGCATTTTGAGCGCCCCACTGGCTTTGGTAAATTTCAGCCGTTCCTCACCGTTCTTGGCAGGCGTGATGATGCCCAGGCCGATCTTGGTCACATGCGGACTCGCCTTGGCGGCTTCCACCGCCGGGATTGCGCTGGGAATGACGGTCGAATGGCGGCCGTTGAATTTCGGTCCTTTGAGCAGCCCACGCTCATGGCTCATGTCCGATTTTATCGCCTGAGCGCACCGTCCCACTGAGGGGCTCCGGTAAAATGGGACAGGCCGATACTGGCTATTCACAGAAAGCTGGGGAGACCGAAATATGAAATCCAAGATATTAATGCTCGCGGCGTTCGCGGGCGCCGCTGCTCTGTACGGGCAGAATCCACTGACCACGGAATTGAAGCAGACCTACACTGGGATCAAGGGCAACGTAACGAAGGCTGCAGATGAAATGCCGGATGGCGATTACGGTTTCATGCCGGGACCCGGCAGCCGGACTTTCGGCGCGGCGGTGGTACACATCGCCGATGTGCAGGCGGCCCTGTGTGGCGCGGCGAAGGGCGAAGCCGGTCCTAAATTCGACGGCAGCAAGACTTCCAAGGCGGATGCTCAGGCCGCCCTAAAGACGGCGTTCGATTATTGCGATCCCATCTATGAATCCGCCACAGACGCCGACGCCACCAAAATGGTGAAGATGTTCGGACGCGACCGCACCATGTTCGGTGCCCTCAACTTCGGTGTGATTCACGACAACGAAATGTACGGCACCCTTGCGGTTTATCTGCGCGCTAAGGACAAGGTTCCGCCGTCAACCGCCGGACGCGGCATGGGCAAGAAGAAGGAATAGTTACTCCCATTCGATGGTGGCCGGCGGCTTGTTGGTGAGATCGTAGAAGACGCCGGCCACACCCCCCACTTCCATCAATTCCCGGACCATCTTTCCCATCAGTTCCGAGGGAATTCTCACCGCGCTCGCCGTCATCCCATCCACCGAATCAATAGGCCTGAGCACGACTGAATCGGGCCGCGCCCCGTTGCCTACCGGAATTAACACTACTGGAAACTGCCAGACGGTCTCGTCGAAACCCGACTCGATCGAGAGCCGCCGCACGATGGCGTCGGCACGGCGCAGGCGGTCCAGGCGCTCGGCAGTCAGGTACGCGGGCATTACCGTGAAGCCTTCGATGGGCCCGCAAATATGGGCGATGCCGACAATCCGGTTGACATCGGTTCTTCGATTGATCACATCCGCGGTATCTTCATCCGAGGCGGGGACAGCGGCGAGGGCCAGCACCGGCCGGTAAGTTCGCGAGTCGCCCTGCACGCCCACCGAACGCACGGGAAGAATCCAGCCTTCCTCCACCTTCTCCAACTCCGCTTCCCGGTCGGAGCAGAGGCAGCGAATGGCGAGTCCGGGACCTGGGAACGGGTGGCGGTCCAGCAATTCAGAGCCGAGCCCGAGCTCCCCGCCGATGGCGCGCACTTCGTCCTTATAGAAAGACGACAGCAGCTTCTGAATGCCCGCCACCCGGTTGTGATGCGTCTTGATCAGGTCGGCCTTGGCGCTGCCGCCGGATTCGATGGTGTCCGGGTAAATGGTGCCTTGCCCCAGAATCCACTTCCCGTCCAGATAATGTTCGCTCTCGAGAATGCGCTGCTGCACCTCGACAAACTTCTCGCCGATGACGTGCCGCTTCTGCTCGGGCTCGGTAATGCCGGTGAGCGCGTTGAGGAACAGATCGCGGGCGTCTTCGACGAAAAAAGCGCGTGCGCCCAAGTCGGCGAAGTGGCGGCGCACGAACTCGGTTTCGCCTTCGCGCATCATGCCGGTGTCGACATAGGTTCCGTGTACCCGCTCCGCGCCCAGCGCGCGAAGGCACAGCGTATAGGCCACCGTCGAATCGACTCCGCCGCTGACGAAGAAAAAGACGCTGCGTCCGGCGGCCACCTGGCGGATGTGTTCTTCGAGCGCGTGCACTTGGCCCGCCGGGTCCCAGTCCTTCGTGCAGCCGCAGACATCGAAAACGAAGTTGGCAAGAATGGTCTTGCCGCACGGCGTGTGCGCCACTTCGGGATGAAACTGGACGCCATAAAGCCGGCGTTCGTGTGATCCCAGTGCGGCCACGGGGCATGTCGAGGTGGTGGCGAGAACGTCGAAACCGTCAGGCGCCGAGGCCACCAGATCGCGGTGGCTCATCCAGACCTGCTGCCGCCCGGAGACGCCGTGGAAGAGCGTGTCGAAGCCGGGTCCGGAGCCGCTCAGATCGAGCTGCGCGAATCCATACTCGCCCTTGCTGCCTTTCTCGACGGAACCACGCAGAAGGTGCGCGATGAGTTGCTGGCCGTAGCAAATGCCCAGGACAGGCGTGCCTGATGAAAGCAACGCAGGATCGATGGTAGGGCTGCCGGAATCGTAAACGCTCGACGGCCCGCCGGAGATAATGACACCTTTACGGTCCGCCAGTGCGGCAGCAGGCGTTTCGCTGGGAGCTACTTCGGCGTAAACGCCTAGCTCCCGGACCTTGCGGGCGATGAGATGGCAGTATTGTCCTCCGGCGTCGAGGACGGTGATCTGGGGGGGCAAATATTATCTTAGCGCGGAGACACGAGAGCCGGGCTCCCGAACTCCAACCGGGAGACCCGTCTCGTGCTTAAACTTGTTAGCGAGGCAGGCGCTCTTGCTGGTTGATGCGCTGGACCAGCAGTTTCTTCGCGGTCTCGATCAGCGTCACCGCTTTGGGCAGGGCATCGACGGCCTGCGCGATTTCCGGATCCTGCTGGATGCCGACGCGAACCGATTGCTCCCAGCTAAACGCCGTGATATACATCTCACGCTTGAGCTGTTCCTTCACCCACTGGTGATTTGCCGCAAAATCGGCCTCGCTGAAATGGAAGCTGTTCTTCAGCAGATACTGATGAAATTGATTGACCAGGTTCTCGTCCGGCTCCCAGCCTTTGGGCAGATGAGCATCCGCCCGGGGGCCGAAGTAGGCCGCGGAGAAATTGAAGAAGCCGAACTTGCGGAGCACTTCAATCTGGAACTTATTCAGCTTGGCGGCCTCATACTTCTCATCCGGCGTTATGCCGCCGCCGCCGTAAACGGTGCGGCCGCTGTCGGTCATCTTCACGTCGGACATGTCTTTCTGCTCATTACGCGTGCGGTAGTAATAATCCAGAAAGGAGATATTGGAGTAGTCGCGCTGGATCAGCCGGCCGCTCGGCGTATAGTAGTGCGCCGTCGTAAGGGCCAAGCCGGTATTCTCGCTCAGCGGAAAAACGGTTTGCACCAGGCCTTTGCCGAAAGTCGGCTCGCCCACCACCCAGGCGCGGTCGTGGTCTTGCATCGCTCCGGTAACGATCTCGGCCGCCGACGCGGAGGAGCGATTTACTACCACCACTACCGGATAGCTCTTGCCGCCGTTATCCGAACGGGCATAGTAATTCTTGTTGGGCTGGGCGCGGCCGCGGTGGCTCACCACCAGGTCGTTTTTCTTCAGGAAGTGTCCTGCGACCTCGACGCCCTCATTGAGCAGGCCGCCGGGATTCCCGCGCAGATCGAGTACCAGACCCTTAATGTTATTCTCGCCCAGCTTGCGGAATTGCTCTTCAAATTCCTTGCTGGTATTTTCGCCGAACTGAGTGACGTCGATGTAGGCGATGCCCGGCTTTAGCCAGATGGCTTCCGGGACGCTGGGCCGCGCGATGGCATCGCGAATGATGTCGAACGCGATGGGCTTGGCGTTGCCTTCACGGCTGACCCTGACCTCTACCTTAGTACCTCGCGGGCCCTTTAGAAGATCCGCAATCTCGGAGGTATTGAGGCCGTCCGTCTTCTTGTCGTTCACCTGAACGATCATGTCGCCCGGGCGCAAGCCAGCGCGGTAAGCGGGGGAATTTTCAAAGGGCCACATCACCATGGTCTTGCCCGTGCGCGGACCCACCTGCATCCCGACGCCGTAATACTGGCCGCGCTGATCCTCGCGTAGCGCCGCATAAGCTTTGGGATCGAAGAAGTTGGAGTGAGGGTCGAGCGTGCGCAGCATGCCGGGGATGGCCCCGTTGTAGATCGCCTTATCCGCGTCGACTTTGTCCGCGAAATTCTGTTCCACCACGTCGTAGACCGAGGTAAAGGACTTCATGCTCTGGCCAACGGCATCGTCGTTGGGAGACGCCGCCGAAACATGATTGCCCGTAAGCAGGCCAACAGCGAGCGCACCTAGTGCGACAAAAAATGGAACCAAAAGGTAAGAGCGGCGACGAGATAGCATCCAGTCCTCCGCATTCAGTATATCAGCTTGTTTTCGGTTCTGAATGCGGCGGGTAGCGTTATTTGCTGGGTCCAGACCGCGCGGGACGTAGTAAGCACTTTACGTCCACCAGGACGTTCGATTAATGCTCCGGCCACGAGGCAATCACAACAACAGGGCGATTCCAGGATCTTGCCAATCGAGTGGCTCGCAGCCCGGCACATCCATCGGCTGGAGGACCCTAAATTAAAATGCCCCGGCCACTCGGGCCAGGGCATTGGAAGGTCAGTTTGTTGCGAAGTTTAGCTTAGCTGGTTCTTGCGGCGGCGCAGGAAGAAAATGGAAATCAGTCCACTCCCTACCAGGCCCATCGAAACCGGCTCCGGAACAACGGTCGTACTGCCGTTGGCACCCACGTTACCCGTGTTGCCGTTATTACCCACGATGTCCGCTGCGAAGAAGTATCCGCCCGAGTTGACTATGAAACTCGCAATCGTGACGCCCGTTGCCGAGCCGACTGTGAAGTTCAGCGGACCAGCCGGGTTGCCGGCATTTCCACCCTGGCATGTAGTGCACTCCACCGAGTGGAGGAACGTGCCAAACGCCGATGCCGTGTCCGGCGACGGGCCGATCCCGAAATTGGCCGTGATGCCCGTGATGTTTACTGCTCCGATTACGTTAAACTCCAGTGCATCGCCGGCACCGGTTCCCGCGAAACGCTCGTTCGCAGCGAGCGTCACGTTCACGCCGACAGTGGCGGATGCACCAGACCCGAACTCGGTAAGCGTCACGGTGCCAAAAGGACCCGTCCCGCAGGTGCCCGTGCAAGCATCCTGGTTCAAACTGAAAATTGTGCTGGCCTGCGATTGCGGTGCCACAGCAAGAGTCACTGCCAGTGCAGCGAAGAGACCGAATATCTTATTGTGAATCATCTATTCTATTGCTCCCCCGATTTGATCTAGGTAACTTAGTCGCTTGTTCCTAGGTTATCCTCTAACTACGACTCGAAAGTTGGGCCTCCCATCAATGCCGGGATCGGTTATCATGTGACCGACTGGATTAGCTTCGAAGCTGGCTATATGTGGAACCGCAATCGGATCGTCACAACCGAGGTTTCCGGCTTGAGCTTCGCGCAGACCGATCATGTTCGATCTCAACATGCCGTGTCGGGCGATCTTTTGCTTTACTTCCGGCCTCGCCGCAACCGCATCCGGCCATACCTCTCCGCGGGTCCTGCCTGGGTCCGGTTATCGAATGAGGACAAACCTGGCTTGCGGGTGGCCGTAGGTGTAGATCTGATGATTACTTCGGGCTGGGGGTTTCGCTATCGCTATAGCGAAATGATGTCGGCCAATCCGTTTGCCGCCGCGCTCCGTCCGCCGGTCAAAGGCCACCTGATGAACTTTCAGAATCTTTTCGGATTCGTGAAAGTGTTCTGAGGAAGCATTGGATCAAGGATGCTCGCAGAAACGCGCGTAGGGGCACCCGGGCCAATAGATCGGAGCATTCTCCACGTGTTCCGCCAGCAGGCGCGCGTGGCACACGGCGCATGGATTGCGGGACTGCAACTCTTCCGATGGCAGGATCGCAACTGCGTGTTCGAATACGCACAATTGCTCGCCATGATCTCTGCTCTCGGAAAGAATCCGTAAGGAACCTTCGGCCTGCTGTAATGAGACCAGCGTTGAGAGGATCCGCGACTTCAAGCGGGAGGAAGCGCGTTTCGGAGCCTCGCTCGACAATTCCGCTTCGCGGATGATTTCGTCGATCATGTTGACTCCTCCTCTTGCTTCATCCAGGTGGTTTTGAAGCAGTCTCGCGCCCTTGCCAGTAATCGCTCCACGGCCTTTTCAGTCCTGCCGGTGGCGGTTGCCATGTCCCTTGTCGACTGCCCATCCCAATAACGCCACCGAAGTATCGCGGCATAGCCGGGAGGAAGGTGCGCCAGTGTCTTGGCGGCGCGCCCAATTTGGCGGCTCCGATCCAGGGCAGCGTCGAGGTCGACAGAATCGGCAGTGAAAAGCGGCTGCTGATCGGTCTCCAGACTCTCCAGAGGCGCTTTCAGAGTTTGTCGGTAGTAGTCCTCCACCTTGTGACGCGCAATGCTCAAGAGCCAGGTTTGCAGTGACGCGTCGCCCGAATAGGTCTTCATGCCGCGCCACGCTGCCACGAAAACATCCTGGACAATATCGTCCGCCAAGTCAGTTTTGGGCGTGAGTCTTCGCCATACATAACGATGCACGGAGTCCGCATGTAACTCGATCAGGCGCGCGATTGCCTTGCGGTCGCGCTGGCAAATTGAAGCCGCAAGCTGCAGGTCGGATGCGTGAACAGGAACAGAGTATCCAGTCACAGTTTCGCTGCCTTAGTATGACGCAAAAAGATTCTGTTCCCCTCGAAAGGCGTTCCCAGGTACCTCACGCGTGGGATGCATAGCGAACCAACGAATCGCTGCCCGAACCCGAGAACTGGCGGACGCGCCCAAAAGCGCGTCCATTGCACTTCGTTGGCCCGGTTTACGCAGCGATTTAATTTACGCGCCTAATGACGATCTTCGCCACCGGATTCCGCCAGTCAGACATGGCCGGCATGAGGTTCCCGATTCCATGAATTCCCGCGTGAATATGCACATACCCTTCGGCGCCGGCTCTGCTCGCGTTATACCCTTCGCCCTGACAAATTGTCGGCGGACCCGGAATAGACGAGCAGAGTTCGTTGTTCGCTTCTGTACCGGCATCGTACGCCGGAGAATATAAAGTGAGTGTGTCTTTCCCCTTCGGTCCCTCGATTCCGTTTATGGCAAAGAACCCATCATTCGTTGGTACCAGCATCGCGGCAACACTGATGTGATCAAAGGCTCCGCTGGTCTGCACCATCACCGTGACCGATTGTCCGGGCGGGAGAACAGCGCCGGAGTCAACGGCCTCATCGACGTCGTGGCTTGACACGAGCAAAGTCTTCAACGGGTTTGTATCTCCGCTTTCTGCCAGGCTTTCGAGTGCAACACTCGCTGGCTGGCCGAGAGTAAAAAGGCTGACACCCTCCTTGTGGCTAGCGACCATGATCGGGGTAAACACCTGACCGCGGGTTAGATTGGTCACGGTCACTTCGAAATGGTGCGGCTCGGCTAGAGCCATCGTGCTGCACGCCAGTAAGGTCAGAGTCAAGGCGTTTGCTTTGAAAATGTTACGTCTCATGGTCATGGTTCTCCTGAACGGAAAATTTGGAGGCAATCCCTACTTGAGGGATCAATCCATCCTCTTTACTAGTCGGACTCGACAAGGAAATCCCCCTCTGCATCGAGCCGAGGCCAATCTGGCATACGAATTATTTTGCTTCAGAATGCAAGAGGGTCGGCAGCTAGCCAAACGTGCACTCCATGCGGAGAAGTTGAGAGAGCTAGAGAAAACGACGGCGGCGTTGCGTTATGGGCGGGTTTGCCACTTGTCAGCTTTGCTGAGAGATGGTCCTGCGGCTTTGAATTGTCCGTGGAACTCTCAGCTCGTCTTCGGTAGATTCTTGAGGACGCTTAGGCGATCGACCCAGCGAGAGCGGACCTGAATGAAATCAGGGTGATCGAGATGTATTTCGCTTGTGATTTGCCGGATCTCGTTGTCTTCCACTACCGATATGTCGCCTTCCGCGGCGGCTACTGCGAACAGGCAGTCGAGCAGTGCAAGTTTTTGCTCGCGGGTGGCGAGGCGATCAAATTCGCGCGTAACGAGAAAATTTTCGGTGCCTCCAAAAAACTGCGCGCGTTCCTTGGCAACTTGCACAACAATCAACGCTTGCTCCTCGGGTAGGCCTCCATACTCCATTACGATTAGCTCCATGGCGCGGGTCTCTTCCGGGCTGATCTTCAGATCT
This sequence comes from Acidobacteriota bacterium, assembly GCA_039930665.1. GTDB lineage: Bacteria > Acidobacteriota > Terriglobia > Bryobacterales > Bryobacteraceae > Palsa-187. The sequence goes on from JBDTTL010000075.1 coordinate 14,571, forward strand.
GCGTTCGCCACTCTGCTGAGTTGGTACCCGAACGTCGCGACGAAACGCGCGCGGCTCGGCTCCAGATGATCGAGAGCGTCCAAGACTTTCCGGACAGTCTCGGTCTCGGCGGAACGCTTTTGCTGCGACCCGCCTACCATTCCGAGGAAGCTGCGAATTGACATCTCTCTCATTTTTATCATGCTTTACGGTTTCGTCTACGTGTCGCGTCGCTGGCGCCGGCGCTGCTGTATTCAGAGCCCGCAGCACCCGCAGATGCACAATTGGTGCTGAAGAACGTCCCTGTGAGCGCAGTTGAGAATACTGTTCCACCATCGCGACGTTATTGCGAACCGACATTTCCCGTTCCTCCCGTGTGAACGCTTTGGTTCCTGTCAATTTACGCGTGCTCCCACCTGCAACGGATCGCCTGAGTATCAGCGAGAGCCGTGTGCCGGTGGCATAATTCCCTGGACGTATCTCGGCTTGCAGGCTGTGGTGTTATGCCACCTTGGGCAGAAATCTCCGGGCCTGACGGAAAACCTTAGTAGGCGCAACAGGAACTCGCGGCGCTGCTGGAGAGTCCAATCTGAGATGTGAGGCGGTCAGTGGGCGGTATGCGCAGGCATTTACCGCGGCCTGTTAAGGTTTTCGTCTACGATGCCGATTCCACATAAGTAAAGAACTTTATTGTGGACGGTCGCCTATCGAGGAGACCAACAACGGAAATCCAGACGAGAATAGGGGCGCTAATGAAACACTTAACGATTGCACCAACTTTCATTTTGGCCTGCCTCATCGCGTATGCGGCAGTGGCTCACGCCCAGCAGGACGGGGGGATGAAAGTGGATCCGGTGAGGGTGGATGCCAAGCATTACAAAGTCGAATTTGAAAATGACAGGGTGCGCGTCCTGCGCGTCTCATATGGACCTGGAGAAAAGTCGGTGATGCACTACAACCCCGATTCAGTGATCGTCAGCCTCACCGGCGACAAGACCCGTATGACTGAGCCAGACGGGAAGTCACATGAGGCTTCGGCCAAGGCTGGAGCAGTTATCTGGTCGCCCGCTGGCAGCCGTCTCCCGGAGAATGTGAGTGACAAACGGGATGAAGTGATCGTCGTCGAGATGAAGAAGTAAGCCACTAACGGCGCTGCATCAGTCACCTGAGAATTCAGCACCAGTAGTTTCCACGAAGGCACGACTACCGGAAAATCCAAAGGATTGCAAATGGCCATATTATCGTCAGAGCGACAGTCAATGATCGAGTTGTTTCATCAGCATGTAGGCGCCGAACTGGCCGGGGATCTTGACACCACGATGGCCACAATGACCGCCGATCCCCATCTCCACAATGTGCCGACCATGATTGGGGGCGTGGGCCGCGACGGCGTGCGCGCCTTCTATCGGGATCATCTCGTCGGCAAGTTCTTTCCGCCCGACGTGAAGATGACCAATGTTTCGACTACTGTTGGGCGCGATCAGATCGTGGATGAAGTCGTTATCAGTTTCACCCACACAACGCCCATTGACTGGCTCCTGCCGGGCGTCCCGCCGACCGGCAAGCCGGTGGAGATAGCCGTCGTTGTCATCGCTGGGGTTGAGGATGGGAAAATCTCCCATGAGCATATTTACTGGGATCAGGCCAGCGTCCTGGTGCAGATCGGGCTGCTCGATCCCATTGGGTTGCCAGTAAGCGGCGCCGAAAGCGCTCGCAAGGTGCTCGATCCCAAGCTGCCCCCGCGCCAGATGTGATCCCGGCTCCGAAATGCTCGTGGTGCGCGGGCGTCGTCTTATATCATTAACTGCACCTTCAACCATCTAAGTTCCGCTTTCATCAAACCGCAACTGCTCGATGATTGTCGTTGTCGCCAACGAAACGTCGCTCCGGAGTAATCCGAAGCAAAGGACGCGATTACAAGAAAGTACTGTAAATGCGGCTGAATGCAAATCGCGAGCTTGCTTCACCGTGATATCGTGATCCCAATGACTCGACGGTATGCTCTGCTCTTATCGCTCAGCGCGCCGATCGCCGCTCAGGTCTGCGGCTCTGATCAAGCGCCGGAGGGTCAATTGCAGAGCCAGCCGGGCTTCACGGGGGCCGGTCCTCACGATTTGCGATGGAATCCTTGCCCGGTTTTTATCGGAGCGCCGGTGCTCTTTAAGTCGAAGTCCTTCTCGGGACCTGCAACTTGGCTCGGCAAAAACATCGACTTCAGGCCCGATGGTAACGCCTTCTCGGCCCTGGCTGGTGTGAACCTGAACCGCGCGCCCGGACGTTACCCGCTGCTCTTTGGCCGCGAAACGGTTGAGGTCACGGTGACGGGCCACAACTATCCTTCCTCCACGATTACGGTCCCGCAGAAGTTTGTGGACCCTCCCAAAGAGATTGAGGCTCAGATCGAGCAGGAGGTCGCGATCAAGCAAAGGGTTTTCAGTTCTTCCGCGCCGGAGCGGCTCTGGCAAGGCCCATTTCTCGCGCCAGCCAATACGCGTTTTACTTCTTCATTTGGTGCGCGGCGGATTT
>JBDTTL010000076.1:0-16893 GCA_039930665.1 Acidobacteriota bacterium
AGATCCTCCTCACCCTGTATCGATCACTCTATCCATTGGTGTGGCAGCTGGTTGGATCGGTGGCGCTGGGATTTCTGGTAGGCCTGTTGTTGGCCACTTGGGGCCGCTCGGGTCAGCGAGCACGGCGAACTGCTGATCCTGGTCACCGGATGTGTGCTGTTGTGCGTCGGAGTAGCCCTGCTGGATCGGATTCGGGAATCTAGGCCCCTGATCGGAAATCTGGCTTCTTACTTCTTAACAAACTTTCGGACATCGCCGAGGAAGTCCGCCCCGTATACGTTGCCCTCGGAATCCGTAGTGACGCCTTCCGCCATGCTCGAACCGGCTGGGTATGGGTACGGACAAGGATCGGGGATGAAGTATTTAACGGAACCGTCCCTGGCATTTCCGATTCTGATGCCTCGCTCGGCGCCGAGGTTATAGCCATACCCAGTCTGAGCAAGCCCAAATTGTCCTGTGTTGGTCCGCGCATCCCTCGATTCTGAGTCGGCCACATAAATTACGTCGTTCTTGTCAATGTACATGCCGCTCGGCCGGCCAAACTGGAACCACTGAGCGATGAACATGCCGTTCTGGTCGAAGATTTGAATTCGGTTGTTCTGACGATCGCCGACGAACAGTCTGCCTCGGGAATCGAAGGCGAGAGTGTGGACCACGTCGAACTCACCCGGACCCATGCCTTTTTTGCCCCAGGTCTTAATGAACTTCCCGTCCTTATCGAACTTCATAATCCGCGCGTTGCCGGTGGCCGTGCCACCTCCGGTGTGTCCGTCGCCAACGAAAATGTCGCCGTTCGGAGCGATAGCGACATCGGTCGGCGCGTCGAATTCATCCAGGCCCGGACCGGAGACTCCCTTTTTGCCGAGAGTCAATAAAACCTTCCCGTCTTGATTGAGCTTGAAGACCTGATGCCCCCCATTGTCGGCGAGCCATAAATTTCCCTGTTTATCCACCGACAATTTGTGGGGGCTGACGAACATCCCCGCCCCAAACGTCTTTAGCAGCTTGCCGGACGTATCGAACTCGAAGATGGGGTTGACATTTGCATTGGCTCCGCCGCAAGTCGTGCCCCCGCTTCCCGAAACGCCGCATCGATCGGTTACCCAGAGCTTGCCGTCTGGAGCAATTGTGATGCTCGCCGTCGAGCCCCACTTCCTGCCTTGAGGCAACTGTCCCCAGCTCACGCCGGGGCGATACGGATTAGGGAGGTCGTTGCGTGCGCCGAGCAATGACGCAGCGGGCAGCTTGACAGGATATTCACCGGGCGTAAACTGCGGAAGACCGCGCCCGGTTCCGGCCCGGCCGTTGGCGGCGGCGGTCGGCACACCACAGGACTGGGCAAGGGGCCCAGGAGAACCACTGTCGGCGTTAAGCCCCTCGGCAGCTATTATCAGCACGCCGATTCCAACGACAGTGAGTACCACGACCTTCGATCGCAGAAAACTAAGTTTCACTCGGCTTTCACGGGGCATCACAACTCCTCCTCGGGCACATTCGGAAGCAGGTCAGGCCTTCCTTTTGCCTTACTGACCGCCACTGATTGTACATCAACCGACTTCGTTGGACCGTTTCTCTTGTTCGTTGCATCTCGAAGCGGTCAACGGTGTGGAGTGCTTCCGACGTGAAACGTGCCGAAAGGCCCGAGGTGGTGAATCGGGCCGGTCACGGCGTTCGCCTGGCCACTATGGTGCCACTTCGGCTACCGACGCTGCACAAGAGTTATACCCGCGAGTTGTCCAAGTCCGCCGAGCGTAGTTCGCGCGGAATCGAAGCCGAAGCGAAAGTCTTGTTCTCCGTAGTTTGCGTATTTGTCTGTGGGTTTATGATGGTTCGGGTTTGAACCCATGACAATCCCGGTCACCCTCTCGTTTTCGCGCACGCTGACAGAGGCCACCAGATCCTGAAACCGTATCGAATCTGTGCCTGCCATATTCGTGCCGATGGTTGCAGGATAATCCAGGGATTGAGACAAGTTCGCCGACTTAAGCACAGCTGCTAGTTTCGCGGACGCATCCCCCATTAGAGAGTTTTCCTGGTAGTCAATGTTGATGTCGGCATTGGGACTCTGTTTCGGCCCGGGCGGCATGCCATGGTCGAACATCATCATGTCGTGCTGGATGACACCAAGCCATTTTGGTTCGGATGCCGTCCCCTGGAGGGGTGACCTTTCCAGCGCGTAGGTTCCGCTGCCGTCCATCCCGAATTCCTCATTATTCCAAAAAATGAACCTTACTGAGCGATTCGTCCGGACCTCGGGCATCGCCAGCACGCGAGCCAATTCGAGCACGACCGCGCAGCCGGATGCGTCGTCGTCCGCTGCCTCGCCACCGCCGCGGCCGTCCATATGTGCCGAAACGATGTACATCTCTTCGGCTACACCTGTCCCGACCTTTGTCGCGTAGATGTTTTCAAGGGGTCCGGCGTCCGCCATGAATCGATGTCGCTCAACGTTAGAGTAGCCGAAGCTCCGCAGTTGCTTCTCAAGCCAATCGATAGCATCGCGGTTGCGTTTGGTTCCCTGCATTCGGTCGCCGAACTGTGACAGCCCTTTGATGTGCGCTTTGTATCGCTCGAGTTCGAGCCGGCTGATAAGGGTGCTCACTGGGTCGGAAGGCGCGTTGACTGCCTGGGCTGAAAGGCCGGCCGCCAAGAATAACGTCCAAATTAAAAAACGCATAAGATTCCCTTCTCGATAGTACTGCCGAAACTGCGCGGGCGTCCATGCCGGCGGTGCACCCGAAAAGGAAGTCGTGGTGACCGGACGCTCCTGTTGGACGTCGTTGAGTTTGACTTCTCGGGATCGAGAGCCTTCGACGTTGCGTCGGGCGGCGAGAGCGTCGCGGCGCTCTTGCCTGTGAGTTCTTGATTTGCAGGTCGCTTGTGACCCGGTTAGACCTGGGACTTTGGCCAGTTCCTTCTCAAACATTTGGACGCTGGTGCGGAGCAAACGAATGTCGCCACCGTGCAGCGTGTATTGATACAGACTCTTGGTCAGCGCCCCGCCAATGCGAATTAACGGGGGGTTCTGCAAAAAAGCACGAGCGGCGTCCAGGCCCACGCCTTTATGTTGTCCTTGGCTTCGAGTCCTTAGACTTCCGCCACTCCATGTGCCAGATTTCCTTGCCCGTATTGTAGGAATCGAAATCAAACTGCATGGAATAGGTGTTCAACCACATCCCGACTGCGCTTCGCAGCGCCGCCTGATTGAGCACTGGATGGGCGTCGACTGGATCTTCCGCCTCGACGAGCGCCTTCTGATCTTTCGAGCGGACATGGTGATATATCGAGAAGTTGAGATCGAACACCACTCCTGTGGCATGCGGATTAAACCCGCCCCGCGGCACGTAGTACTGGGCGACTGTATCGAGAAAGTTTCTGGCCGTCGCGGCATCCCAACCGGGCGACTGCGATAGGTGCTCCACAAACACCTGCCAGTGAGGATTGTTCCTTTCGCCTAAAAAACTCTCGGCTTCGGCCTCAAGTGATTTGGGAAATGTTAAGTTCGAAAATCCAAATTGCGGATTATTGATCACCATTTTGATGTTTGCGAGATAATGGACTCCCTGCGATGGGTCATCGGGTGGCCGCCAACCATTTTGGACGAGAGCGCTCTGGATGCTGTGGTCGCCGAGTTGGTTCCCGTAATCGAGGAGAGCCGTCATCAAGGCGTGTACTGCCGGATGGACCTCAGGGAGAAGCCTGGCGCTGCGGTTGTTCCCTCGACCCGCATAATCCCTCAATGCGCTTTCTTCGGCATACTTCGTCGGCCGATTCACATAGTTGGTGTGGGGGGGTGGTGCCGGAAAAACGTAGTACGTGCGATCTCCGAATTCGTGAATCGTGGCCTTTTCTTTTTGTAGTACGAGCATCCCTCACCGATTTTTTGAGGACTCGGGCTCCGTCGCGGGAGCCCTTGACACCATAATAGACGCTTGCCGAGCCAGGAAGCCGCGTGACAAAGTAGGATAGATCCACGGAAGGCGCGGGTCATCGACATGCGCTTCTTCGCCGGCCTCAGTGTGGAAGAAACCGCTGAAATATTGAAGGTGTCCCCCCATAACGTGCCCCGGGACTGGCGATTAGCCCGGGCGTGGCTATTAGCTGAATTGGGCGGCAAGAATTCGTGACTGGACTCGATACTGAAGACCGACCCGTTAAAGGACGGTGGCTAGTTCCCGAAGCCCTTGCCGAAAACGCGCTCATCGAGGATGAACTCGTCGATGACCCGCTTGCCAGCACGCCCGCCGCGAACTGAATAATCCGCAACCTACGCCGGGAAGGGCCAGACGCGCTCGACGGTCTTGCTTAGCATCCAGCTCTTATCGTCGGCATTTAAAAATTTCATGTCGTCGCGGACTACAGTAAGCGCCTGTTGATATTTCGCGACGCTCTCCAGGATCGGCCAGTCAGTCGCCCACATCAACCGTTGCGGTCCGAAGGCTGCGTACAGCCGTTTCACTAGTTCTTGCGAGTCAAGCCACGGATACGGCTGGCGCGAAAGTGACCACGTATGTGAGATCTTTACAAATACGTTGGGAAAGCGCTCAAGGGCAATCAGCTTTTCGAGTTCCTGCGGCTGATTGACAGGGCAATCGGCCATGTGGTCGATCACAACCATCATCTCCGGCAGCTTCTCCATTAACTTAGCGATCTCCGGCATACGCACCACCGGAGCAAGCACCGTCATCGGCACTTTCAATTCAGAGCAGCGCTTCCAGAGCGGCGGCATCAGCGGTCCTGTAATCCAATCTCCCGCTGGGCCGAGCCCCGGGGATAGCCGGACTCCGCTGAATCCTTGCTCGGTGAGCTGCGACAGGTGGTCTGGCGCAGCGGGCGTCAGTGGATCCACTCGGCACACGCCCTTGAAGGTCTTGGGGTACTGCTTCAGCGTGTGCTCCAGAAAACGGTTATCGTACCGGTAGTGAATCACCTGAATGAGGACGGTCTTCGAAACCCCGTTGCTTTTCATCAGGCCCAGCAGCGTTTCGGGCGTGGCGTCGCGCTCGGGAACATTCGCCCCCTGCGCGAACGGAAATTCGGGATCGTGTTTCCACACGTGAACGTGGGGATCGATGATGCGATAGTCGGCGGCGGCGAGTGTTGCCGCAGCGAGCGTTGTTCCGACGGTTGTTCCGACGAAGGCTCGACGTGAAATGTCAGACATAAATTGGTTCCAGCGTCTTGACTACATACGCGCCGCACCGTTCGTAGCTGATACGCGGGCCTTGGCGGGCAATGTCCAGATCTACGATCAGCCAGTTCTTGAACGAAGCCGCCTTCAGCGCACGATGGCAGGCAGGAAAGTCCACGTCGCCATCGCCCAAATCGAAGATATTCTGGAGGAAGTTACCTGCCCCGCGCTTGGCGTCTTTGTAGTCCGCCAGCATCAGCCTGTTCTTGTAGCGGTCCAGTATCTTCGGGGAGTCCATGCCGGCCAGGTGAAGGTGCGCGGTATCGGGCGAGAGCCAGAACAACTTGGGATCGGTCATCTGCATGCAGCGATCAAGTTCGTCTTCGTTCTGCACCATCTGGCCCATGTGGTTGTGAAGACCTGCCTTGAAGCCCATTTCGCCCGCCACTTCTCCCAGTTGGTTATAACACTCGCACATGGTTTTGAAAGCGTCCGGCGCCGCGCCCGCATTGCGCGACGGCGAGAACACGACCAGTCGCTCAGCGCCGAACTTCTTGAGGAAGGTCATCGCGATCTTCGCGCTGTCCAGGACCTCCTTGCGTTTGGACGCATCCTGCGCCGGGCCATTGAACGAAATCGTCACCACGTGAAGGCCGCGTTTGGAGACCTCCTTTTCCATTTGTTCAGTGGTGATGCTGTAGGTCTCCAGAATCCTCGGAAACTGCGTCAACCGAAGGCCGATAAACCCAGTGTCGCGCATCACGTCGAGGATGTCGGTGAACTTCGATCCCTTGAAGGAATTCCAGAGGTTCGATCCCAATCCCCACTTCACGTTCTTGTTGGCGGGAAGCCGTTCGGCCGCTCGTCCCAGCGTCGCCGCCAGTGCGTTTAGGGTCACTAATGCTTCGCGTCGTGTCATCGTGCACCATCCTTGATTTTGCGAGCGGCCAGATTTCTTTGCTTAGTCAGTTTACACCGTTGTTCTGACTTTTTTCTTAGCCTAAGGTAGTGCTCTCAGACCTTCCTGAGAACGACAATGCCGCCCATCAGACGCCCTTCGAGTAACACAGATCTTCGATCGTACAACTGACCCGAGCTCTTCTCCGCCTTGCACGTTTTCCGCTGCCGGGTCGTAGTAGTGTACTTCTGTCGACGAATGTGCCGCCCAGCGACAATCAGCGCCGCGCGGAGCGCATCGTGGGATTTTTCAATCTCGCCATTTTACCCAGTGTGCTAACGTGCTGGAGTTCGTCGCTGGGGTATAATGGGCTGGGCGCTCTTGCAAATCGCCGGACTATGAGGTCTAGTACCAATATCGGAGGTATTCTAGTTGAAAAGTGGTTTAGTGCTTGCGCTACTCGTTGCCGATCTTGTCAGTGGAGCGTCGTATACGTATACGGTCCTGCAGGTCCAGGGATCTGATGCTGGGAGCACTAGTCCAAATGGAATCAATGATTTACGAACGGTAGTTGGTAGCTACTCGGTCGTGCAGTTGTGCGGGTCGCTCTTTTGTACTACCCCGCACGGCTTTATCTGGAACAGCGGCACGTACACAAGCATTACTTTCCCTGGAAGTAACAGCACGATGGCCACCGCGATCAACAACAGCGGTCAGATTGTGGGGAACTATAGCACTGCCGCGTTGACTCCGCAAAAGTCAAATGGATTCATCGACAACGGAGGTACGTTTACCACACTCAATGTTTCTGGAGCGGTCCTCACCCAGCCAAAGGGTATAAACAACTCTGGTCAGGTCGTCGGATATTTTGAATCTCCTTCCGCCCATGGCTTCCTGCACAGCGGAGGTACCTTCACGACCTTCGACTACCCGGGAGCAACATATACAAATTTCCTAAGCATTAACGATTCCGGGACAATCACCGGGGTTGCGGGAATTGGTGGTAATGGAGTGTGTTTCGTATATTCGGCAGGTGTGTTTACGGCGATAAACACGTCGGCTTATCCAAGCTATTTTTGTAGTTCAGCCGCCATTAACAATAGCGGCCTGATCGCTCTCACTTTGCAAACCCGAGTTTCTGGGCTTACTCCACTATTGGGGCTTATAGACACCAACGGCGTCTTGACTGCTATTAGCGTCCCAGGCAGTACTATGACTACAGCCGCGGATCTCAACAACTTGGGTGACGTCGTGGGTGTGAATAATGTGGGTTTCTTCTATGGATATGCCGCGTTTGCCTCGGGCAATTCGGCTACGTTAACTTCGCTCAACCCAAACGGGGCCACAGTGGGCAGTCCCACATTTACGCTTACGGTCAACGGCTCTAGCTTTGTCTCGGGTGCGGTGGTGCAGTGGAATGGTTCCCCCCTTGCGACAAGCTTCGTAAGCGGGACGCAGTTGACGGCGGCTGTGCCTGGCAGTCTGATCACAAATTTAGGCAGCGCCAGCGTAACAGTTGTGAACCCGGGGAGCACAGCTACTAATGCGCTCACGTTCAGTATCAACCCAGTGGCCGTGGTTGGCCCGGTAATCACATCGCTCAGTCCAGGCTCGGCTGCCACAGGGGGATCGGCGTTCAATCTGACGGTCTTCGGGAGTAATTTTCTCTCCTCCGGGGGTATTTTTACCTCCGGGGCCACGGTGCAATGGAATGGTTCGCCGCTTTCGACGAACTTCGTAAACGGGACGCAGTTGACGGCGGCTGTGCCTGGCAATCTGATCGCAAACAAGGGCACCGCCAGCATCACCGTCCAAAACCCCGGCGGGGGCGTCTCCAACTCCGCTACCTTCACGATTGGGGGAATTTCGTCTCCTGTGACGATCACTACGCCACCGACACTGCCACTCGGAGCCGTCGGCACTTTTTACTCGCAATCGCTTTCCGCCGTTGGAGGTACCCCACCCTATTCCTGGTCGCTGCTCTCGGGAGCACTGCCATCAGGACTTTCGCCATCCAACTCGGGCCACATTTCGGGCAACCCAACTTCCGCGGGCACTCTGGGCTTCACGATGAAAGTGGTAGATGCTGCGTCTTCGAGCGCCACTCAAACCTTCAACCTGACCATCGGCGGTTCTCAGTCGTTCACAAGCGCGCTTCGAGTTCCACAGATTGTAGATGGAGCGGGTTGGAATACGCGGTTTGCCATCATAAACACCGATCAGGTTCCGGTCACCTTCACCTTCCAATTCTGGGGTCAGAATGGCAGTCTTTTACCATTTCCCATCCTGAACGGTGCGCCGGGGGTTCTGACGGGCACTCTGTCTCCAGGGGCTTCGTTCTTCGCACAGAGTCCCGGAACTTCGACCACCCTTCAGCAGGGCTGGGCGGAGATAGCGAGCAGCGGACAGATCGGGGTCACGGCGATATATAAGTTCAATGACGGAGGTCCTAGGGATTCATTAGGGACTGAGCTCGCAACTCAGTCCGGCAACAGTATCCTGATGCCTTTTGATAACACCCAGGGGAATGTGACAGCCGTCGCGATCGCGAACACTGATTCCACACAAGCTCTTACCGTATCCATGCTATTTGAGACAGACGGCGGCGCGCAGTCTACCATTTCGTTGGTTCTTCAGCCGCATACACAGCAGACTTTTGTTGCTCCGACTTTAAATCCAGCAGTCGCGGGCTTGCGCGGTTCAATCAAGTTCACCGCGCCAACAGCTGACATCGCGGTCGTGGGATTGGAATTCGATTCGACCGGACAGTTTACTTCCCTGGGCACGTTCCAGTAGCGGCCCTTTCGCTAGGACCGGCCCGAAGGGGTCTTCGTAGCGAGCTTCCATACACCGTTCTGATCGTTGCGCCTCTGGTTTTGGGATTCCAAAGGAAGTTCTATATTCTCCGCGCAGCCCAAGCTGCGTCTCTGATGGTCGGGCCGCCGGGATTTGAACCCGGGACCTCTTGCACCCCAAACAGGCGACCAGCTTACATCGGTTTCATGCTTTTGGGTGTTTTCTATAGACTACACGGATTCGTTGCGCTCCCCTGGGTCAATGAAGTGGAACAGCACAGCAAACAAGAGCAGTGCAAACGAGTCTTCCATACTGCCTCTCTTTCTCAATTCATGGCAGTGCCGGATCAAGCGATCCGGCGTTATGCTCACTGCATAGGGATTCGCAAAGACGCAGCCGAGAGTTACGCAGGCAGAACCGGGAAGAGCGGTGACTTGTTTTACGCCGCCGTTCGAGCCCGGCTTCAGGGCTTTTTGAGCACAGCTTGCAGGGCAGACCGGAGTTCGTTGTAGGTCATCCCTCCCGGGTGATACAGACGCACCACGCCGCCCTTATCGACCAGGGCCAAGGTCGGGGTCGTGCTCACGCCGAAGGTCAGGAAATTCCGCTCGCTTACTATGGCGGGGCCGTCAACGACCGCCGCATAGTACTCCTTGCGAATCTTCTCGATGTGCGGGACTTCCACCCTGGGTGGAACATTGTCATCCGCCCCGATGTAGCCATATTTCTGGGTTGGTCCGATAAAGGCCACTTTGGGCCCGAACTCTTTCTTGAGTTGGGCAAGAATGGGGGCCTCGGTGCGGCAGTCACCGCACCAATGGGCCCAGAAGAACAACAGAGTCGGCTTGCCTTTGGGTAGAAAAATGCCTTCCAGCGCCGGTGCCGGTTTTCCTACCAGGCTGAGGAGATTGATGTTCTTCCGGATTCTGGCGTGAATCGAAGTGTTGGCGTACCGTTGTAGCTCCGTTTCGAGCATCGATACGGCTTCCGTCCGCTGGCCCTTTGCTGCCAGGACTTGTCCCTGGACTTCGAGCGAGGCCCCCACGGCAAGCGGTAGGTTGGGCTCCCGGTCAAGCGGCCGTTTCTTCAATTCCTTTTGCGCCCGCAGGTACGTATCCAGCGCGTAGCGGTCCGCCAGATCGTACTTCTTCTGCGCCAGCGCGGCGCGGCCCAGCCAACTTAAGGCCAAAATCGATTCCGGAGTCTGGCCGCGCTTAACCTCGTAAGCTTGAATGAGGCTGGAGGCTTTCGAGAAGTCGCCTACTTCTGCCACGGCTCGAACGTCTGCCACCAAGTCCGCAGCGAAGCAGGGCACAGTGGCGATGATCAACGAGATTGCGTACTTCAGCACGATGCTTTCCTTTCACGCGCTATTTTCGCAGGAGTTCAGCGATTTCCTGCTCGTAATTGCCCCTTGCTGGTGAGTCCTCTATGCTTGGCCGCGACCCGACCCTCTCGATCGATCAGAAGCGTCTCAGGAAGGGACGCTACCCCGCCGTACCTGGCTACCAGAGCATCGTCGCCGATCATCACGCGATAGCTCATGTGCATCCGGTCCAAATATGGCCGTACGGATTTCCACCCATCGTCATCCATGGACACTCCCAGTACTGCGAAGCCGGAGCTCTTGAACTTGCTCTCAAATTCAATGAACCAGGGAATCTCAGCCTTGCACGGTCCGCACGAAGTCGCCCAAAGGTTGAGCAAGACCACTTTCCCAGTGTAGTCGAATAACTTCACAACCACGCCCTGCGAATCCTTCAACACGAACTCAGGCGCGGCTTTACGGTCCTTCGGGCCTTTTAGTGCCGAAGATGCCGCGGAAGTACCCGGATTCGTGATGAGCAGAGCCATCGCAAGAGACAGGCAGGCCGCAGATACAATTCGGAGCATCCGCAAAGACATGAAAATTCCTCCTTTTAATCCTTCGCTAATGGGTCTTGTTACGGCAGCCAAGGCGTCCTCACCTGCCGTCAAGCTTGCCTGGGCCTGCGGAACGCCTTGTTTCAGGAACGCCTGCCATTCGGCGGCGTCCCGCGTAAGCCCTGGAAACGTCGCGATCGTGGTTCCGTCTGGGCTGACGGCTGGACTCTGTCTTGGGAGGCTTCGCACGACGAAATGTCGGGTTGAATGTCGGGTTCGATGTCGGGTTTTAGGCGGTACCCGACATGGACGACACATCTGGAATCGGAGATTGAAGAGCATTTGTCGGGAATGTCGGGCTCGTACAGGACAAGAGAGGTGCGGAGAAATCAGAACAAATTCGCGGATGCGATATCGCGCGGCTTGAAGAACTATTGAGCGGCGTCCATTTTTGGAGTCCACTTGGACGCCAGGAAGGGGGTTTGGGAAGGTCTGATGGCTGTAAGTCTTTGCAGACTTTGGTCGGGCCGCCGGGATTTGAACCCGGGACCTCTTGCACCCCAAGCAAGCGCGCTAGCCAGGCTGCGCCACGGCCCGATAAATGAATGACTTACTCAGATTCAACAGGGGGTTGCACGCTCGCCTCAGCTCCAAACATCGTTACCTTCATCGAGCGATTCACCACCGAACGGCAGTACCTGAACGGGGTCACCCCAACTACTCTAGCATGGTGCAGGCTTGGCCTTCACGTTTCGGTCCAGTCCTTCGTTACGAATATGGCGCCTCAGCGAGTTGTTGTGCAAGCTCTCGTAGATGCTTGCTCGTAACACGGGCGATAACGCGGTTCACGAGCGCAACCAACGCCACACCTTGCTTCGCCGCGCGAACTGGTATGATACCTGGACGATGGAGGAAATTTTATGAGAGCTTCACGCTGGTATTTCGCGCTGGCCGCCTTGGCTGCGGCGTCGCTGTTCGCGCAAGCGCAAACTGACTATTCCAAGATTGAAATCAAGGCCAACAAGCTGGCCGGTGATCTCTATACGCTCGACGGCGCGGGCGGCACCATTGGCGTGCTCACTGGCCCCCAGGGCGTGTTCATGGTGGACACCCAGTTTGCGCCCTTGAGCGAAAAGATCGCGGCGAAGATCAAAGAGATTTCGGGCGGGCAACCCATCAAGTACGTGGTCAATACGCACGTGCACGGCGACCACACCGGCGGCGACGAGAACTTCGGAAAGATGGGCGCAACCCTCATCGCCCGTCCCGAGTTGCGCCATCGTCTGGCGCACCCGAATCCTGGGCCGAATGGCCAGGCGGGAACGCCGATGCCCGATGCCGGACTGCCGTTGCTCACTTACACTGGTAGTCTCACGCTGCACATGAACGGCGAAGTGATCCACATCTACGCCATTCCGCGCGCCCACACCGATGGCGATAGCATCATTCAATTTGTGAATGCCGATGTGATTATGACCGGCGATTTCTACCGCTCGGTCCAATTCCCCAACGTCGATCGCGCCAACGGCGGCTCGCTCGCTGGACTCGAGGCCGGCCTGGCGCGCGTCATTTCCCTATGCGGCCCCAATACCCGCGTCGTTCCCGGACATGGACCCATAGTCGATCGTAACGCGGTGATGGCGCATCGAGATGTGGTTGTGGCGATGCACAAGAAGATCAGCGACATGATCAAACAGGGTAAAACGCAGGAAGAGGTCATGGCGGCCAAACCCGCTGCGGAGTTCAGTTCGCGCGTTAAAGAGATCGGCACCACGGACGACCGTTTTGTCGGTCAGGTGTACGCGGAGCTGAAGGCCAACTAGCGCGGGTCAAGCCCCCGTCAGCGTCAGGATCAGCTCTTCCATAACGATCCGGTCATCGGGCCGCGCGTCGCGTAGCGCGCGGTCCGCTTCAAACAGCTTTCCCACCGCCCGCTCAAGCTTTGCTTTTGAGAATGCCCCCACCGTCTGCTCGATCTGCCGTGCGCGCTCGGGCCACATGCGCGCCCCCAGCTTATTGAAGTGCGCCTGGATCTGCGACGCATTTCGCAAGCCTGCTTCGCGCGCCACCAGGGCCGTTCGGAACTGCGTGGCCAGGAAGGTGAGGGCGAGCGGCATGTACTCGCCGTCGCGCGCCAGCGTGTCGAGAATTTCCAGAGCCCGCGTGCGATCGCTTCTCCCCAGCGCCGCCACCAGCGCGAAGATCGTCGTGGCCTGCGAGTCCGGTACCAGCGCCGCGATATCTTCGGCGGTCACCTTGCGCGTCCCGCCCGCAAACAGATACAGTTTCTCGATCTCGACAGTGATGCGCGAGGCGTCGCCTCCGGTGGCATCCAGCAGCATCGCCAACTCCGCCAGCCCCAATTGCAATCCGATATTTTTGGCCAGCGACTGCGCCAGCGAGCGCACCGCCTCCGGCGAAAACGGGCGAAACTCCACCTGTGACGGAATCGACGCGAAGTGCTTCTGGACACGCTCGATCTTGGCCTTGTCCTCGCCCTCGAACCCGTAACGGCTGGATTCAAGCACCACCACGGTGCCCGGCGTAGGCTCGCGCAGATAGGCGGCAAGCTGGCCGGCGTCTCCCGCATCCCCGCTTTCGTCGGATTCGGCCGCGGCCGCCGCGCGCCCTCGTGGCAAAACCGCCTCGGCGCTGGCGATCCAAATGACTCGCTGCGATGCAAACAACGACAGCGCCCGCGCGTCATCCAGCGCCGCCGCGAGCGGGACCTCACTGAGATCTACCCTTGTTAACCCGGACTCTCGATCTTCCGGCGCGGAACCCAGCACCGCTTCGAGCAACGCTTTCCGGCAGCGTTCGCGCTGATACGGCTCGGGACCCAGAAACAGATATACCGGAGCGGGAGCGCCTTTCTGCAGGCTCAAGATAAATTGGTCCGGCGTCATAAAGTACGCGCTAGAACGCTTCCAAAATAGACGACACGACTTGTTGCGCCGTCTGCTGGCTGGCCCGTGCGAGCGCCGAGTCGCTTTCCTCGAAGTACGCCGAGGGGTCAATCGAGATTTCATAGCGCTCGCGAATTTCGTAGTTGGGACGGCTGTAGAGAACCTTGCCCGTCGTGCGTTCCCGCAGTGTCAGCCGCAGGCCCACATGCACCTCGACGGCGCTAGCTGTGCCCGTCGCCGGATCGAAGATGGTGGGGAACGACTGGTAGCTCAGGACCGCTCCGTCAAGAATCGCATCCGCCGAATCCGTGTCGGTGACGACGCGGTAGCGCGTGCGTGAGATAAACTCGCGCGTGATTGCTTCGGGCAACCTGTCGGTGAGTTTGTAGCGCGTGGTCACATTCGCAAACGCTGGAATAGCGATGGTATGAACGGTTTTCGGAATCAGGTCGCCGCGCCCCCCGGTGTGATAACCGCAGGACGAAGCCATCAGCAGGAAGCCGGCGGCAGCGAACCAGCCCTGCCTCACCGCAGGAAGCCTCTTGCCACAGCCAGGGCGTTCTCGGCCACCAGCCGCAGATTGTCCGAGACCATCCAGATCCAGCAGGCGCGCGGATGATTGGGATCGGCGGCGATCGCGCCCACGCTCAGTCCGCTCATTCCCGCCACGCTCACATTCGTAGGCGGGTCGTCGGAGCGCACATCGAACCCCGCAGCGGCCAGTCCTTCGGCCACCATACCTTCCCCAGGAATTTCCTCAAGCTCCACCCATATCGAAAAACTGTGTCCGTGAAATACCGGCGCTTGAATCAGGCGCAGCGAAGGCATGGGAATGGATGGATACAACGCCAGCAGCGAGGCCACGTGCCGCAGAATGCGCTCTTCTACTCCTTCGAGCGGCTCTAGCGCTTCCTCGCCATAACGCGCCAGCATATTGAAGCCGAGCTGTGCGTCGAACACGTCCATCTTTAGTTTCTGGAACGTCAGCACGCCAACGGTCTGCTGCCGCAGTTCGTCCAGACCCTTCTTGCCGCGCTCGCTGGCCGGCTCGAACACGTGAATGATGGATCTCCGCACCGGCGCAATTTTTGAAAGGCTGGTGAGCAGCATCGCGCAGGCGATGGCCGCGGGATGCGCGATCACCGGAATCAAACCCGGTTCGGGCAGCGAACGCGTGGGCTCCGCCGTGGGAGCGCGTAGCCGCGCATGCGGCTGCTCTTCGAGCGCGCCCGTCAAATCGATCAACACCGGTCCATCGGGCGGATTCAGCTTCAGCGCGCGCCGGCTCGACGCTTCAGATCCCGCCAGGAACGCGACCTTTGATCCCGTCAGGCTCTCCACCGTCAGCGGAACCAACGCCAGCACCTCTTCGTCGTCGGCGCCCAACATGGTCGCATTTTCCGCGGCGGCCGAAATCAGCTCGATGTGCGGCGTGGGCTTGCCATGCTCCAGTAGCTCGCGCAATTCCTTGGCCAGCAGGCTGTCGCCGCCGACCAAAGCCACCCGCGCGCGCGCTGTCTTCTCAGCCAACCTGGTGCTCCGGTTCGTGGGGAGGTTGCGGTTGGGGACGGAGACGCCGTCGCACCGCTCCGCCGATGCGAATCGCGATGCCGACGCCTACATAACTGATGGCCAGCACCAATAACACCGGCTGCGAAAAATTCCACACCAGAAAAATGAGCACGCCCATCAGGACGATGGTCAGCGGCGAGCGCGGATGAGTGAGGCTCAAGTCTTTGAAGCTGGGATAGCGCCAGGTGCTCACCATCAGAAATGCTAGCAACCCCAGCAGCGCCAGCCACAGCGTCGACAGTATCCAGTTATGGATCGGTTCACTTCCGGTGGCGTAAACAATTGCCACTACTGCCGATGCTCCCGCGGGGATGGGCAGGCCCACGAAGTACTTGCGGTCCGGCCGCCCGGGATTCTTGGGAATCGGGTTCTTCTGAATATTGAAGCGGGCCAGTCGCGCGGCCCCACACAGCATGAACAGGAATGCGACGAAGTAGCCGGTGCGATGGAGGTACTCGAGAATCCTGGGGTCAATCGACGGATCGACAAACTGCACACCCCAAGTGAACGCGAGCACGGCGGGCGCGATCCCGAAGCTGATCGAATCAGCGAGCGAATCCATCTCTTTGCCGAATTCGCTGACCGTATTGGTGAGGCGCGCGATGCGCCCGTCCAGACCATCCAGAAACACCGACCACCCTATGGCTACCGCCGCGTTTTGAAAATGATGCGGCGCCATAGCCGCGTCACTGACCATCGCCATCGAGCCTTGGAACGATTCGATCAACGCATAGAAGCCCAGGAACACGTTGCCGGCCGTGAACATCGTGGGCAACGCATAGGCCGCGCGCCGCGGGCGGCGATCCGGCGATCGCGGATCGATCAGGCGATCTCGCCAGCTCTGCTTCATACGGCTCCTCTAAGGCGCGCCAGGATGCCCGACCCGCCGACCACTCGTTGGCCGGCCTCTACCAACACTTCCCATTCAGGTCCAAGAAACACATCCATA
Organism: Acidobacteriota bacterium; assembly: GCA_039930665.1. Taxonomy (GTDB): domain Bacteria; phylum Acidobacteriota; class Terriglobia; order Bryobacterales; family Bryobacteraceae; genus Palsa-187. Next base: position 16,116 of record JBDTTL010000076.1, read on the forward strand.
CGCGAGCCGAATTTCATGAGACCGATGCGCTGGCCAGTTTCAACTGCACTTCCCGCTCGCACATAACATATAAGCCGCCGCGCAATCAGCCCGGCGATCTGCTTAAACACCACACGCGTAGGCTGCCCCGCGACGACGCCGTCGACGATGATCGTGTTTTGTTCGTTGGCGTCGCTCGCGTCTTCCTTGCTAGCCACCAGAAACTGACCCTTCTTATAAATCACGGACGCGACGTTGCCCCCGATGGGCGTGCGATTGACATGCACATCGAACACATTGAGAAAGATGCTAATGCGCAACCCGCCCGCGTCGTCGGGCCTTATCGCCACCACTTTTCCGTCGGCAGGCGACACCGCGTAGGGCCCGGCGGGGATTACGCGATCGGGGTCGCGGAAAAAATTCAGGCAGAACGCCGCCAGCAGGTAGAAAGGAATGGCGAACGGCCAGCTTAACAGCCAGGTGACCACCGCTCCCGCAGCGCACAAGCCTAGCGCGTAGTAAATGCCATAAGAAACCATTTCCAGTTCCTATTGTCGCATTGTGACGTAGGTGGAGAAGGACGTCATCATGCCCACAGTTAATGCCGAATAACGCAGATCATTACCATTGGGCTTCGTCCTGCCAGCGCTTAGTTGGCCGGCTTCGGCCAAGGTGGTTGAAACAGCGCTGGGATGCTTGTCACCATCTTCGCGTCCGGCGCTTTGAAAAATAGCTGCTCGGCAAGAAATGCGATCCGATCCTGGGTAGCCTCGGAGTTCAGCGCGTGCTGCGCCTGGTA
>JBDTTL010000077.1:0-16703 GCA_039930665.1 Acidobacteriota bacterium
GGATTTCCAGACTGTGGCGCATGCCATCGACATCGCGAAGGGCGCGAACATGGATAAGGTCGGTTTGATGACGCCCAAGGCAGAGCTTGGCCAGTAAGTGAAAAAGGGAGAATGAAGTCAATGTTACGGAATGCTACTCTCTTCGGGGCTGCCCTCGCTGTCGGCGCGCTGACCCTGCTTGGTACCGGGTGCAATCAGTTGAAGTCGCGGGACAACTTGAATAAGGGCGTGAACGCATATAAGAACGCGAAATATTCAGAGGCTGTCGACGACTTCCAGCAAGCCATTAACCTGGATCCCAAGAACCCGAACGCTCGCGTCTATTTGGCCACCGCCTATATGATGCAGTGGATCCCCGGCGCTATGTCCCCGGAAAACATTCAATTCGCAACCAAGGCCAAAGATGAGTTCGGCAAGGTTCTGGATCAGGACGCTAATAATTCGGTGGCGCTGGCATCACTGGCATCGCTGGCGTTTAACGAAGCCGATCCGCTTCCGCTGGACCAGAAGATGGCGAAGCTGGACGAAGCCGCGAGTTGGTACACCAAATTGGTGACTGCCGATCCTAAGAATCGCGACGGCTATTACAGTCTGGGGGCGATCGCGCAGAAGAAATTTTATCCGGCGCTGATGACCGCACGCGTGGAATCTAATATGAAGCCGGACGAGCCGGGTCCGCTCAAAGATAAGAAGGCTAAGGTTGAACTGACGGCCAAGTACATGCCGGTGATCGACGAAGGGGTTAAGAACCTGCAGAAAGCGCTGGAAATCGACCCCGAAAGCGACGACGCGATGGCCTACATGAATTTGCTGATCCGCGAACGCGCTGACCTGGCCGACGACAAGGACGCCTATAAAAAGCAAGTGGATGAGGCTGATATGTGGCTTCAGAAGGCGCTCGATACCAAGAAGGCCAAGCAGGAACGCGCGGAAAAGAAGACCTCCGGCGGAATCGTTCAGGAATAGTAAATCGCGCTGCCAGCCGGAGCCGAAAGAGCCTCCGGCTGGCCCGCTTTGTGCTTTACAGTTTTGCTCTACAGATTTTGCAGGAAGCGTTGGTGAACGCGCACATCTCCGGTTAATTCCGGATGGAAAGTGGTCACCATCGTCCGCCCCTGCTCCACCCAGACCGGATCACCGTTATACTGCGCGAGCACGTTGCTCCCCGGGCCCACGCGTCGTATGATCGGCGCGCGGATAAACACGGCCTCCAGATCGGCGCCCTCCGGCAACGGAATACTTGCAATGCGGCTATCGACCTGGCGCCCATAGGCGTTGCGTTCAACCGTGATATCCATCAGGCCCAGGCTCGGCTGCGCGGGATGCGTAACCTCGCGGGCCAGCAGGATAGCTCCGGCGCAACTGCCGTAAACCGGCTTCTGTTCACTGAAACGCTTAAGCGGCTCGGTGAGCCCTTCCTGATCCAGCAGCTTCAGCATGGTGGTGCTTTCACCGCCAGGAATGATCAAGCCGTCGCAGCGCTCCAGATCGGCCAGCGTGCGCACTTCGATGGCGTGGCCGCCCGCCCGCTCCACTGCCTTCCGATGCGCTTCAAAGTCGCCCTGCAGGGCTAAAACACCGGCGGTTTTCATGTGCCGCTCCGCAGCAGGCTACCAGCCACGCGTCTGCAGCAGTTCGCTTTCGGGGAGCTTTGAGATGTCCAGGCCGCGCATGGCTTCGCCCAACTCCTCGCTGGCTTCGAGCAGTTTTTGCGGATCTTTGTAGTAGGTCGCCGCCTTCACGATGGCGCGGGCGCGCTTGTCCGGGTCTTCAGACTTAAAAATGCCGCTGCCGACGAACACCGCTTCGGCGCCCAACTGCATTACCAGCGCCGCATCCGCCGGAGTGGCGATGCCGCCCGCCGAGAAATTCGGCACCGGCAGTTTGCCGTTGGCCGCCACCCACTCCACTAGTTCCAGCGGCGCACCCAGGTTCTTCGACTCATGCACCAGCTCTTCGCGGCCCAGCACCGTGAGCTGTTTCATTTCCTTGACGATGGTGCGAATATGGCGCACCGCCTCAACGATATTACCGGAGCCCGCTTCGCCCTTGGTGCGAATCATGGCGGCTCCTTCGGCAATACGCCGCAACGCCTCGCCCAGATTGCGTGCGCCGCAGACGAATGGAATTTTGTAGTCGCGCTTGTCGATGTGGTGCTCCTCGTCGGCCGGTGTCAGCACTTCGCTTTCGTCGATGTAATCCACGCCCAGCGCTTCAAGCACGCGGCCTTCAGTGAAGTGGCCGATGCGGGCCTTCGCCATCACCGGAATTGAGACCGTGTCCATAATCTCGCGGATGATTCGGATGGAGGCCATGCGCGCGACTCCGCCTTCCTTGCGGATATCGGAGGGTACGCGCTCCAGCGCCATCACCGCGCAAGCGCCGGCTTTTTCGGCAATTAGGGCTTGTTCGACGTTGGTGACGTCCATGATGACGCCGCCCTTCAACATCTCGGCCAAGCCAACCTTCAGGCGGAATTCATCGGAAAGGTACATGTTAATTACTAGTATGGCGGCTTCCGGGGCGCAATTTCAAACGGGGTCGCGTTCAGGCCGAAATCCGTCCTTAGACACCCGGAACACCCGGCCCCTCGCCCGATCTGTATTTCGGCCGGAAGAACAGTGGTCGCGAATGCTATTTCTGTCAGCTAGCAAAAATCCCATGACATTTTGGACAATCTGGTTGCTCGACAACTAGCCGAGATGCGCTTCGAGAACGCCTCTAACAATCTGGCGGAGACCGGTCATATCAGGCGCCGCTTCCGAGCCGCAATTTCAAAGGGTTTCGTTCAGCCCGAAATCCGTCCTTGCGGTGCACCGAACAACCGGTCCGCCTCAAGAATGCCGGACAACGGCAGAGACGCGCGCCAGCTCCCGGAACTCGACCACTACAACGTATGCACCGGCTTCCCCAGAAGCGGGACAATCGAGAGCGCCCAAGGGACTGAGGCCCTTCTCTTTACGACAGGTATGTATAGGTTTCATTTGGGATGGGGAATTACCTTGAGGATGAGATACACATCATCGGTGATCCTGAAATAGAAGCGCCAGTCATCGTTCACGCGGGCCTGCCTTCTTGACGGCGTTGCCGTACTCGGCCTTCATCGGGAAGGCTTTATTTTTTTGGCGCGCTTAGGCTTCGCGAGTCGCCCCTTCAGGTGAGCGATCATTTCATCCATGGAGTTGAATGGTCCGTAAAAGGGACCCTTCTCCGCTTCTCGGAGCTCCGCGTCCACGGCGCGGCGTTGCTCCGGCGTGTATTCGTCGTCTGCCGCCGGGAGTCTCGGAAGAATCGTGATAACACCGCCCGACGCCCTGAATTCCAGCTCTTGCCCGCTCTTAAACCTGGCTCGGCGGCGCACGGCCGAGGGAACCACAAGGGGTGTTTTGTTGTCGTTCTTGAAAGCGACGGTCATGTTAGTTATTGCACAATGAGAGGAAGATCCTTAGCAAAGGACGCCGCCTCACCCATCTCCAGAGTACCAAGTGTGCCCGGATCGTCAAATCCGCGTGGCGGTGGATGTATTCAACCGTTTTTGCGGCGTTCCATAACCGGTCGAATTTGTTCCAGCATTTCCGCCGGTTGTTGCTACCATAAGAGATTCCATGCTTCGCCTTGAAACCGCAGGAGAATCTCACGGGGAATGCCTTGTCGCCACGCTGACCGGGTTGCCCGCTGGCGTTCCCATTAACGTTGCCGCCATCGACCGCGAGCTATGGCGTCGTCAACAGGGTTTCGGGCGGGGCGGGCGCATGAAGATCGAGACGGACCACGCCCATATTGTCAGCGGCGTCCGTCATTCGCAGACGATTGGCTCGCCCATCGCGATCCTGATCGAGAACAAGGACTGGAAGAACTGGACCGAAGCGCTGCCTGTCGAAGACGCGGAGGGCGCCGAAAGCCACAAGAAGCCGGTCACTCGTCCGCGCCCCGGTCATGCGGATCTGGCGGGCGCGATCAAGTACAATTTTCACGACGCTCGGTATATCCTGGAGCGCGCCAGTGCACGCGAGACTGCGGGTCGCGTCGCGGTGGGGGCGCTGGCGAAGGCGTACCTGGCGGAGTTCGGCGTCGGTGTGCTGAGCCATGTGATTGCCGTCGGCGAAGCGCGGCTGGAACGCGTGGCGACCTGGGAAGAGCTGGTGGCCCTGAGCCAGCGCGATGAGGTTCTGCTAGGGTGCGTCGACCCGGAAGCCGAACAACGCATGAAGGCGGTGGTCGATCACGTTTATAAGACCGGCGATACCGTCGGAGGCGTCTTCGAAGTGGTCGCGCGCGGCGTGCCGCCCGGCCTGGGCTCGCACATCGCCTGGGACACGCGTCTCGACGGCAAGCTCGCGCAAGCCATCGTTTCGATGCAGGCAGTGAAGGGCGTGGAGGTTGGCTTCGCGGCGGAAGGCGCGGCGGCTTTTGGATCGAAGGTGCAGGATACCATCGGCTACGATCGCGAGCAGCGTCACTTCACGCGCGGCGCCAATCGCGCCGGAGGCCTGGAAGGCGGCATGACCAACGGCCAGGACGTGCTGGTGCGCGGTATGCTGAAGCCCATCTCGACGCTGCGGCGGCCGCTCGAAAGCGTTGATTTGGCGACGCGCGAATCGGCATTGGCCGCTTATGAGCGCAGCGATGTCGCGGTGGTGCCGGCGGCGGGAGTCATCGGCGAGGCCATGGTGGCGCTGGTGCTGGCAGGCGCGATGATCGAAAAGTTTGGCGGCGATTCGCTGGGTGAAGCGAAGCGCAACTATCAGGGATATTTGGAACAGGTGAAGAATTTCTAGGGCGGCGTATTTAAGGCCGCGCATCAAGCGCATTACATCAAACAATGATCCATGCCATCGTAAAGTACGGTCAGCCGGTGCTCGAGAAATCCGGCGATATTATTACGGAATTCGATACTCCGGAATTGCATCAGTTGATCGAGGACATGTTCGAATCGATGTATGCCGCGAAGGGGGTCGGCCTGGCGGCGCCGCAGATCGGTGTTGCGAAGCGTCTCGCGGTGATCGATATCACCACTGGCGAGGATCCGGAGCAGAAAATCGTGCTGATCAACCCGGAGATCATCAAGTCCGAGGGCTCGCAAAAAAGCGAAGAGGGCTGTCTGAGCCTGCCGACATTTCGCGAGCAAGTGGTCCGGCCGCTGAAAGTCACCGTCCGCGCCAAGGACGCCACCGGCAAAGAGTTCGAGATGGCGGGCGACGACCTTCTCGCGCGCGCGTTTCTGCACGAAACCGATCATCTCAACGGCAAGCTGTACATCAGCCACATCAGCGCCCTGAAGCGCGACTTGATTCGGCGCAAGGTTCGCAAGCTGCAAAAAGCCGGCGAGTGGGAATAGAAGAGCCGTGAAGCTGGTGTTTATGGGCACGCCCGCGTTTGCCGTCCTCAGCCTGGAACGCACCGTTGAATCGGGCCATGAAGTGATCGCCGTTTTCACCCAACCTGATCGCCCCAAGGGCCGTGGGCAAAAAGATACCATGTCTCCCGTGAAAGAAACGGCGCTGCGGTTGGGGCTCGCGGTGCATCAGCCGGAACGTGTGCGGCGTCCGGAAGTCGTCGAAGAACTGCGCGAGATGACGCCGGAGGCGATGGTGGTTGTCGGTTACGGACAGATCATTCCCAAAGCGATTCTGGATATTCCGCCGCGGGGCATCATCAATGTCCACGCGTCATTGCTTCCGAAATACCGTGGCGCGGCGCCGATTCAGTGGGCCATCGCGCGGGGCGAGACATCGACTGGCGTGACCACCATGCGCATCGATGAAGGTCTCGACACCGGCGATATGCTGCTGAAGTGGGAGACCGCAATTGGTCCCCAAGAAAACGCCGTCGAGCTGAGTCAGCGACTTGCCGTAGCGGGCGCGGACTTACTCGTGCGCACACTAGCGGAGCTAGCGGCAATAAAACCCCAGCCGCAGGACTCTGTGCAGGCCACCTATGCGCCCATACTCAAGAAGGAAGATGGCAAAATCGACTGGCAGCTTTCCGCACGTGAAATCCTGAACCGGATTCGCGGCTTCGAACCGTGGCCCGGCGGCTATGGGTTCCTGCGCGGGCAGCGTTTGCAGATCTGGAGCGCCGCGGTCGGCGATCAGAAATTCGCGCGAGGAGCGCTCCGTGCAGTAAATCGCAAGTTATACGCGGGATGCGGACGCGAGGAGTCAATTGAGTTGCGAGAGGTCCAGTTGGAGGGGAAGAAGAGGATGCCGGCTGCCGCATTTATGAACGGGTTTCCGCTGAGTGGTGATGAGGTGTTGCTGTGAGCTTGCCGCAAGGGTTTCGTTGCGCGGCGGCTTATTCCGGTCTGCGTAAGATTCAGAAAGATGACCTGGCGCTGATCGTATCGGACATGCCCGCGTCGGCGGCGGCGGTGTTTACCCAAAATCGCGTGGTGGCGGCCCCCGTGGTTCTCGCGCGCAAGAATCTACGGGCTTCGGGCGGCAAGGCGTCCGCGATCCTGGTGAACGCAGGCAATGCCAACTGCGCCACCCGTACCGGAGAGCGGGTAGCGCAGACAACCGTCCGCGCGGCCGCGAAAGCCCTAGGCGTTAAGCCGGAATATATTCTGCCCGCATCCACCGGGGTGATCGGCGTGGAAATGGATGGAGGCAAGATTATCGACTCACTTCCCGCATTGGTCGCGAAACTCGACGCCGCTAATTTCGAAGCGGTAGCGGCGGCGATCATGACCACTGACACCGTGCCCAAGACCGCGTATGCGGAGATCAAGAGCGGCCGCAAGGTGGCGCGCATAGCCGCCATGACCAAGGGATCCGGCATGATCCACCCCAACATGGCGACGACGCTGGGTTTTGCCGTGACCGATGCTGTGGTCTCGCCAGCGGTTCTACGTTCGGTCCTCAAGCGCGCCATCGCTCGCAGCTACAATCGCATTTCGGTGGATGGCGACACCTCCACCAATGACACCGTCGCGGTGCTGGCCAATGGAGCTTCAGGCGTGAAGCCAACCGCCAAAGCCTTCGAGGCAGCACTTACAGAGGTTCTTGAATCTTTGGCCAAGCAGATCGCTCGCGACGGAGAAGGCGCCCGGAAACTGATCACCATTGACGTCGACGGCGCCGCGAGCGAGAAGGCAGCAGAGAAGATTGCTCGGACCATCGCCAATTCGCCTTTGGTAAAGACAGCCATCGCCGGTTCGGATGCCAATTGGGGCCGCATTCTTTGCGCCGCGGGCTATGCGGGCGTTGCGTTCGATCCCCGCAAGGTGGATATCGAAATGCAGGGAGTGCCGGTGTGCCGCGGCGGCCTGGCTGCCGATTTTGACGAGGCCGATTTGAAGCGCAAGCTCGATGAGGCGGATTGCTCCATCCGCTTTGCGATTCGCCGAGGCGGCCATGGGCGGGCGCGCTTTTGGACCTGCGATTTCACCGAAGGTTATATTCGCATCAACGCCAGCTATCGAACATGATGATGCGTACCGCACTGTTGCTGCTCGTTTCGACTCTTGCCCTAGCGGATTCCGCAGCGGACGTGCTCAACGTCTTCACCTCCGCGGCCGAAGCGCTGATCAACGACGATGCGGCATCGTTCCTAGACAAGTTCGATCGCAGTACGCACGGCTATGCGACCGTGCAGAATAATGTTGAAGGTCTACTTGCCGCCTATGACGTTGGCTCGACCATCGAAGAAGTCAGCGATAGAGGCGACGATCAAAAACGAGTGGTGGAGCTAGATTGGCTCCTGCTCACCAGCCAAAAAGGCGCAACTAACAGCCCGCAGCAAACGCGGCGGCAAGTGGTCAAGTGCACGGTCGAACGGCAAGGCAAACGGTGGAAGATCACGTCGCTCGAACCTACGGATTTCTTCCGGTATTAAAAAATAGGGACGGAGCCTGATTATTGCTCCAAACTGGGTCACCCTTTCCGACGTCGAATAATAATCAGGCTCCGTCCCTATTTTTTTATTTTTTAGAGCGAAACTTCCATCGGCATCGCCAGCGGAGGCTCTATCAGAAAGTTGAGTTGCTCCATCCGCGCCAGCGCCGCCCGAATGGCGGATTCGCTCGCGGGCTCCACGGTGATTACGAAGGGCAGATTCGCAGCATCCTCGTCCGGCAATTGCAGCACCGCTTCGATCGAGATCTTCTCCGCGGCCAGGGCTGCCGCGAGCTCAGCGATGATTCCAGGGCGATCCTTCACACGGAAGCGCAGATAATAGGCCGAGCGATTCAGCGCGATCGGGATCGGGCAATACTCGCCCAGCCGTGCATGCGCGAATGGAGATACCCGCTCCGGACTGCCCGAGCGGATCTCTCGCGCCACGCGCATCAGGTCACTGACCACGGCCACGCCCGTTGGGTGTGCGCCAGCGCCGCGCCCATAGTAGAAGGTGTCGGCCCCGTACTTCCCTCGCACCCACACGGCGTTGTAAGCGCCGCGGACACTCGCGAGAATTGTCGATTGCGGGATCAGCGAAGGACGGACCGACAGCAGCAGTCCTTCGGAAGTCTGGCGCGCCAGGCACACCAGGCGAATGGTGTGATGCAGCATGTGTGCATATCCAAAGTCGATTGGCTCGATGCGGCGAATTCCTTCGGTGAATATGTCCGAGGGCACAATTCGTTCGCCGAACGCCAACGCGGAAAGAATCGCCAGTTTGGAGCGCGCGTCCAGGCCGTCGACGTCGGCCGAAGGATCGGCTTCCGCGTATCCCGCCGCTTGAGCCTCCGCCAACACCTGCGCGAAATCCGCGCCGCGCTGCTCAATCTCGGTGAGGATGTAGTTGCAGGTCCCGTTCAGAATCCCATAGAGCGTGGCGACGCGATCTCCCGAGATGCCTTCGCGCAGCACGGCGTGGATCGGAATGCCCCCGGCGACGCTCGCTTCCATCGCCAGGTTGATGCCCGAGGCGATGGCCCGGTCCCATAACTCGGCGCCGCTCTGCGCCATCAATTCTTTATTGGCCGTCACCACCGATTTGCCGGCGGCGGCCGCGGCTTCGATTACCTCCCGGGCAACTGTGGTTCCACCGATGAGCTCGGCGACGATGTGGATATCGGGATGCTCCACGACCTCCCGCCAATTCGTGGTCCGCAACGGAGATCCCAGCGCCGCCGGAAGCTTCTTGCCGTCCACATGGCGGCTGCACACCGCGGCTACGCGCAGCGGAAAACCGAGCTTGAGCGCGATTTGATCGGCGTTTTCCGCAAGGATATCGAGCGTGCCGGAGCCGACGTTGCCGAGTCCGACGACTCCAAGATTCACTGGCTGCATAAGGGGTTCTTTCTATTTGACCACTAAGCGGAAATCCATCACCAGCACGAGGGCGTCGGGTTGCACTCGGACGTCTCGCAAATCGAAGCTGGCGAGCTCCCGCTGGTAGAGCGGCTTGGGCGCCAACTGAGAAGGTGTTTGCTCCAGCAAGCGACGGGCCTGATCGCGAACTTCGATTTTGAAATCGCGGGAAAAGCTGCTGGTGAGCGCCTGACGAACGCGGCGGATGTAAAAGGAATCGCGTGGCGTGGAAACGTTAACTTCTTTCAGAGCGAGGGCTCCATTCTTAACAACGGGCGACGCGATCATTGTGAAATCGAAAGAATCACCCAGGCCCATACAACCTCCCAACATATCGAGCGCCGTGCGGCCGCTGAAGCGGGCCGATACCCGCAAGCGCCCGTCCGCCGCTCCGACATGAGGCGATTCCAGATATGCGAACTTGCAGCGGGTAGTCTTGTTGCCGCGCATGTAAAGGCGGCCGTCCTGCGAAAACAGTTGGTCGGCGATCACGCGCTCGATGGCTGCGTAGCGCAGTTCCAATTCAGCGCACCATGCGGGAATGCCAAACAGAAACAGTAGCGCCACACCGGCGCGAATGAGAGTCATGCGGTTTGTATTATTGTAGGGGATGCCGGTGTGTTACCCTGGAGCGTTTACCCCCCACTATGGCTGTGACTCGCGAAAAGTCCCAATTGATGAGCGCGTCCGAAATCGACCGCACACTGGTTCGACTGGCGCATGAAATTCTGGAGCGCACCGAAGACCTGAGCAAGCTCGCGTTTGTCGGTATCCGCCGCCGTGGTGTGCCGCTGGCGCAGCGTCTGGCCCAGAAGATCGAAGCCCTCGAGCATCGCAAGGTGCCGGTCGGAATTCTCGACATCAGCTTGTACCGTGACGATCTCTCGACGGTCTCGCATCAGCCGGTCCTGAACTCCACCGACATTCCGTTTTCCGTCACCGGCATGGATGTGATCCTAATGGACGATGTGCTATACACCGGCCGGACGGTGCGGGCCTCGCTTGACGCTCTGTTCGATCAGGGCCGACCGGCGCGTGTGCAGCTTTTGGTGCTGATCGATCGCGGCTGGCGGGAATTGCCGGTCGAAGCGCGCTACATCGGGCGTACGGTGCAGACCTCAGCCAAGGAAATCATCGAAGTGAAGTTCCAGGAAATCGACGGCATGGAGAAGGTTCTGTTAGTAGAAAGAGTCGACTGAAGGCGCTATGAAGGGCCTTCTGGGCATTGAGGATTTGACGCGCAAAGAGGTGCAGGCGATCCTGGACCGGGCGCGGCATTTCCAGGTGGGCCCCGGGCAGCGTTTTCGCAAATTCGATTTTCTCAAGGGGCGCATGGTGGTGAACCTGTTCTTTGAGAACTCCACGCGTACGCGCACCAGTTTCGAGCTCGCGGCGAAAGGGTTGGGCGCGGACGCGGTCTCCATCACCGCGCAGGCGTCCAGTGTTTCAAAAGGCGAATCGCTGGTCGACACTCTCAACACTCTGGGAGCGATGCGCCCGGACGCCATTATCATGCGGCACTCGGCCTCAGGCGCACCGCATTTTCTGCAACGTCACCTTGGAATTCCGATCATCAACGCGGGCGACGGCACGCACGAGCATCCTACGCAAGCGCTGCTCGATGCGCGGACGATTCTCGATCGGGGCAAGCAGCTCGAGGGCTTGCGAGTGGCGATCATCGGTGACATCGCGCATAGCCGTGTCGCGCGGTCCAACGTATATTTGCTCTCCAAGTACGGGGCACAGATTGTGCTCTGCGGCCCGGCGTCCTTGCTGCCGGTGGAACTGAAACAGCTCGCGCCGGGCGTTACGCTGACTACCGATATGGATGAAGCGATTCGCGACGCCGACGTCATTATGATGCTACGCGTTCAACTGGAGCGCCAGCACGAGGCGGCATTCCCCGCCAGCGAATACTTTCCGTTCTACGGGCTGCGCCTGGAACACCTGAAGCTTGCTAAAGCGGATGTGATCGTGATGCATCCTGGGCCTATCAATCGCGGCCGCGAGATCTCGTCGGAAGTGGCGGATTCGCAGCGCTCGGCCATTCTGAATCAGGTGGAGAACGGGATTTCGGTGCGCATGGCGGTGCTCGAACGAGTCTTGGGTGGAGAAGCCAATGCCGGCGCTGCTCATTAAGAACGGCCGGGTGATCGATCCGGCGTCGGGTTATGATGCCGTAGCCGACGTTTGGATAGAGGACGGACTGGTCAAGGGCGTAGATCCAAACTTGTCGCCCGCCGACGCGGAGATCTTCGACGCCACCGGCTTGATCGTCGCGCCGGGGTTTATCGACATGCACGTGCATCTACGCGAGCCGGGGTTCGAGCACTCCGAAACCATCGAGAGTGGCGCGCGCGCCGCGGCTGCGGGAGGATTCACGTCTATCTGTCCCATGCCCAATACGGCTCCCGTTAATGACAGCCCCACTGTCACCACGTACATCATCGAAAGGGCGCGGCGACACGCGGTCGTAAATGTTTTCCCCATCGGCGCCATAACCCGCGGCAGCATGGGCGAGGAACTAGCAGCCATCGGATCCATGCGCCAGGCCGGTGCCGTTGCCATCTCCGACGACGGCAGGCCGGTGATGAACGCCCAACTGATGCGGCGGGCCATGGAATTCGCGCGCAGCTTCCACATGCCGGTGATCAATCACTGCGAGGACCTGCATCTGAGCGCGGGCGGCGATATGCACGAAGGTGCGGCGTCCGTTCGTCTGGGATTGCGAGGAATTCCCGGCGCGTCGGAAGACGTGATGGTGGCGCGGGACATTTTACTTTCCGAAGTCACTGGGGCGCGTTATCACGTAGCGCACATTTCATCAAAACACTCGGTGGAGATGGTAGCGTTTGCGAAGCTCAAAGGGCTTCCGGTTACATCGGAAGCGACGCCGCATCATCTGACTTTGACCGACGCCGGCATGATTCCCTACGACAGTAACTATAAGATGAAGCCGCCGCTGCGCTCAGCGGGCGATGTGAACGCAGTGGTCGAAGGGGTGGTCAACGGAGCCATCGACGCCATCGCCACCGATCATGCGCCCCATGCGGGCAGCGAAAAAATGCAGGAGTTTGAGAAGTGCCCGTTCGGTATCATCGGCCTGGAAACGGCGCTGGGCATCGCGCTGGATCATCTGGTCCACACGGGGAAAATCAGCGTGACACGGCTGGTAGAGATGTTTACCGTCAACCCGGCGCGCATCCTGGGCCTCGATCGCGGCACGCTCGCAGCGGGCGCTCCAGGCGACGTTACTGTTTTTTCTCCGGACCGTCCATGGACCTACGATGTGAACAAGTCGTTTTCCAAAAGTCGTAACTCGCCCTTCGATGGCGTCTCCTTCCGCGGCGGCCCGGTCGCCACGATTGTGAGCGGCAAGATCGTCTGGGAAGCCTAAAATACGGCCGCTGAGGGTGCTCCCGTAAATATGGAAACATGAATATATGAAGACAACCTTGGAAATCCCCGATCCCATTTTGCGGAAAGCCAAGGCGAAGGCCGCTGAGCGGGGGATTCCTCTGCGTCAGTTCGTCACGGAAGCAGTGCAGGAAAAGCTAGCAGGTCCGAGAACCAGCGATAAGCCCTGGATGGAAGGCGCCTGCAAGCTGCGTCATCTGCACGCCGAGACAGTCCGTATTCAGCGCTTCATTGACGAGGAGTTTGGCCAGATCGAACCGGAAGACAGGTTGTGATTGTCGATACGAACGCGCCTTCCGCGTTCGTGGATGGCTCACCTCTGGCAATCGCTGTGTTGGAGACTGCCAATGAAATCGCGGTCCCTGTAATCGCGCTGGGTGAGTTTCGTTATGGCATCGCGCACTCGAAACGCAGGCGGGAATACGAGGCTTGGCTCACGATTGAAACCGCGGTCGAGTATTCTTTGCTGCGTTCGGAACTAAGACCGCTCGCGAAACCCATTCCAGCTAACGATGTCTGGATTGCCGCTCTCTGCCGCCAGCACCAGCTTCCCGTGCTCAGTCGCGATAAGCATTTCGATGCGGTCAAGGGATTGCGCCGTCAAGCTTGGTAGCCGCGCGGCACTCATCGCAGGGACAAATGCGACGGAAATGGTCGAACGAATAGATGCCAGTATTGTGTCCGTCGGACCAGTCAATGCGAATAGCGTAGCTCCCGACGGATTCCACCTCGTTCATCCGCAGCTTGGGCTTGTACATCGGAAACAGTTCGCCGCTTTCGTAGTTGGATTTCTGCGGCGGCGTGCCGTGCGCTCCCGTGCAGGTGGCGCAAGGGCATTCGTCGCGAAGGTAGGCCACGCCATATTCGCTATGATGCTGGTCCTTCCAGTCGATCTTGATGCCTTTAGATTTGGAAATCGCGATGTGCTCGGGTTCGTTGGAGGGATTGCTCACGAATGGTTACTCACGACTGATTAATTCTCTCGATATCGCGCACGCCGGAGATTCGGCGCAACGCGGAAAGTACACGCTCGAGCTGCTTCTTGTCGCGTACCTCAACGGTCACGTCGATGATCGCTCCGTCGGTGGCGCGCTCGTCGTCGCCGCGGGCTTCCAGGCTACGGATATTGATCTGCTCGCCAAATAGCGCCTGGGTGAGCTGATTCAGGATGCCAGGGCGGTCTTCCGTGTGAATCAGCAGCTTGACCTGGAAGGTTTCGCTGGCGGCGCGCGCCCACTCGACGTCGATCTTGCGCTCTACTTCATACATCAGGTTCTGGACGTTGGTGCAGTTGAGCGAATGCACGGCCACGCCCTTGCCGCGCGTGACATAGCCCACAATCGCTTCGCCTCGGATGGGGTTGCAGCACTTCGCGCGATACACCAAAAGATCGTCGATGCCCTTGACCTTGATGATCAAGTCCTGATCGCCGCCGGGATGCCGCTGCGCCGGAGCGGTCCCGGCCGGCGGTTCACTTACGGGCGCAGCGATCGGCGTCTCCAGAGTCACCTGATCCGGCGCCAGCTTTTGCAGTACTTGCCGCGCCGAATATTTGCCGTAGCCCAGTGCCGCGTGCAGATCCTCGATCTTGCTGACGCCATAATCCGACGCCACCGCATCCATCTGTGCGTTCGTGATCCGGCTCAGCGCCACGCCGAACCGCCGGGCTTCGCGTTCCAAATATTTTTCGCCTATCTCGATGGCCTTCACACGCTCGGTGGTGTTGATTACGTGCTTGATCTTGTTGCGCGCGCGTGAGGTCTTTACCAGCGCCAGCCAGTCTTTGCTCGGTAAGTGCCCGGACTGCGTGAGAATCTCCACCACGTCACCGTTACGGAGCCCGTACTTGAGTTGCACGATTCGGCCGTTCACCTTCGCGCCGGTGCAGGTGTTGCCGACGTCGGAGTGGATAGCGTAGGCGAAATCAATGGGGGTGGCGTCGCGCGGTAGCGTGATCACGCGACCCTTGGGTGTAAAGGTATATACTTCTTCCGGATACAAGTCAACTTTCAAGGTTGACATGAACTCGCCGGGGTCGTGCATTTCGCGCTGCCATTCGACTAATTGCCGCAGCCAAGTGATGCGCTGGTCGTCTTCCGCGCCGCGCCGCCCCTCTTTATATTTCCAGTGCGCGGCGATGCCTTCCTCCGCCACGCGGTGCATCTCCTCGGTGCGGATCTGCACTTCGAAATGGCGGCCGCCCGGACCCATCACACTGGTGTGCAGCGATTGATACAAGTTGGGCCGCGGGATGGCGATGAAATCCTTGATGCGCCCCGGGATGGGATGCCATTCGTTGTGGATCACGCCCAGCGCGGCGTAACAGTTCTTGACCGAATCGGTAACCACGCGTACAGCCAGCAGATCGTAAACTTGATCCAAGCCGATCTTTTGGCGCTTCAATTTCTGGAATACCGAATAGGCACGCTTTAGGCGGCCGTCGACGCGCGCCGGAATCCCTTCGCGCGCCAGCAACTGCTCCACGGTGTGCTTGATCTCTTTGAGAGACCCTTCGTTCTCGGCGTGCGCGGCTTCGAACTCCTTTAGCAGACCCGTGGACGCTTCCGGTTCGAGGATGCGGAATGCCAGATCCTCCAACTCGGCGCGAATTTTGCCCATGCCCAGGCGGTGCGCGATGGGCGCATAGATCTCCATGGTCTCGGTCGCGATTCGCTCCTGCCGCTCGGGAGAGAGCGAGCTCAGCGTGCGCATGTTGTGCAGGCGGTCGGCGAGTTTCACCATGATCACCCGGATGTCGTTCACCATGGCGAGCAGCATCTTGCGGACGCTCTCGGCCTGGCGCTCTTCGCGCGACGCCAGATTGAGCTTGCTCAGCTTGGTAACACCGTCGACCACGCGGGCAACATCGTCGCCGAATTCTTTTTTCACTTCGACGATGGTGGCGGTGGTGTCCTCCACCACATCGTGGAGCAGACCGGTTTCGAGGCAAACCAGGTCCATGTGCATGTCGGCCAGTTGCAGAGTCACCATTAGCGGGTGCACCATGTACGGCTCGCCCGAAACACGTTTTTGGCCGAGGTGGCGAGCGGCCGCGAACTCGTACGCCTTGCGGAGAGCGGTCAGGTCTTCGTTGGGCCGCAGCGCATGGACTCGCCGCTCCAGCTCGGCGTAAAGCGGAGCAACCTGATCGGGGGGCTCAATCGTAGCCTCGGCCACAGCTTGGCTTGGGCTGGGGGGAACAGCGGGGATATCGACGGCCTGGGTCGAATCGGTCATTCCTAACACTAGTGTAACGGAAGGCGTCAAATTCCTTAGGTTAGGAGTGCCGACGTCAAACGAAAAGCGCCTAATCGAGCTGCGGAAACGGCGCTCAACCATCGGTTAAACCGGCCTGGGAGCCAGCCAAGTTCCTGAGGCAAAGCGGAGAGTGGGGATCCGTGTCCATCCGTGTTTATCTGTGGGCCAACTTCTTTTAGATGGTTTGCTCACAGATAGACACAGGTGACGAAATTCCCCCTCACCGTTCCCGCTCTCGGCGCATGGCCGTCCCGGTCAGCCTATTTAAGCTTCGAGAAGTCAGTGGGATCCATGAAGGTCGAATCCACCTTTTCGACGATCTTGCCGTCGACTTCCGAGGCTTTCGACACCGCCTGCCATTTCGGATCCTTACGGAAGGCGTCCCAGTTCTTGGTGGCGGCCTCACGGCTGGGATGCTCCAGGATGTAGATCAACTCGTTGTCTTTGAGCGGGGCGTCTTCGGGAGTCCAGTAACCCACGCTCTTCATGTCATGGTGGTTGAAGATGGTGACGGTATGGTCGCGGAAGCGCGACAGCAGCGCCGGAAGCCGGCCGGGGAGCGTGTGGTAGACGCGAAGTTCGTAGACGTGGTTGCTTTGGGCCTCCACTTTGGGGAGCGCCACAAAGCGGCTGGTGAGCCAGGAACCTGCCGCAAAGGACAGGGCGGCAATTGCGAAAACACGGAGCCAAGAGAGTTTCATAGTTCCTCATTCTAACAAGCGGGCCTCGGCGTTGCAGCCGTAGGCGAGATCGGTTTGCGGATCGAATGCTGCC
>JBDTTL010000078.1:0-16610 GCA_039930665.1 Acidobacteriota bacterium
ATGATCTGCGAGATCCCCGAGAAGAAGTCGGCTGCCCCGATGGGCGGCGACCACCACGGTGGTGGCGGCGGGATGGACTTCTAAGCACTCGCACCGCACACGTTTCAAGAATCGGCCGCTCCGCAAGGGGTGGCCTTTTTTATGGAACCCGGCGCCGCGACTCAGTCCCCAGCCCGTCTAACTACCAGCCCGTCTAAACTACCAGCCCGTCTAAACTAGAAGAAGGCCTATGAAAAAGTTTCTGCTCGGATTCCTGATCGGTATTCTCTTCGTTGGGCTGGCGGGAGTGATCCTGGTGGGTGCGGCGTTCCGGTTTGGCGGGAGTCGCCGGCCGCAGGTAGTCTCGAATTCTGCCCTGGTTCTGCAACTGGAAGGCGACCTGCCGGAGCAATCCCCGGTCGATTTACAGATACCGTTTTTCCAGAGTCAACAGTCCCCCACTATTGCCGAAACCTGGGGAATGCTGCGTAACGCGGCTGCGGATTCGCGCATCCAGGCCATCGTGCTGGAGCCGCGAGGGCTCAATGTGGGCTGGGCCAAGCTCGAAGAACTGCACGCCGACCTCCTGAACTTCAAGAAATCGGGCAAACCAGTGTACGCATTCCTGCGGAGCGCCGGAACCAAGGAATACTATCTCGCCTCGGCCGCCGACAAAATCTACATGGCGCCCGAAGATGAACTGGACGTGAAAGGCCTCCGCGCGGAGTTATTGTTCGTCAAAGGCGCGCTGGACAAACTGGGCGTCCAGATGGAATTCGAGCACGTCGGCAAATACAAAGATGCGCCCGACATGTTTACCAAGAACGAATCCAGCCCGGAAACGCGCGAGGTGATCAATCAGGTCCTCGATCAGTTCTACGGCGACTTCATCAACACCATCGCGGAAGGCCGCAAGAAGGCGCCCGACGCGATTCGCGCGCTGATCGATCAGGGTCCTTTCGTGGGCAAGGAAGCCTCGAACGGGGGATTGGTAGACGCCTTGGTCTATGAAGACCAGATGTACGGCTTACTGAAACAGCAGCTCAAGCTCAATAGCATCGAAAAGATCGCGGACCGCGATTACCTTCGTGCACCGGCCACGAGTTTTGGTTTGGAGGGCCCGACAAAGATCGCCCTGTTAGTCGGTCAAGGGGACATCACGCGCGGATCCACCAACGATCAGGGCAACGATGGGATCACGGCGGCGGGCATGATCCGGCGCATCCGCCAGGTGCGGGACGATGCGTCGATCAAGGGCGTGATTCTGCGCATTGATTCACCGGGCGGCGACGGGATCGCGTCCGACGACATCCTACACGAAGCGAAGCTGCTAAGCCAGAAGAAGCCAATGGTGATATCGATGTCCGATCTGGCCGCGTCCGGCGGCTACTTCATCGCCATGACCGGAGACCCATTAATCGCGTACCGCAACACCGAGACCGGCTCGATCGGCGTTTTTTTCGGCAAGGTCAACCTGCGCGGTCTCTACGACAAGCTGGGGATAAAGAAGGAAATCATGAAGCGCGGCCACTTCGCCGACATTGACTCGGAATACCAGCCGCTGAATGACGAGCAGCGCGCCAAGCTGCGCACCGAGATCGAGGTCTTCTATCGCGGGTTTGTAGAGCGGGTTGCCGAAGGTCGTAAACGCAAGTACGACGACGTGGAGCCACTCGCGCAAGGGCGCGTCTGGACCGGCGCCCAAGCCAAGCAGAATGGCTTGGTGGACGAAATCGGCGGCATTGACCGCGCCATCGAGATGGTGAAGCAGAAAGCCAACATCGCCGCTTCCGAAAAAGTCACGCTGGTGGCTTATCCGCCGCGGCGAAGTCTCTTGCAGGTGCTGCTGGATCGCGATACTGACTTGACGTCAATCGAGTCGCGCATGGTGGATTCGCGAATCGCGGCCAGGGTCAAGGATCTGGTGGGGACCCTACCGCTAGGAGCCCTGAGCCAGGGTGGGATCCTGCGCCTGATGCCCTATACCATTACTGTTCGCTAACGCGGCACTGTTCGTCAACGGGGCACTATTCGTTGAAGGGGCGCCGTTCGCTGCGGGCGAGCTTGCACCGGCATTTCGCGGAGCCACACGCAGGCCGCTCCAATCTTCGCAAATCAAGATCGAGTTGGCGGGATTCTGAGCCGCATACTTCAGATTCACCATACCGCCGAGCTGATCGGGCGTTCCCGGCAACTGCTCCCGCAGGCTGCTGATGTCCTGCGAAGCTGTGTAGTGCACGCCGCGCACCTCGTAGGTGTAGTAGAGCGTGTCCTCGTCACACT
The DNA here is from genome assembly GCA_039930665.1 of Acidobacteriota bacterium. Taxonomy (GTDB): domain Bacteria; phylum Acidobacteriota; class Terriglobia; order Bryobacterales; family Bryobacteraceae; genus Palsa-187. Next base: position 2,263 of record JBDTTL010000078.1, read on the forward strand.
CCGTGAGCAGCGCGTCGCCCAGACGGCCGTTGACATTGAGGTCGAGTCTGCGGCGTTGCTCGCGCCTTTCCGGCGTCAAGCGTGAGCGCAGGGCGCGCCACGTCGCCAGCAGAGAAATACCGCCGACCATACAGGCGATTCCGGTGATCACACTAAGGGGCATCGTTACTGCGGGGGAGTTCCCCGATTATAGCCGAACTTGCGGTTCTCTGCGCCGGACACTTAGGCGGATTGCGCCGGCGCGGGCAGTGCGATCAGGGCCTTCCTGGAGAAATCGCCTTGCTCCGCCTCGAACGCCTGAACCCCCTGCCAGGTGATCTCGAAGTGGTTGCTGTCGGAGCGACCGATGAGCCGCTGTTCGCGAAGCATCCACAGGGCGAACTCCAAGTGCTCCAGGGGACACGCCAGCATCTCCGCGAAATCGCGACCGCGCATCGCCGGCTGTTGCGCATCCGTGAGTCGCTTGGCGTAGAGCAGCCGCAGAATACCCAAACGCTTGCGCACTTCCGCCTGCACGCCTTCCGTGCTCTGCAGCGAATCGAAGAGCTTGAACCGTATCTTGTCCTCGCCGGCTAGAAAGACGTCGTGTGCGGCGCGCTTTATCGGATCGCCTAAGACCGTATGCGCTTCCACCACTCCGCGGAATTTATCTGGATCGCCGGTTTCGCGATTGTCCGGATGGTAGCGCTGGGCGAGCACATGAAAGACGCGGCGAATCGTGTCGACGTCCGCCGTTCGGCTCACTTGCAGCACTTGATAATGATCGGGCTCCTCATCCGGGGTACCGGTCGGTTTGACGGACTCGGCCGAATCGGCACCGGTCTCTGCTGTTAACTCAGCCTGGTATTTTCCAATACCGGCAATCTTGCAGGAGGCCACGCGGTACTTGCCGAGCAAGCGTTCGCGGCCAGACACGGTGTCGATTTCGCTTGCGATACTTACCAACAGGTGGGAACCGAGCGCTGTGGTTAGGCTCACTTTGAGGGTATCGCCCTCTTGCGCCACAAATCGTGCGCGCACCCGCGATGACGAGCTACCGCTTGCGTCCAGAATGATCGTCAGCTCCGGGTGAGCGTCCAGAGATTCTTTGATCCGCAGCTTGGCTTGCGCTAATCCTGCTTGCATATGCTCCTGTTCCGTTGGAACCATCGTCAGTTGTCGCGCGGGGGAACAGGGCCGACCGAAACCCTAGTGCCGAGCCTTACGAGCCCGTAAGCACATCCCCCGATTCGAAACGACCCGTCTCGGTTAAATACCTGATCGGCCGGCTTTTGCTAGACTTAGTTTTCTCGCGGAGCAACCCGTCCGCCGCCAGCCCCGTCCCGCTAGCGCGTCTCCTACAACTTCTTTAAAAAGGGGGAGGCACGTGTCCGCACTTTCGCACATCCAGGAAATCATCCAAGACGTTTTCGAAAAGTACAAGGATATTAACGATGGAGAAGTAGCCACGTACATCCCGGAACTTGCCAGGGCGAATCCGGATCACTTCGGTATCGCAATGGCCACGGTGGACGGCTTGGTGTGCGGCGCCGGTGACGCACAGGAAGAGTTTACGATTCAATCCATCTGCAAGCCCTTCGCGTTTCAGATGGCGCTGGAGGAATTCGGACGGGATCGCACGCTCGAACACGTGGGCGTCGAGCCGAGCGGCGATGCCTTCAACTCCATCGAATTGGAGCCGAGAACCATGCGCCCCTATAACGCGATGATTAACGCCGGGGCCATCGCGATCGCCTCCATGATAAAGGAAGGAATCGCCGGAAGCGGGCGTGCGGGAGTTCGTGGATAAGATGGGGCGGGCCGCGGGGCGGGATTTGCGCATCGACCATGCCGTGTACGCGTCCGAGGACGCTACCGGGCACCGCAATCGGGGCGATCGCTCACTTGATGCTCAACTGCGGCATCATTGACCCGGGCGTGGAACACACCCTAGTACAATACTTTTCTCAATGCTCAGTATTGGTGAACGCGCAAGACCTGGCGATGATGTCGGCGACCCTCGCTAACATGGGCACGAATCCGGTGACCCAAGATCGCGTATTCGATTTCAATTTCATCAAAGACACGCTGATCTTGATGTTCACCTGCGGGCTATACGATCACGCGGGCGAATGGGCGTACCGTGTGGGTCTGCCGGCCAAGAGCGGCGTAGGCGGAGGGATTATCGCGGTTGTGAACCGGCAATTGGGAATCGCCGTGTATTCGCCGCGGCTCGATAGTAAGGGCAACAGCGTGCGCGGCATTCTGGCGTGCAAGGAATTGGCGAGCCACCTGGGTCTGCACGCGTTCGAATTCACCAATGTCGGTTCGAACCTCATGCAGTGGCTGGGCAGTTGAGTTCAGGTCCGTTGAGTTCAGGTCCGCGGAAAGCGCTGCGCGTAGGCTTCCAAGTACTTCAAGCCGGCTCCGGTGTTATAGATCACGATCCGCTCGCTGGGCTTGAGAAAGCCGGTCGCCAGCAGCTTGCGCAGGGCCGGGACGCAGGCGGCGCCTTCGGGCGCAACGAACATTCCTTCGAGCGACGCCAGTTCAATCCCGGCATCGATGAGATCCTCGTCATTCACCGCGAGGGCTGTTCCGCCGCTTTCGCGCAACGCATCGAGGATGAGCTTGTCGCCGAGCGGCTTCGGCACGCGCAGCCCGGCAGCCACAGTGGAGGCGTCCTGCCAGAACTCGGCGCGCTGATCGCCGCGCTCGAAGGCGCGGACCATGGGCTGGCAACCCGCGGCTTGCACCACGATCATCTTGGGGCGCTTACTGCCGATCCAACCTAGCGCATCCATTTCAGCGAAGGCTTTCCACATGCCGATGAGGCCCACGCCGCCGCCAGTAGGATAGAAGATCGCATCGGGCAGCTCCCAGTCGAATTGCTCGGCGACTTCGTAGCCCATGGTCTTCTTGCCTTCGATGCGGTAAGGTTCCTTGAGCGTGCTGACGTCGAACCAGCCTTCTTTGTCCTTGCGCTCATTGACGATCCTGCCGCAGTCGCTGATCAGTCCGTTCACCAATGTCACGTGCGCGCCGAGCGCCTTGCACTCGATGAAGTTGGCTTGGGGAACGTCCATGGGCATGAAGATATGCGCCTCGATTCCGGCCGCCGCGGAATAGGCTGCGGCAGCGCTGGCGGCATTACCAGCCGAGGGAACCGCAATCTTGGCGATGCCGAGCTCGCGCGCCATCGAAATCGCGGCGCTCATGCCGCGCGCTTTGAAGGAGCCGGTGGGATTGAGTCCTTCGTCCTTGACCCATAGATCGCGCGCCCCGACGGCTGCGCCAAGGCGCTTGGTTTCGATGAGAGGCGTCATGCCTTCGCCTAACGACACCACGGATTCGCGCCGATTCACCGGCAGCACGGGCCAGTAACGCCACAGGTCGGGCTTGGCCTGGGCGATGGAATCACGCGACCAAGTCTTGCGGACCGCGTCGAGATCGTAACGCACCAGCAGCGCGCCGCCGCAGGTGCATAAATTGTGAATTTGGTTCGCAGCGCAGTGTTGGGCGCATAGGCTGCATTCGAGATGGGTCACGTTGGGCATAAAGAGACAGCATAATATAAGCCTTCAGCCGCGCATCGTACCGGGACTATAATTTAACCGGAGAGAAATTGCCATGTCCACCGCGGCAACCAAGAAACGTCCCACCACGGAAGACGACATTACCGCGGAGGTGCTCCGCCGGTTCGACGCAACCGGCGACCCGCGCCTCAAGCAAATCATGCAGAGCCTGGTGAAGCATATCCACGCCTTTCTGAAAGATGTTCAATTGCAGGAAGCAGAGTGGTGGCAGGGAATCGAATTCCTGACGCGGACCGGGCACATGTGCGACGACCGGCGCCAGGAATTCATTCTGCTGTCGGACACGCTCGGCATCTCGATGCTTACCGATCTGATCAGCAACCGCAAGCCCGCGGGAAGCACGGAATCGACAGTCTTCGGGCCGTTCCATCGCGCCGACGCGCCGCAACGGGAATATGGCGACAGCATCATTGGCGCGGATCGCAACGGCACCGTCACCTATATGTCTGGCCGCGTAATGGATTTGCATGGCAAGTCCATCCCTGGCGCTGAGCTGGACGTATGGCAGGCTGCCGCTGATGGTTTATACGATGTTCAAGATCCGTCGCTCAGCGAAATAAATATGCGGGGCAAGTTCCGAGCCGACAAAGACGGGCGCTATCTGGTGAAGACTACGCGGCCCGTGGCGTACCAGATTCCGGCCGACGGCCCGGTGGGCGAGATGCTCAAAGCCACCAAGCGGCATGCCTGGCGCCCCGCGCACGTACACTTCCTGGTTTCGGCGCCCGGCTATTCGCCGGTGACGACACATGTGTTCGACTCGATCGACAAATATCTGGATGAGGACGCGGTCTTCGGCGTCAAGAATTCGTTGATCGCCGAGTTCAAAGAGCATAGGACTCGGGATGAGGCCGCTCGTGAGTTCGGCGCCGAGCCGCCATTCTGCACGTGTGAGTTCGATTTTGTGATGGCGCCGGCGCAGTAGCTAGCGGCCGGCCGCGGCATCGATAGCGCGTCCGCCTTTGAGGACGTTCTCGACTGCCTGATTGCCTTCATGGCACGCGTATTCGTAGATCATGTAATTCTGCTCGCGCGTCAAGGGAACCGACACTTGCCAGGTCTTGGTATAAACCTCAGGATCGTCAATGGTGACTCGGTAGTCGATAGTATTCGCGTCGATGCGCTTGAACCGCTCGACCACATGCTCGCCTTCGCTTTGCGGGATCCCTTTGACGCGCGCGCCTGCGGCACTGGTGGCAATCCAGCCTTTGCCGTTGTAGTTGGTAGTGTCTACCACCAGCGTGTCGCCCTCCCAGTGGCCGCGCGGATCGCCGTTCCACTGGCGGATGCCGGAGGGCAGATGGGGACGCCCGTCTAGCGGAATGATGCGCGACTCGTGGATCATTTCGTAGAAGATCACCACGTAGCCCGGAACCTGGAGAATCTGGTACGCGTTGTTATAGCCGGCCGGGAACATGCCGCCGGGCACGCCGCGCGTGATGCAGCGATCCCACACGCTCATGTGCTCCCAGGAATCGGCGTTATGCACCAAGTCGTAGGCCCGCTTCTCCTCGGCCCACGGCTTGGTCGGAACGCGGCCGTCGGGCGGGTCCACTACCATCGAAGTTTGAAGAGTGGATACCACCTTGGTTCCCCCATCGCTCCAGGCCTGGTTGTAACTCCCGACGTCACCCGGTTTGCCGGGCGTATCGACTCGGCCCTTAGCTGCGAGCGCTTCAAACGCCGCGGCCTCCGGCTCCGTGAAGTACGCTTTCCCGGCCAGCGAAGCGGGGCGCTCGAAGGGGGTGATGGTGGCGTTGGTCCAGATTCCCTGCAGGTCCGGCTGGCCGTCGGGCGTGCGTGGAGTGGTCCACTGCTTCGCTGACGCGGGCGATGTCTGGGCTAGAGCGGACTGCGGGGATAGAGACGCCAGCCCGATGATGGCGGCGGGAACGGCGAGAAACGACGAATGAAGTAGGTTCACGTGAACTCCCCTGCTGATATTTCGTACCACACCAGAGTTGAGAACGCCAGGGTGGTGGAAAACAAGTTCTCGGAAGAGCGTTCGCTATAATTTAAATCGATGAGCCTTTTGCATTTCGTGAAAGCGGGGGCTTTGGCTATGGGCGTGTTGCTGGGACCCTGCCTGGGCGCCGGCGCGAACGATTTCACCATCAACCTGAAGGTGCAATCCGGAGGGCGCGAACAGAGCGCCACGAATGGGCAGGCGGCCGCGGCACGTCCCGTGTTCACCGCGAAAGCCAAGGAGGTGGTGTGGGTCCAATGGTCGGCGGTCAATGGCGCTACCGGCACACCGCTCTCCGATATCACGCTGCACGTTTTTATGGACCGCGGCGATGCCCGGGCGGAGGCACCTAAGCCCAGCCCCAAGGCGCTTTACGAAAGTGCGTTGATCCAGGATTTTGAGCGGGGAGTGAAAAGCAGCGGCGAGTTCCGAATGCCCATGCCGGCGCCGGGCACCTATTTCGTAAGGGTGGAGACGATCGGAGCCGCCAAGAAATTGGGCAAAGAGATCGGGGCAGCTATGCAGGTTTCCGTGCCATGAGATTAGCGATCATCGCCGGTTCGCTGATGCTGCTTCCTTACGCGGCGCGCGCCGAGCACTTTGATATTAAGCTGACGGCTACTGCTCCCGACAACACCAGCACAGAAGCTTTCGCGGATCAATCTCCTCCCGTGGGCGGCTTGAATCCGCGCCCGGTTTTGCGCGCCCGCGCGGGCGATACCATCGCGTTCCAATTCATCATGACGAACGTGTATGCGCATGAGAGCGCCCGCAACGCCGGCATTCGCTTTTATATCGTGCGGGAAAATCAACTGGGCCAAAAGGCCGTTCCGCCCCTTGAAAACCTGACGGCCGAGGGGAGCTTTACTTTCAATCTCAAGCCCAAGGCTAAGATCGGTGCGAAGGAGCGGGTTGTGATGCCGCAGCCGGGTAATTATCTCCTCCGGGTCGAATCGCAGCGCACGCAGCGGGATCACGAACACTTCGCGGCCATCGATCTGGAGATTCGGTGAGCCTCCCGCATCCGCGCCGCCTGATCCTGCTCAGTCTTCTGATTTGCGCGGCGGGAGCCGCTGGCGCCCAGAACCGGCCGACAATCTCGGCGTCGTTCGTGAAGGTGCAGGGCGCGGGATCGACCGTCTCGGGCTATTTGGCCAAGCCGTCCGCTGGGTCCGGTTTGCCTGCCGTTCTATTGGTGCCGGTAATTAGCACGCTTAAAGGCGAGGTACTCGAAACCGCGCGGGACTTGGCTGCGCATGGTTTCGTTGCGCTCGTGGTGGACTATGACGCCGAGCATGTCTCTCAGGAATCCGATCTCGTACAGAGTATCGCGGACGAACAGCTCTCGCTTCGCTTGACTGCTGCGGCGGAGTGGCTCGCTGGGCAACGTCCGCTGGTAGACCCTCGGCGCGTAAGTGCGATTAGTTGGGGCGGAGGCTGGGCCAGAGTTCTCAAATTAGTGCAGCAAGGTCAAGTGCACGCGGCCGTGATGATGGGCGACGATGCGTGCGGCATTCCGCAGAATCCCCCAGCGGTTTCTTTGGCGCGGACGATGACGGTGATCGCCGGGTGCGCGCCGGCAGGCGAATCCGCGGCGGTGTGGAGCGATGTTTACAAATCCCTGGGAGACGCTGCCGCCGGGACCGCGCCATCAGCGCCCGCTGCATCGCCAATGTCAGTTGTGACGATCCGCGACATCATGCGTGTGATCAACTCCGATGATGGAGTGAAGGGAAGGCTGGCGCGGTTGCTTGCGCCTTCATCCGGTGCGGACGTGCAATGGGATCTGGCGCGATCCCATGCGGCCATACTGGTCGAATCCTGCGACTGGTTGATTGGACTGCCTCCGCCGAAGGGTTCGATTGCAGGCTGGCGCGGGCATGTTGCAGACTACCGAGCCGCAACCGAAACGCTATTGAAGGCGGTACAACAGCATAATCTGGCGGCCGCTCAGCAGGCGCTGGGGCGTCTGCCGCAGAGCTGCGGGTCGTGCCACGCCGACCACCGCTAGCGTTTCGGCGGCGCTGTCACCTTGGTCACTACGTAGGCATGCGGGCGCTTACGCACCACCTCCGCGCGCACAATCAGGTCGCCGGGTATGATCTTGCCGAACTCGCCTACTTCGCGATTGGTGCGCCCTTCGGTAACTTGGTCGAGCACTTCCTGCCCCCGGATCACCCGGCCGAACGCCGTCGAGTTTCCGTCGAATTCCGGCGCGGCAACCAAGGCGATGAAGAATTGACTGCCCGCTCTTCCCGGTCCGTTCTGAGCCATCGATATTGTTCCACGAAAATGTCCGCGCGCTCCGGATCGATTGAACTCGTCCGGAATGAAGTAACCGGGGCTGCCTAAGCCATCGTCTGACGGATCGGCATTTTTCGTGTTGGGATCGCCAGCGACAACCATGTGGCCGGCTTCCGCCCAATAGAACGAGGTGCCATTATAAAAACCTGTCTCCACCAGATGGATGAAGTTGCTTACGGTAGCAGGAGCCTGGTCTTCGAATAATTCGATATCAACCGTGCCTCGGCCAACCACCTTCGTAGTGGCGGCCTGGCTACCTTCTCCCGGCGCGGCGAATTTGCGATGCTCGACGACCAAGCGGACAACAGGCAAGTCGCCTTGCCGTTGGTCGCGCAGCCGCTGCGCCAGCTCGCGCATCCAGGATTTCTGTAGTTGCTCCGCGCTGCGCCGGATCATGTTCGCCCAAGGCGGCGTAGCTCCCGGAAACGCCAAGTCAATCTTCTGGAGGACCTCGACGAAGCGCTCCTTGGCAAATCCGGCACGCGCATAAATCTCCCAGGCGTTTTGGCCCTTGGGATCCTCAGCAAGGGCCTTGGAGGCGTCACGATAGGCTTGGTCAAAGTGGTTCAGATCAAATTCAACCTTCGCCAAACTCACGAATAAACGGGGCCGGTCAAGGTGGTCGGAGACGGCGCGGTTCAAATAGGGCAAGATGTCTTCGGGTTCGCCGCCGACGACGATCAGCAACTCCGCCGTGAGCCATTGCACAACGGGGTCGTTTGGCCTGGCACGCCGCGCCGCCGTCAAATCTTTTTGAAACGCCGCCATGCGTGCGTTCAACATCGCAATTAATGGCTTTCCGCGCTGGATACCCTGCTGAACTTCGGTCCTGTTCTTCGATTCAGCTGCGGCTGCCACTTCATTTTTGATCTTGCTTAGCTGATCCTGATTTTCCGTGATGATTTTATATTGAGCTTCCAGCTGCTGGTTGGTGGCAACCGGTCCCGACAGGTCGCCTGTGCCCGACGCATCGCCCTTGCCCATCTGCTGCAGCAAACTGTCACTGTCGCCGGGGCCGGGATGTCCCGACGGCAAGTCGTGAGGGGACGGAGAACTGTCAGCGGGCGTTGCCGCCTGCGAAGCCGGAGCTTGCGGATTTGGCACATCGGGCGCGACTGGTTTGTTCGTGCGGGGCCACCAGACGTATACGACGATCAGCGCCGCGGCGACTGGCAGTGCAAGCGACACAGCTTTGCGGATGCGCTGTGGAGGTAGGTCAGCGCCGGGTTGGTCGATGTTGGAATCTTCGTCTTTCAAACCCTGCTCGCCGGCTTCATTATAGCTGGCTGGCCGCAACGGGCTCTGCTACAAGCCACGCTCACGGACGTTTGCTGAAGATCAGGCCGTGTTGGATGTTCAGTAACTCCATGATGCGGTCCAGCTCAAATCCCAGCGGCTCGATTTCGGCGCGGATTTGGTTGACGGTCATTCTCTCAGCTTTGTCCTGGGGTCCGAAGGCACGCCCTTCCGCAAATTCGACGATGACCAGCCGTCCGTTGGGCTTCAAAGCCCGGTTCACGGCCGTGATGATTGCTTCCGGATTGGAAAATTCGTGATAGGCGTTGGCGATGAAGACCAGATCAAGAGATGCGGCCGGCAGATGCGGATCGTTCTCTGCACCCAGCACCAAAGCAACGTTCGAAAGATGGTGCTTGTTTACTGTCTCGGCGGTCAAATCCAGCATCTTCTGCTGAATGTCGACAGCGAAAACCTTGCCCTTGGGCCCGACCTTTTCCGCCAGTCGCCAAGTGAAATAGCCAGTGCCGGAGCCAATCTCCGCGACGGATGCGCCGGCGGGGATCTCCAGCGCATTTACCAGCGAATCCGGCCTTTCTTCTGCGTCGCGACCAATCCGGGTTAGGAAGCCCACGTCCGAATAGGCATGATTGGGTTGGCGCGGACGCTTGGCGTCCGGGGGCAGGGGCGGTCCCTTCAGGGTGCGTAGGTAGGCCACTACGTCGTCAATCTCTGCGCCGGTAAGCTGTGAGGCGTACGAGGGCATTAAGGAGCGCTGTTCGCGATGGGTGCCCTTGAGAGCGTCTTTCAAAAACGATCTGGGGTAGCCGTTGATGTCGCGAATCTGTATGGATAGGTCGTCCTCGTTCAATGTCAGGCCACGGATGGTTTCACCGCCTTTGGTTTCGACAACGACGGTGTAGTATTCCGTAAAAATTTCGGCGTCAGGATCGGTCAGTGCGAGTCGCAGCGATTTCGGCGAGCGCGTGATGCCGATGTCGCCTAGATCCGGTCCCAGGCTGGCCCCGCGATCTCCGATCGAATGGCAAGCGCCGCATCCACCCTTACCGTCGAAGATGGCTTTCCCCGCGGCGGCGACACCGATTCTCTCGGCTCCGCTCTGTGCGGCGAGCGGGAGAGCCAGCGTCAACGCGATCACGAACACCGCCGCAACCCTGCGCAATCGCGCATCCCCGCAGGGCTGCGGAAGCATTCCTATGCCGATTTGTTTAAACACGTTGCTGCGTTTAATCCAGGCCGAAAGTAACGATCAAGTCTCCGGCTGGGATCGATATCATCTGCTTTCCGTTGGCCAGATAGCTGATGGGCGATGCGAACACCGGGCCGTTCGCGGAGAAGGTCCACAGCCGTTCTCCGGTTTTGGCGTTCAAGGCGAACACCACACCTTCGAGCGTACCGCCGAAGACCAGATTTCCGCCGGTCGCCATTACGCCTCCCCAGGGCGGAGTGAGGACACGGTGTTCCCACTTGACGTCTCCAGAGCTGGGATCGACGGCGATGACTTTGCCCCAGCTTTCCTCCGGCGCGCCGAAGTTTTGAGTCTTGGCTCCGCCCGCTGCCGGGTCATAAGCGCCCGCGTTGGCGATGGCTCCCGGAGCGAGGGGCCGGTCCGGCTCATCGGTAGTAGGATGCGGTACGGCGTTCTTCGAGAACACCCGGTGTTCTTCGCGCGCAAATACGTAGAGCCACTTGGTGAGCGGACTGTAGCTGTGCGACATCCAATTAGCGCCGCCATCGACCCCGGGCCAGGTATGGTCGTTGCCCTCAGGAGTTGGCTCGTTGCCGGGAATCAACTCGGGGCGGCCGTTGTCGTCGAAGCCCTTTGCCCAGGTTTGTTTAACGAAGGCCTTAGCAGTTAGAAATTTTCCGTTGGTGCGATCGATCAGATAGTAGAATCCGTTTCGATTCGCCCAGGCCAGCGTCTTTCTCATTTCACCGCGGAACTCGGTATCGAGCAAGATCGGGATCTGGGTGGAATCCCAATCGTGCAAATCATGCGGCGTGAATTGGAAGAACCACTTCAGCTTCCCGGTGTCGGGATCGAGCGCCAGCACGGCGCACGAATACAGGTTGTCGCCGGCCCGGAAGTCGTCATTGTAATCCGGCCAGGGATTGCTGGTGCCCCAGAAAAGCGTGTTGGTTTCTGGATCGTAGGATCCGTTGTTCCAAGTGGTGACACCGCCGGTTTTCCAGGAGTCGCCGGCCCAGGTTCCGAAGTTCGCCTCGCCGGGCTGGGGAATGGTATTGAAGCGCCACAGGCGCTGGCCAGTCTTGGTATCGTAAGCATCCAGGAAACCGTTGACGCCGTGTTCGCCGCCTGCCATCCCGACGATCAGTTTGTCTTTGACCACTAACGGCGCGCCCGGGGCCGCGTAGCCGCCGGCGGCTGTGTAGTCGCCCATCTCGGTCTTCCATATTTCGTGGCCGGAACGCGCATCAACCGCAACCACGTGCATGTCGAGAGTGTTCATGAACAGCGTGTTGCCCAGCATAGCCAAGCCGCGATTCACTTTCCCGCAGCAATTGAAGGTGCGTGCCGGATTGCGATATTCGTAGCTCCACAACTGACGGCCGGTGGCCGCATCCAGCGCGTAGATGGCGTTCTCGGGACGCGTCAGATACATAATGCCGTTGGCAACCAGCGGAGTGGTCTCAAACTTCTCCAGGTGCCGGCCTTGGAACAGCCACTTCACGTGAAGATTTTTCACCGTCTGTACATCGATCTGATTGAGGCTGCTGTAGCGCCAGCTATCGTAGGTGTGCGAGTACATCAGCCAGTTGCCGGGCTCATCCGCGGCCTTGATCAGTCGTTCAAATGTCACGGGGCCCTGGGTTGGGGCCTGGCCTTTCAACGTGAATGCCACTGCCGCGGCGAATACCACGGCTCCGATCCGTACAATCCATCTCTGCATTTCTATTGCGCCCCCTTCAGGGAATTCAAGTAAGCCACCAGGTCGCCGAGTTCCTTTTCGCTAAGCCGGGTTTGATACGACGGCATAAGAGAGGGTTTGTCGCGGTGTACTTCCTTTATATTTTCTTTCATGTAGGAGCGGGGATTGCCGCCCACGTCGCGCACCTGCACGGAAAGGTCGTCTTCATTCAGGCGGATGCCCGAAACGCTGGGTCCGGACTTCATTTCCAGCTGCACAGCACGATAGGCATTAGGCACGAACGCATCCGGCTTAACGATCGATTCAGTGAGAAAGGCTAAGCCTCTTCGTCGACCGATGTCCGTGAGGTCAGGTCCCAGATCTGACCCGTCCTTACCGATTCGATGACAACCCGCGCACCCGCTCTTGGCGTAAGTGGCTTTGCCGGCCGCAGCATCGCCCGGGGCCTTTTCCGAAAGGCCTTGGGATCCTAGTTTCTTCACCCAACCCACTAGCCTCCAGACTTCGTCGTCGCTCACGCGAACCGCGGGCATCTCGGTGCCGGGAATCCCGATGCGGACGGTTTTAAATAACTCCGGGTCCGTCCCCCCCTGTTTATAGACTCCGGCCGTTAGGTCAGCCCCGCGGCCGCCTTCACCATGGGAGCCGTGACAGTAGGAGCAGTGAAGCTGGAATAGCGCACTACCCTGCTGAAGATCGGCCTCCGTTGTAAAAGGGTTGGTCTTCGCGATTTCCCTGCTGCGCACCGCCTCCCCCGTCAGGGCGGGGTTCTGCACTCCTTGCCCTATCAGAAATGCCGCGGGGAGCAATATCCCCAAAGAAATTCTCAGCCACATAAGGATCTCAACTCCTCAGTCGAATCTTGGACTCATCAAATCAAGAATAGTTATGATGCCAGACAAACCGGCGCCGACACCACCCCCAAACGGAAATAACTTCGACTGGGCAGGCGTAGAGCAGATGGCGTCCGATGGGTACTCCAAATAGTATACTTCCTGTTGTTGCCATCCCAACTGAAGTAAAACTAGAGTGACTGCAATGTAATGTGTAAGGATTGGGCCGCATTTCAAGAAGCTCGTTAGCGTTTGTTCGGGGCTCATGATCGGGAAAGGACCAGAATTAAAAGTAGGTGCTTTTCTGCGACTCAAACTAGAATTTTTCCGGGCGCATAATTACTGACTTAAGAATGTTCAACTTGAGATGCCCATCCTCCCCTTTCTGTGGATTTACTTAGACCTTTCAAAGGACTCACTGGGGAAACGGGGCGTAAAATCCGCTTCGCGGGTTAAGATCCTGGACTTCGTTCAGGCGTGGGAATCGAGGTTTAGTCGCGTCCCATTGACGTTGCTGCTGGTTTAGCAGCCAATGAGGCGCGGGTTTTTGAGCACTCAGTTTGGAAGTCCCGAATTATGCGCTATGATTTAGCGCTAGGGTTCCACTGTCACAGTTGAAAGAAAGCGATGAGTTCCTGAGGAGGAAGTAAAGAATGAGAACGATAGTATTAGGCGTGGCTGCATTCGCGGCTCTCATGATGGTTCAGGCATCGGCGCAGGCAGCCGAGATGGGTGCCGCCAAGGCCACCTATGTGGATAGCCAGAGGTTGCTCGACAATTTTGGCAAGGCGAACGCCAACCCGATTGTCCCGGGTACCGGCTACGAGGTGCAGACGAATCGCCGTGTGAAGAACGGCAATATCGAGATTCACCTCAAGGAAACCGACATTTTCTATGTCATGGACGGAAGCGCCACCATCCTTGTGGGAGGCACCGCCGTTGAACCCAGCGAGAGGAGGCCTAATCAGTTGACGGCCAAGGACATTTCAAATCCAGAGAGCTATAACCTGAAAAAAGGCGATGTACTGGTAATTCCCGCCGGGACGCCGCACTGGTTCAAGCAGGTAAACGGATCCATCGACTACCTGGTCGTTAAACACATTAAACCGTAGATTCAAGCCCGCGCGAAGCGGCGACTGTTCAATTGTCGCCGGAGGTTGATTTGGTGGACGCATGAACTCGATTGCCGTAGTCCGAACGAAATCGTTTTGGGTGAAATCACCAACTAGCGAGTGCAGAAACTGACGCTGCATTCGAACTGAGCGGTGTAGGTTTAGCAGTCTGATTTTAAGTACGAAGATCGCGGATGGGGCACGCGTAGGGTAAGGCGACACACTAGCAAAAGGGGGCTAGTCTATGGAACGATTTTACAGGCAAGGTGTGCAGTTTGCGGCCTTTTTGGCCATTTTAGGACTATTGATCGCTGGGGCTCAGCCGGCCCAGGCACAATTACTCCAAGGCAGTATTACAGGAAACGTAACCGACGCGAGCCAAGCGGCAGTGGTAGGCGCGAAGGTGGTAG
>JBDTTL010000079.1:0-16596 GCA_039930665.1 Acidobacteriota bacterium
CGACCCCGCACTCCTCGACGCGGAGTCGCCCGACACGTTCGGCACGATCCGCACAACCCTGCCGTGGAACCGTATGGTATGGAGCACCGCCCGCCCAACCTTTGAGGCGCTGATCTTGATGAGGATTCTGCGGACCCCCTCCTCATAGGCTGCCGGGGAAATTGGCGGGGCTTTGAGGTCGAAAAGAGAGGTAGGATCGATCCAAATCCCGAACTGCGATTCAAACGGCATGCCGGCCTCCTCCATCAAGCAAGGGGATTGCGGCTACCATTGAGGGTACCGAGCCCCCAATAAAGTATATGCGCAGCCCTGGCGAAGTGTCCACATCGAGAAGCCACGCAACGAGTCACCGGGCGGCACGCCGAAAGGCCTACGGATGGACCTGGACATGTGCATTCACGCGAGTGAATACCGAGATTCAAACCGGCGAGTTTGTAGGTGGAGTTCGTCGGCGCTGTCAACCTGCCGGGAGAGGTTCTCTGGGTGTGTCGCATGGAAGTTAGGGAAATGAGCCAAGTTCGCTTACCTTTCCGTTGCACCTGGCTTTTTTAAGCCCGTCACGGCCCGAGGCCCTATGATCGGCCGACCGATCGATCCTTATCCGATGTGGGCCAACTTGTGAAGATCGGTTGCCGGCTCGCTACCGGCGTGATCTCCAGGAAGGCTCTTTGGCGCGCCTTGGGATTTGGTTTCGCGCTTCAGTTGATACATGCGCTGGTCGGCTCTTGCCAGCAGAGTTTCCACATCTCTGCCATCCGACGGGAAAATCGCCACTCCAACGCTCATTGAAAGACAGGGCTCTTCGCTTACGACTAGTCCTGCCGCAACGGCTGCTCCCCGCAGTCTTTCGAGTTGAGGAGCATAGTCTTCCGGGAAATCAGGAACCACAATCACGAATTCGTCGCCTCCCATGCGCGCCACATAATCCGAACCTCGGCACGTTTCGCGCAAACCCTTCGCGACGCATTGCAGGACTTCGTTCCCCTTCAGGTGCCCGAAGCGATCGTTCACTTGCTTAAAGCCATCCAAATCGCAAACCAGCACGCCCACTTGGGACTGGTCGCGTCCCGCGCGGCTCAATTCCTGTTTCAAGTGAATCGCCAGCGCTCTCGCATTCGGAACGCCGGTCAGATGATCCGTGGCGGCCGACTCCTTCGCATCCTGCAACTTCAGCGCCGCTTCGACTGCCGGTCCAATCTGCAGGCAAGCCGACTCCAGAATACGCAGATGCTCCTGACTGAATGCTTCTCGATCGAGGTGATACAGCGTAATGACTCCAGCGGTTCCGCCTTTGCCCTCAAAGGGCACGGACAGAGCTGTCTGCAGGTTGTTCAGAACCACAGAATCGTTGGCATAGCAACATTCGATGGAGACGTTTCCGTTTACGATGGGGCGCCCATGCTGGGCAACCCAGCCGGAGAGCCCTTCGGTAATCGAAAAGGGTTTCTTGGTGAATAAGGAAAGATGCGCGCCCAGGAAGTAGATCGGGTCTAGGTAATCCTCGCGCCGGACATACAGCCCTAAAGTGTCGAAGCCTATCTTCTGGCCCAAGCACTTGTAGATCACGGAGGCGACTTCATCCAGGTGTGTGGATTGCGCCAGGTCGGAGGCCAGGGACCGTAACCACTGAGTTTCCTGCCTGGCGGAAACGATCGGTTCAAGAATATCGCTATTGGCCTTCGCTTTCGATTCGGTCCGCAAGCGGGTCGCGAGGTTAGCGATCCCTTCTTCGGGAGACGCCGGCGAGGCAGCGTTCAAACTGAGCGGGGAATTCCCAACGGTGCCCCGAGCCAGTTGGTCCAGTTCGATGTATTTTCGCTCTAGGATCGCGATGATCGCTGGATCATAGCTCTTGCCCGACTGGCGGCGAACCATATCCATGGCTTCATCCAAGGGGAGCGCCGCTCGGTAAGGCCGGTCGGATGCCAGCGCATCCAGGCAGTCGACTGCCGAAAGGATGCGCGCTCCAATGGGAATCTCCGTGTCCTTGATACCCAGCGGATAGCCGCTGCCGTCCCATTTCTCGTGATGCGCCTTTACAATGTCCGACACCATCTCCGGGAAGTGCATGCGGGTAAGCATGTCGGCGCCGATCAGCGCATGCGTCTTCATTTTTTCCCACTCTGGCGCGGTCAGGGAACCGGGTTTGAGCAGAATGTGGTCCGGTATCCCGAGTTTGCCGATGTCATGCAGCATGGCGGAGATATTCAGCGCCTCTAACTCCGGTTCGCTCAGCTTCAATTCACGGCCCACGGCCAGCGCGGAAATTTGTACTCGCCGAAGGTGCATATGTGTGGTTTGGTCGCGGGCATCGATGGCGAGAGCCAGGGTATCGAGCGTATTGCGATGCAATTGCGCGAATTCTTCTTTGCGCTCCGCAAGAGAGGCTGTCCAGGTTCGGTAACCACGGTCGAGCGTAAACAACAAAGGAAGCGCGATGAATGCCGGATGGTAACCCGTTTGAGTACCAGCGCTCTGGACCAGATACGCAAGATAAGCCGTCGCGATAAACCAAGGCAACAATGGACGGCATTCCGCACGGTACGTATCGAGGATCGGCTCCTTTGGCCTGGTCAGCAACATCACTGAGAGGCCGCAGTTCGCCATCAATACGAATGCGCTCGCGATGATGGGCGCGGGGAATATCGCGTTATCCGTCAATTGCAAGATTGTTTTGTAGGTAGGCTGCGCCGCAGCCAGCCCGATCGTAACGGTTGCAATCCTATAGAATAGTCCCCAGAAGTCGCTGGGGCGGCGCATGGCGCGGGCTTCACGCTGCAGAGTGATGCTGAGCGCTACGAACAGCAATTCGGGAAGACTCAGATCTCCAATCCCCAGCAGCAGGAACAGAAACCCGGCTGGCAACACGCTTTGGCTGGATGTCAGCCGCAGCCCGAACGCGGCCATGTTGGCACAGGCCATATAGATCAAGAAATGGCCGGGCTGCCCCGGATCCGCCTGCGCCAGAATGAGGATACAGGCGAGCACGCCGATCACCCCATACACCACCGCCCATAGCCGCACGTTCTTCTCGTCGACCGGTTCTTCCTCGGCTTGGTATTTAGAGTCGTCGTCGATTGAAAATCTGCGGATTTCCCAGTCTGTGGGGTACTGGGTTTTTTTCCGTGGTTTCTTAGGCGGGTTCAATACCGCGAGAAGACTCATACCAATTCCTCCGAGAATTTATTGCCGGAGGTGCGCCGCAACGTGGCGCGTTCGTTCGGTTTAAATTCAATTGGTTTGATGATCCACATCGGATACAGACTAGCTCGCGGTCGAGTAGCCGTAATGAGACTAGGGGTTCAAAGTAGGTGGGTACCGATGTTCTAGCCGGTTCGTACTGGACTTAGTGCGCCTCTAAGCTAAATTCGGGCGCACGCGCTCAGCTAAATCGCGGAGAGGGTTTCGGACGGGCTGAAGAGGGTGCACTGCGCGCTTGGCTGCGGCGTCGAAGCCGTGATTTTCTAGCGTTTCGCCTTCACGTCCGGCCTGGCGTCGGGGATGAACCCATCGCGGTTCGGCATCTTGACCTTAGGAAGGGTGGTTGCATTGATCTCATCGTTCTCGCCCACGATTCCATTGGCGTTCAGCACGAAGCCGACCAGCGAATAGATCTCATTGGGTTCGAGCGTGCCGGGTTGGTCGTATGGCATCGCGCGGCGGATGTAGTCGAACACCGTGGTCGCGTAGGGCCAGTAACTTCCAACGGTTTTCACTGGCTTGGAAGTATTAATGGTACCGATGCCGCCCACCAGAGCAGGATATTGGCCTTGACGTCCCTCACCCTTGTCGTTGTGGCACACCGCGCATTTGGCTTTGAAAATGTCCCTGCCCTTCGCCGCCGTGCCGCTTCCTGCTGGAAGACCGCGGCCGTCGGGGAACACCGTGATGTCCATAGCTTTGATCTTTTCTTCGCTAGCCGGCCTCCCGATTCGCGCCTGCTGGCCGAAGGCGACACTGCATAGCGCCACGACGGCGATACTAAACGCCCTGCGCAACATGCGACACGCTCCCATCGCTACGCACGTACCAGGTTTTGATCTGATTATTGTGATAGCCGTAATTGCGGCCGCGAGCTTCGAGCATCTCGTCGGCACTGGGTTGTAAATAACCCGTCTCATCGGTGGCGCGGGATTGCAGCGACGCCGCACCGCCATCCCAGGTCCAGGGCATGCGGAACCGGGTAAAGGCCTTGGTGAAGCCGGCCTGCTGTAAGTCGGCGTCCTTCCAGCTCTTCCCGCCGTCCACCGATATTTCGACCCGCTGGATCTTCCCGCGTCCGGACCACGCGAGACCCGTGATCTCATACGTGCCCGCGCCGCCCGGCATCTTTTGCCCGCCAGACGGCCGTGTGATCACCGACTTCGCTTCCAGCTCAAAGCTGAACTGCCGAGCCTTACCGTCCGGCAGCAGGTCGGTGTAAAACGCCGTCTCATGCGTCGTCATTGCCGGCACGTCCGCCACATTCAGCCGCCGCAGCCACTTGGTGTTGGTATTGCCCTCCCATCCCGGCAACAGCAGACGCATGGGATAGCCCTGTTCGGGCCGGATCGGCTCGCCATTCTGCCCGTAGACGATGAGCGCGTCGTTTAGCAGCTTCGCGATCGGGATGCTGCGCGTAAGCCTGCACGCATCCCCGCCTTCCGCGATCACCCATTTGGCTTCGGGCTTTACTTTGGCCTCTGCCAACAGCAGTTTCACCGGAACGCCGGTCCACTCGCTGCAACTCGCGAGACCGTGGCTGGTCGCCGGATCTGCGCCCAAATTGCCCGAGTATTCGCTGCGCCCATTGCCCGAGCACTCGACGAAATGAATGCGCGATACCGAAGGAAACCGCTTTAAATCTTCCAGTGTGTAGACCAGCGGCTGCTCGACCAGGCCGTGAATCAACAGCTCATGTTTAGCCGGATCGATGTCCGGCACACCTGAATGGTGCCGCTCGAAATGAAGCCCGGACGGCGTAATGATTCCGTAAGTATCCTGCAGCGGAGTGCGCGAAGAACCCGTCGCCGGAGTTTTGGTATCGGAGGGCGGCAGCGCCCTCACTGAGGTCTCGTGCGGGGACCGTTCGCCGTGCTTCGATAGCGGTGCGCCGATCATACTGGGCGTCTCTTGTTTAGCGTTATTGCAGGCGGTGAGAGCCGCGAGGCCGGCTCCCAGCGAAAGCAGATTCCGCCGACTAGGGTCCATCGTTTTCATGGTGTTCAGAATATCATGAAGACCGGCAACAGTACGCCGTTCGCGGCCGTGGCAACGCTTTCATCACCCGCTTACATCGGCTAAATCATTGCGGCATATGGTGCTTCCGCGTTTCAAAAACATCCTGGGCCTTCACGCACGGCCATTGTGCAGGCGTCGAGTGTCTCAGCTCTCAGTCCCTTCGTTCCGGTACTCGGTTGACCAAAACTACAAGTACTCAGGGGGCAATCGAATTGAGTCCTTCGTACGGTTCGACTGACTCAGCAATAACCGTATCCTGGGTTCGTCATGAAAAAAGATCCCGACGCAATTTCGGAGCGCCGCAGGCGAAGGAGCGGTGGCAACGTGATGATCGAATCCGTATTCACATTCCTTCCCATGCTGGCCCTGATTCTATTCTTCTTGGATATGGGCATGATGTTATTCCGCTGGTCGACCTTGCAAAACGCCGTCCGCGAAGGTTGCCGTTATGCCATCACTTACCAGACCCAAGGCGGAGCAGGACAGGATGCGTCGGTGGAGCAAGTGGTGCAGCGTTACGCGTTCGGCTTGGTGAAAGCCAGCGACAGTCCCAATAAGATCCACGTGGATTACTACAGTCCGGCCAACCCGAATACGGCGATTGCGGCCGGCGGAAACGTCCCCGGAAATGTAGTCGAAGTATCGGTGCAGGGCGTCACTCTTGCGTGGATGATGCCTCTGAGCGGAACCATAGTCGGTCCCTTCTATGCGTCGCTTCCACTAACCCTGAACGTGCGGTCCTCCGACATCCTCGGCGGACTTCCGGCCGGCGTCTCCAGCATTAGCCGTTAGAGAGGAATGAGATGAGACTTCCCATCAGCAGAGTTCACAAGGGCGAGCGGGGCAATGAGATTGTGGAATTTGCACTCGTGATCTCATTTTTCGCTCCGATTTTACTGGGAACATTCGTGGTCGGCATGAACATCATAAAGTCGATCGCGGTAAATCACATGGTGCGCGATATGGCGAGCATGTACATCCACGGCGCCGATTTCTCCCAGTCCGGCTATCAACAATTGGCGCTGCGCCTGGGGGCGGGAGTAAATCTTAAGGCCCCTGTATTTCCCAATGGAGCTAATTCGGTCCAATCGAATACCGGCTCCGCGGGTGACGGTCTCATCTGGATTACGAAGGTGATGTATGTGGGGGCCACGAGCGATCCCAACTGCGTATCGGTGAGCGGCGGCAATTGCGCCAACCATGACAAGTTCGTTTATCTGCAGCGGATTGTTTTCGGAAACGGGACGCTAACCAGTCAACGCCAAAGCACCCTGGGGGACGCCAGCCAGGCCACAATAGGCAGTTCCGGCCTGGTGCAGAATTACCTCACCGACACGGGAGCTCAATTGTCCGGTGCGGCGCAAACCCAAATGCTCAATCTGTGGCAGACCAACCTCAACGGGCAAGCGCCGTTGACCGATGGCGACGTGATCTACGTTGCGGAGGGCTACTTTCAGTCTCCCAGCCTTTCGATCAGCAGCGTCTCCGGCCAGGGCGTCTACGCCCGATATTTTTTCTAAAGGAAAGCGAGCCACGAAATGAACTCGAAACGAAATCATTGTAAAGAGCGCGGGGTTTCCTTGCTGCTCGGATCCGCGGCTCTCGTCTTCATCATTCCGGCCGTCGGACTGGCAATTGACGTGGGCTATGTGTACGCCATTAAATCCAAGCTGCAGGCGGCAGTCGACGGCGCGGCACTGGCCGCGGCCCGGGGACTCTCCCTCGGACAATCCACCGCTTCGCAGACTGCCAGTGCCAAGCAAAAGGCGGTCAACTGGTTCTACGCTAATTTGCCGGCGAACGATTGGGCCACCAAGAACACCCAGATGGACACAACCGACACCCATGTCCATGTTTTTGATGACCCGACGAATGCGCAAGTACGCAACGTGACGGTCACCGCCACCACCTCCGCGCCCACTTGGTTCATGCGCTGGTTTGGGATGGATGTTACAGTGATTAGCGCCGCCAGTAACGCCTCGCGGCGCGATGTGGTCGCCATGCTTGTCCTGGACCGCTCAGGATCGATGGGATCGTCGTGCAGTTCCTTAATCACCGCGGCGAAAGAGTTCACCGGCCAGTTTGCTGCCGGCCGCGACCAAATCGGATTGATCACTTTTAGCGACGGCATCGCGCCCGTCATCGCTCCCTCGACATCGTTCCAGACGACGCTCGGCTATATGAATTCGACGGGCAGCGTCAGCGGCGCCCTGGATACCATCAAGTGTAACGGGCGCACCGGTACGCCGGAAGCGGTCTCCATGGCGTACAACGAACTTTATAAGATGGCGCTGCCGGGCGCGCTGAATCTGCTGGTAGTGGAGACCGACGGTTTGCCCAACACCTTGGTCTACGACTGGTCGGACGCCGGCCAATACGGCATTTCCGCATCGAGCGGCTGCCAGGACGCCAATGGAAAAACGACCGGGGGCGGGGGCTGGACCTCCGGTGCCGGACGCCATTGGTTCACTGGGCAGTCGATGAATTACGGAGGCGCCGGCTACATGGCCGATATTCCCGCTGGCACGATCGGAGCCTTTAATGCGGCGGACCCGCCTAGTCAAACTTTCTCGGCTCTTTACAACCCGATCCAAGCGAGTCACTCCAGCACAAATAACAGCGTAGGCATCGCCGGAACCGCGCCAGGCTGTAAATTCGCGGGCGGGGCTTCAGGAAATATCACCGACTTTAAGTGGCTGCCACCCACCGACGTTTACGGAAATTCCGTCTCTCCCGTGGGAGCGTATAAGCCCGTGACCCTAACCAGCGGCCGCATTGCGATCACCGGGAATACCACCACCGACTGGACCAACGCTCACAACGCCGCAGTCAATGCGACCGACGACGCCGCGACTCGTGCGCGCACAAACGGTGCACTGCCGGTGTACGTTTTCACTGTGGGTTTCACCAATTCCGTGGACGATGTGCTCTTGCAGCGAATGGCGAACGATCCCGGTTGGATGACGACACCCGTATGCACCAACTCGGGCGCTTGCGTGAACGATCCGACGCAGCCGCAAGGCAAGTACGTTTTCGCGGCAAACACCCAGGAACTTACGCAGGCGTTCCTGACGCTCGCCTCCCAGGCGCTTCGACTGAGCCAGTAGAGGGCCGGTTGCACACTTCCGCGGGGTTTCCTCCGGGCTGAAAGTGGCTTTGGTCCGGGGATAGCCGATTTTCTGCAACTTCTACGCGCTATCTGCTTCTAATACAGTTGGATGGCTATACCCCTTTGCGTTGACAGACTTTGCAGGGGATCTCTACAATCAATAGGTACCCCCACATGGTCCCTGTAGCACCCAAAACAGCCGTCCAATCTGCGCACTCGCTGCTCGGCCAGATCGGTAACACCCCGCTGATCCGCCTGGCCAGGGTCGACGAAGACTTGCCCGGCGTCGAGATCTACGCCAAAGCGGAGTTTTTCAACCCCGGCGGCTCTGTCAAGGACCGGGCTGGACTGAACATGATCCTGGAAGGCGAGCGCTCCGGCGCGCTAACGAAGGACCATGTCCTGCTCGATGCCACCAGCGGCAACACCGGCATCGCGTACGCGATGATCTGCGCCATCAAGGGCTACCGGGTGAAATTGTGCCTGCCCGCTAACGCCTCTCATGAGCGCAAGCAGATCCTGAAGGCCTACGGCGCGGAAATGGTGTATTCCGATCCCGGCGAAGGCTCCGATGGGGCGATTCGTTTGTGCCAGCAGGTATTTGCGGCCGCCGAAGAGAGATATTTTTATCCCGATCAGTACGGCAACCCGGCCAACTGGCGCGCCCATTTCGACGGCACTGGGGCGGAGATTATCCGCCAGACGGACGGCCGCGTGACGCATTTCGTCACCAGCATGGGGACCAGCGGAACCTTCACCGGTACCTCGCGCCGCCTCAAGCGCGACGTGGCTGGAGTAAAGTGCATCTCGGCGCAGCCGTCGTCGGGATTCCATGGCCTCGAAGGCCTGAAGCACATGCCCACCGCCATCGTGCCCGCTATCTATGACCCGACGCTGGCCGATGATAACCTTTGGATTGAGACCGAAGACGCCTACGCGATGACGCGCTGGCTAGGGCGTCATGAAGGCTTGCTGGTGGGGATGTCGTCCGGCGCCAACGTCCACGCAGCGCGCGAGGTTGGCAAGGGACTGGCCGCTGCCGGGCAGAGTGGCGTAGTGGTGACGATGCTGTGCGACGGCGCCACGAAATATCTAAGCGAGTCATTTTGGAATGATTAAGATCAATGATGTTGCGTGGAAGGCCATGGTGGGCCACGCCGAGGCAAAGTTTCCGAACGAATGTTGCGGAGCCATGATAGGGTCGATCATGGGCGATGTGAAAGATGTCACGCTCGCCCAGCCGCTTGAAAACGCCTACACGGGCGCTCAGGGAGCGCGCTACGAACTGCGTCCCGAAGACCTGCTCGAAGCGGACAAGCAGGCGCGTGCGGCCGGCCTCGACCTGATCGGCATTTTCCACTCGCATCCGGATTGCGACGCCTACTTCTCGAAGACCGATCTCGAGAATTCGTGTCCCTGGTATTCATTCGTCGTACTCTCGGTGAAGGGCGGCAAGTTCGATCACGCCAACAGCTTCCTGCCCAACGCCGAACAGACCGCCGCAGAGAAAGAAGAATTGATATGGCCAAAGTCCTAATCCCGACGCCCCTTCGCCAGTTCGCCGACAAGCACGATTCGGTGGACCTGGCTGGCGGAACTGTCGCCGAAGTGCTGGCGTCGCTAACCCAGAAGTTTCCCGATCTGCGCAAGCAGCTCTTCAATGACGAGGGCAAGATGCGCAGCTTCGTCAACGTTTATTTGAACGATGATGACATCCGTTATCTGCAAAAGGACGCGACTCCTGTCGCCGCGGGCGACACTCTGTCCATCGTCCCGAGCATTGCTGGAGGTGTGTGATGGCTGTGGCAACGCCGCCGGTCGCGAACGCGACGACTCTGAATAAAGACGAAATTCTGCGCTACTCGCGCCACTTGATCCTGCCCGAAGTGGGCATGGAAGGGCAGCTCAAGCTGAAGAACGCGAAGGTGCTGATGGTGGGCGCCGGCGGGCTGGGCGCGCCGCTGGGCTTGTACCTGGCCGCGTCCGGTGTAGGCCGCATCGGAGTTGTCGACTTCGACGTAGTCGACTTCACCAACTTGCAGCGCCAGGTGATCCACGGGACCAAAGATGTCGGCCGGAAGAAGCTGGATTCGGCGGCCGATTCCATGCTCGACATCAATCCCTACATGACGGTGGACAAGTTTGATACCGCCATAACCAGCGAGAACGCGCTCGACATTATCAAAGATTACGATATGGTGGTCGACGGCACCGATAATTTCCCCACGCGCTATTTGATCAATGACGCCTGCGTGCTGTTGAAGAAGCCCAACGTTTACGGATCGATTTTCCGCTTCGAAGGACAGGCCACGATCTTCGCGTATCCCGGCGGACCGTGTTATCGCTGCCTATATCCCGAGCCGCCGCCTCCCGGTCTGGTTCCGAGCTGCGCTGAAGGCGGCGTCCTCGGCATTCTGCCCGGAACTATTGGACTCATCCAGGCCACCGAAGCCGTGAAGCTGATCCTGGGCGTTGGCGAAACTCTGGTCGGACGCTTGCTGCTCTACGACGCTCTGGCCATGCGTTTCCGCGAGCTGAAACTGCGCCGCAATGTGGAATGCCCGGTGTGCGGCGATCATCCTACGATTCACGAACTGATCGACTATCACCAATTTTGCGGAGTACCGAACCCCGCGGAGGTTGCCCCTGTGACAGAACAACAAGCGGGCTACATGTCCGATACCGAGATCGACGCCGTGGCGTTGAAAGCCCGTCTGGATCGCGGCGACAAATTTCAGTTCATCGACGTGCGCGAGCCTAATGAGTATCAGATCGCCAGTATCCCCGGCGCCAAGCTGATCCCGCTGGGCGACGTTCCAAAACGAGTCGGCGAACTGGACCCTAATACCGAAGTGATTGTGCACTGCAAGATGGGTGGCCGCAGCGCGAAAGCCTGCGAATTCCTGCGGCAATCGGGCTTCAAGAATGTGAAAAACATGCTCGGCGGCATCACGGCGTGGAGCGACAAGATCGACCCATCGGTCCCTAAATACTGAGCGGTCGCGCTGCATGGCCCTGCATATCAAAAACGCCGAAGTCGAAAGCCTCGCAGCTGAAGTGGCCAAACTCGCGCATGAGTCGAAAACAGAGGCCATCCGTGTCGCTCTTCGAGAACGCGTATTGCGCTTGAAGTCGTCCCGCGATCAACGCATCGACGGTGCGCTGCGGCGCTTTCGCGAGCAGTTTCCGAAGGGCGATTTCGGATACACGATAACGAGAGAGGAAGAAGAACGGATCCTCGGCTTCGGGCGCTCCGGAGTTTGACGATTCTCGAACGCTACTCGTAGCGCAGCGCGATCATCGGATCGATGGTGGTCGCACGCCGCGCCGGTACGTAAGCAGCGGCCAGTGCGACAGCAGCCAGTATCGCCGCTACCAAGCCGAACGTCGTGGGGTCGCTGGCCTTCACGCCAAACAGCAAGCTCGAAATCAAACGCGTCAGCGCCCAAGCAAGCGCCAAACCTAGCGACACGCCGCCGACCGCCAGCTTCACTCCCTGCGCCATCACCAAGCGAAGTACGTGGCTGCGGTCCGCGCCCAGCGCCATGCGGATGCCGAGTTCCTGAGTTCTCTGCTCGACGGCGTAAGACATCAGACCATAGATCCCGATGGCCGCCAGCACTAAGGCGACTCCGGCGAAGATGCTCAGCAGCAGCATATTGAAACTCTGCCGGGAAACCGTATCGGCGACCACCTGCTCCATGGTCCGCTCCCTCGAAATGGGAAGCTGCCCGTCAACCGCCCACAGTTCCCGCTCCACCGGGGCGCGCATGGTCATGGGACCCGTTGCCGTGCGAACCGCCCAGGAAAGCGGCAGGATGCTGTTGCTCAGAGCCGTAATACCCTCTGGAACCTGGCTCTGCGGAATGTACATAACACCCTGATCCGCTTTCTTTAATCCGTTTTCGCGAACCGTGCCCACGATGCCCACGATCTGCCGAGGAGGATCTTCGAACTGCGGCCCCAGGCCGTGCCCGATGGTGATCACCTGGCCGATGGGCTCTTCACTCTTCCAGTAACGTTTTGCCATGGCCTCGTTGATGATCACTACCCGGCTTGCGTTGCCGGTGTCGGTTTCGCTGAACGATCTTCCGCGCAGGAGAGGAATTCTGAAGACTTGAAAATAGTGCGGCGAAACGCTGCGCCATTGCTCGTCGCCGTTGTAGTCACCCTTCGCAGGTGGCTTGCCGGCAATAGCGAAGGGCAAATCGACGCCGCCTTGGATGGGAAGAACAATGGCGGAAGCAGCCGCCTCCACGCCGGGGAGCGCTTCTATGCGCTGGACGGCCTGAGTGCTGAAGGTGTCGACCTTCACCGTAGTCGCATAGTTGCTGCCCGCCAATGAGGTCTGGAGCGTCAGCACGCCGCGCGGCTCGATACCCGACTTGGCGTTTTGCAGACCCGCAAAGGTGCGGATCAGAAGCGCCGCCCCCACCAGCAGCACCAGCGCCAAGGCTACTTCACTCACGACCAGCATTGACCGGACGCGATTGTGTCTCAGTGCAGTCCCGGAGCGTCCGCTGGATTCCTTGAGATGCGACGACAGATCTGCCCGGGAGGCTTGCAGCGCAGGGAAGGTTCCAAACAGCAAGCCGGTCAGCAGCGCCACGCCCATCGTAAATGCCGCGACCTGCCAATCGAGGAGTGGAACGCTCGCGTGATTCCCGGCGGCGTCCGTTAGTCGTGGAAGGTTCCCCGGCACCAGCGCCAGCAGCTCGCGAACGCCCCACGCTCCCAGGGCGAAGCCGAACACTCCGCCAAGCGCAGCCAATACCATGCTCTCGGTCAGCATCTGGCGCACCACGCGCATACGGGTCGCGCCCACCGCCCCGCGAATCGCCAGTTCGCGTTGCCGCACGGAGGCGCGCGCCAGCAGCAGACTGGCGACGTTAGCGCACGCGATGAGGAGAACCAGCGCCACCGCGCCACTCAGTATCAGCAGCGCCGGGCGCACGTCGCCTACCATGGCCTCTCGCATCGGCACGACCGCTACGCCCTCATTGGCATCCATCCACTTTGGATAATCCCGGCGAAACTGTTCGCCCGACGCGGTTAACTGCGCCTGCGCCACCGCTTGCGTGACGCCGGGCTTCAGGCGGCCCGCCACACTCAGGTAGTGTCCTTGGTTAGTGCTATCGGGATCGGCTTGCATCGGGAGCAGCACGTCCGCCGCCTCGGGTTGGGGAATGAATCCGGGAGGCAGCACTCCAACCACTGGGAAAGGCGATCCGTTGAGCAGAACCGTACGCCCGATGACGCCGCGGTCTCCGCCGAATCGCGATTGCCACAGCCCGTAAGTGATCACCGCCGCCTGTGGCCCCTTGGGTAAATCTTCCGTGTCGGTGAAGCCCCGGCCAGTCACCGGCGAGCCGCCGAAGACCTTGAAATATTCCGCCGAGACGTGCGCGGCCTTGATCTGATCCGGCGGGCTGCTGGTGCCCAGATTCATGCCGAGTGAACCGAAATCGTACAGCGCCATGGCATCGAACGCCTGATTCCGCCGCCAAGCGAAGTATTTCGGTATCGAGTTGGAGTAGCCTACACCATTCGTAAACTTCCGCCCGAGTTTCATGATGAGATCCGGCTGCGGATACGGCAACGGATTCAGCAGCACGGCGTTTACCACCGTGAAAATCGCGGTATTCGCTCCGATGCCAAGCGCTAGCGCCGCCACTGCTACCGCCGTGAAGGCGGCGCTTTTACGGAGCATGCGAACGGCATACCGCAGATCTGCCCAAAGAGTCGGCATATGGAATAGAGTACGAAAGTATTTCGGATTTGTTCCACGGCAAAATGGCGGATAACAGAGCCGTTACCGCCGCAAGTTTCTTGCCAACTTCAGTTAGCGCGGTGACTCTGCGCGAAGGTCGGCCGTCGCCGGATATGTTTTCGGCATGCTCCGATCGATCGATACCTTGATTGGCTTCGTCACTGTGCTGCTGGTTCTGAGTTTAGTCGTCACCGTGCTGACGCAGATTGTGGCGAACTTCCTTAGGCTGCGTTCGCGGCACCTGCGCGACGGAGTGTTGGATATATTCCGGCAATTGGGCTGGGGCTTCGTGGGCGGCGGCGCGGAATTCCTGGCGCACAAGATTGTGCGCTCGAAAGACGCCATCACACGCGAAGATTTAATCGAGACGCTACTGTTTCTGGCTCAGAAACCTTCTGCACACCAGGTTTATTCAGAATTGAAAGACAAAATAGCGGTCCTGGCGCCTGGCTTCGACGCGCCTGCGCTGCTGGCCCACATGCGTCGTACAGCCCTGGAACTTTCCACCGAACGGCCGGACTTGGCCGCCGCCGTGATTCGTAGCACCGCGATCGCGCGGAGCCCGGCGGCCGGGCTCGCGAGCGAAATCTTCGGTGTGTTCGACCCGGCCATGGATCAGGCGTCGGCGAAATTCACCGCGCAAAGCCGGAAGCTGGTCGCAGTCTTAGGGATCGCGGTTGCGCTGGCTCTCCCGCTGGATACACTCGATCTGCTCCAACGTCTGCAGCGCGACGATACGGTACGCAATCAGGCGGTGGAATTGGCCCAGACCGTCGCGCCTGACGACGATGTGCGCGTCGCGGTAGCGAAACTCCGGGCCGCCGACATCATCGTAGTGCAGTCAACTCGAACCGAATGGCTGGCCCGCTGGCAGCAAGTGAACTGGGCGGGCGTGGCAATCAGCGCGCTGCTGCTCACCCTGGGCGCGCCCTTCTGGTTCCATCTGTTGAAGGATTTGCTCAAGCTGCGGTCCGCTGTGGCCGGCCAGGAATCACAAGACCGCGCACTGCGGCAGGCAACGGTTTCGGATCTTCCGCCGGTGGGCTCCGTCAGCGGAGAGCAGGGCGATCTGGGAGCGGTCGGGTAACGCATATGAATGTGAAACGCAAAGCATGTTCTCTAAGAAATTTCATGCCGGGACGGCCCGGAGGATTGCGGCCGGCGGCTATCGTAATTCACATTTCCGAAGGCACGCTCGCCTCGGCCGATGCATGGTTCGATAACGATAACGCGCTGGTATCCGCCCACTATTGCGTTGGACGCTGTGGCGAAGTCCATCAATACGTGAGCGAAGAAGATACCGCGTATCATGCGGGAAGCCCCGTGAATCCGACGTGGCGGCTGCTGCGCCCACACGTGAATCCAAACTTCTACACCATTGGGATCGAGCATGAAGGCCGCGCGCAGGATCAATGGACCGATGCGCAGTACGCTGCATCGGCCGAACTGGTGGGAGAACTCGCGCGCCGCTGGTCGATCCCTTTGGACGCGGACCATATCGTCATGCATCGAGAGATCCGCGGCAATAAAACCTGCCCCGGCTTCGTTTTCAGCCGGGAAAAGCTGTTATCGCTGATCCCGCCCGCCACCCAGACGGTTCCCGGAAGGACAGTGATGACGATCACCCAGGCGAACGTTCGTGGGGATCAACCGAATCGCTCTTCCGTGATTCGCGCAGTTTTGCAGCCGGGCGCCAGCGTTCTCATCGCGTCCGTCACGGTGGGCGAAAGTCTGACAGGAAACGCCGCCTGGTATCGATTACAAGACGGCGGCTTCCTGTGGGCCGGCGCGACTGACGCACCGAATCCGGCGACGTAGTGGCCGACTATTTGCCGGCGTTGAAGCGCTTCTCGGCTTCCGCCCAATTCACCACGCTCCACCACGCGCCTATGTATTCCGGCCGGCGATTCTGATACTTCAAATAGTAAGCATGCTCCCACACGTCGAGTCCGATCACGGGGAACTTTCCTTCCATAATCGGGCAATCCTGGTTCGCGGTCGAAATAATTTCGATTGTCGATCCGCTCTTCACCACCCAGGCCCATCCGGAACCGAAACGAGTGGTCGCCGCAGCGTTGAACTTTTCTTTCATGGCATCGAAGCTGCCGAATGCGCCGGTGATCGCCTGCGCCAGATTGCCTGCCGGAGCACCGCCCCCGCCCGGGCCCAGAATCGTCCAGAACATCGAATGATTGTAGTGGCCGCCGCCGTTATTGCGCACAGCGGTCTTGATCGCCTCCGGCACGATGGCGCAGTTATTCGCGAGTAGTTCTTCCACGCTCTTCGAAGCCAGTTCCGGCGCAGACTCCAGCGCCTTGTTGACGTTGGTGATGTACGCCTGATGGTGCTTATCGTGGTGGATCTCCATCGTCTTCGCATCGATATGCGGCTCTAGCGCATCGAAGGCGTAGGGAAGTGCGGGTAGGGTGAATGCCATCTGTTGTTCTCCTAATGTCAGTGTGACGCCTTTTCATAGGCGTCGGCAATGCGGAACATC